>NZ_RBXX01000002.1:2407624-2708578 GCF_003635025.1 Saccharopolyspora antimicrobica | reverse complement strand
CACGCATCAGATGGCGCAGGCGGCGCGTGACCCGGTGCCGGATCACAGCGCTGCCCACGGCTTTGCTCACGACAAAACCCACCCGGGTCGAACCAGTCGATTTCCGGGTGGGTGCCGTATTCGCCTCGGCTTCCGGTAAGGCCTCGCCGCGGTACCGCCCGGACTCCGGTGCCTGGTCCGGTCGCAGCACGTGGACCACCAGGCGGGAGCGCCCGGACCGGCGACCACGACGGACCACCAGGCGGAACTCCTGGCTCCTGGTCAGCCGGGCTGCCGCGGGAAGCACGGCCGGACGCGATCAGGCAGTCAGGCGCGCGCGGCCCTGGCGACGGCGCGAGGCCACGATGGCCCGGCCGGCGCGAGTGCGCATGCGCAGCCGGAAGCCGTGCTTCCTGGCACGACGGCGGTTGTTCGGCTGGAAAGTGCGCTTGCCCTTGCTCACGGTCGGATCTCCCGGTTACTACAGGCACCGATGGCCACGGTGAACCACGGTTCGGTCAAGGTGTCCCTTTTCTTCCCGAGCCGCGGTCGCCAACCCGTGCGAAGATCGGCGTTACCGAGCGGCGCACGACGCCGAAATCTCGGCGCAGTGACATGCCCGCTCAGGAAAGCGGGGACTGTACGAGAGTACGCAGTGCCTCCGGAGCTCGCACTACCGGGGTCGGGATAAGCTCGACCGCACGCCCGGTACCGGCGACCAGGCTGCCACATCGCGATCTTGCCGGCATCCCCGGGACTCACCTTGTGACCGCCGCGCGACCTTGTTAGCGTGCACCGCCTGCGATGCGCAGTCCGCGGCCGAGAGATCTTGTCGCGGGGCGCTCTGACCTCGATCGCAGCGGTACGACGGACCCTGGGGGCGACACCGCCGTGGTCTGCCGTACCTTCATACACAAGTTGTGGACAACTCTGTGGAGATCTTCCCGAACAGGTGATCCCCGGGGTTCGGCCCCACCGTCCCGTGACATCGCCGCACCCGAGCACTGTGGGAGCCCGGCTTCAGGGACCGCAAACGGGGGCCGCGCGAGCGAGGGGAGGGGAGCAAGGCGGTGTCCGACCACCAGGCCGATCTCGTTCGAGTCTGGGGCGAGGTGGTGCAGGAGCTGTCCTCCGGCACGCTCTCACCTCAGCAACGCGCGTGGATGCGCGTGACCCGTCCGATCGGACTGCTGGACGGGACTGCGCTGCTCGCCGCGCCGAGCGACTTCGCGAAGGAAGCCATCGAGCGCGCGCTGCGCGATCCCATCACCGACGCCCTGTCCCGCCGCCTCGGCCGGGACGTGTCGCTGGCGGTGAAGGTGGACACCGCGGTTCCCGCACCTACCCGGCCGGTCGCCGCACCCGCTCCCGCTGATCAGTGGAGCGGTCGCACCGGCGATCAGCCCGCACAGCCCTTCTTCACCACGACCGGCCTGGGCCGCGCACCGGAGAACTTCGGCACCGCCGAGGGCTACCGGCCGCCGGAGGCCTTCGGCAACACCGCGCACACCGGCTCGATCCCCAGCGTCGGGGAGGGCAGGCACGCCGCTCCCGAGCCCAAGCCGGAGATCGACTTCCCGACCGCGGAGTTCAAGTGGCCCGGCGGCGAGATCCCGCAGCCGCTGGAGGCCGACGGCGAAGCCGAGGAGTCCGAGCCGGAGACCGAGGAAGCCGCCCCCGAGGAGAAGAGCGGGGAGAACTGGCCGACCTTCGGCCGCGCCGGGCAACCGGTCGCCGAGCCGCAGCAGGGCCAGCCGTTCACCGCGCCGAAGCACGCCCCGCCGACCTCGCAGACCAGGCTGAACGCGAAGTACACCTTCGACACGTTCGTCATCGGCTCGTCGAACCGGTTCGCGCACGCCGCCGCGGTGGCCGCGGCCGAGGCACCCGCCCGCGCGTACAACCCGCTGTTCATCTGGGGCGAGTCCGGTCTCGGCAAGACGCACCTGCTGCACGCGGTCGGGCACTACACGCAGCGCCTGTTCCCCGGGATGCGGGTCCGCTACGTCTCGACCGAGGAATTCACCAACGACTTCATCAACTCGCTGCGCGATGACCGCCAGGTCGCCTTCCAGCGGCGATACCGCGACGTCGACGTGCTGCTGGTGGACGACATCCAGTTCCTGGAGGGCAAGGAAGGAACTCAGGAGGAGTTCTTCCACACCTTCAACACGCTGCACAACTCGAACAAGCAGATCGTGGTGTCCTCCGACCGGCCGCCCAAGGGCCTGCGCACCCTGGAGGACCGGCTGCGCACCCGCTTCGAGTGGGGTCTGATCACCGACATCCAGCCGCCCGAGCTGGAGACCCGCATCGCGATCCTGCGCAAGAAGGCGGCCCAGGACCGGATGAACGCGCCGGCCGACGTGCTGGAGTTCATCGCCTCCCGCATCGAGCGCAACATCCGCGAGCTGGAGGGCGCGCTGATCCGGGTCACCGCGTTCGCGTCGCTGAACCGGCAGCCCGTCGACCTGCAGCTCGCCGAGATCGTGCTGCGCGACCTGATCCCGGACTCGCAGACCCCGGAGATCACCGCGCCGACGATCATGGCGGTCACCGCGGACTACTTCGGCGTGACCATCGACGACCTCTGCGGTCCCGGCAAGACCAAGGCGCTGGCGCAGGCGCGCCAGATCGCGATGTACCTGTGCCGGGAGCTCACCGACTCCTCGCTGCCCAAGATCGGCCAGTACTTCGGCGGCCGCGACCACACCACGGTGATGTACGCGGACAAGAAGATCCGCAAGGAGATGGCCGAGCGGCGCCGCGTGTACGAGCACGTGCAGGAGCTGACCGCCAGGATCAAGCAGCAGTCCAGGTAGTTCTTGGCTGCGCATCGGCTGGTCCGCGCGGTGGAACCGCTGTGCTCCCCGGTTCGACCACTCCACGAGGTGCGCCGCTGGGCCTAGTTCGAGCGCTCGTCACGACGCCTCCTGGATCTGCCTTCCCGCGCGGTGCACGCGACGGCTCGAGCAGATCGTTCACCTCTCTCCGCACCTCCCGGCCGCTGCCGCGTGACGTGCGGACGTTCAGCGTCCCCGGATGACGGTCGGCCGCTGCCGGACATTCCCCCGTCCGGCCGGTGTGCTGACGCCCGGGTCGCATCGCGGATCTTTTCTGTCCGACCGACCTCGCGCGGCGCACCTCCTCCAGCAGAAAGGTCTCGCGCGGATGCGCGCGGCCCGGAGGTAGGCCGGCCGCGAGGCGAGCGCACCTCCGCGGGCCGCATCGAGCGCCAGGCGGCGGGTGCGCACATCTTTCTGCTGGGGCCATCTGCCCAGGGACACCCCCTCCGACAGAAAAGTTCGGCGTCCGGCGACGGCTCCGGAGGCTCCGATGCCAACCGGGCGAGGGGGTTCAGGCGTCTATTCAGGCGTGGACGGACACGTTCCGAGGTCGCGCGAGCGCGCTGCGCGCACGTGGCAGGCCTTGGAGCGGCGAACTTTTCTGGGCGGCCGGGTGGCCTTCGCCTCACCCCGGCAGCAGAAAAGTCCGCCGGAGGCCGAGCTGTCCACAGTTTTTGCATCCCCAGGGCTGACCTGGAGTTTTCCCCAATTCATCCACAGGCTGTGCACAGGTTGTGGCGGTCTGCCCACAACCCGGACGGCGGTTGACCACAGGGAGCCCACAGGTTTGCCCACAACCTGACCGGTGGAACAGCCGAAAACCACAGGGGCTGGGTACAACCGGGGGGTCGAACTGTGGATGGAACTGTGGACAACTGGGGATGGTTGTGGACTGCTCGGAGGAGGGCCGAAGTTGTCCACCACCCGGTTGTCGTAGTCCACGGTTACATCCCGTGGTCATCCACATCCGGCCACGCCGCGCGACCAGCCCAAACGACGGTTGTCCCCACAACTCACAGCCCTTACTACTACTGCGGTCTTTTGTTCTTCCAGAAGAAAAAAGAGAACAGAAGTAAGGGCCGGTGGATAAGTGGACAACTCGGCTCGGCGGGCCTGGACGGGCTGACGAACTGCTCGGACCCGGATGCGGAGATCGCAGCGCACGCTCTACGGTGGAACTCCCGCGGAGGCAGCCCCGACGAACTTCGCGCCGCAGTCCTGCTGCTCGGGCCGGTCGGTGCCTAGGGGCGTCCGTGCGGGGATCGCTCCACCCCGCGCGGGGCCGGAGCACCACGACCCACCAATGAGCCTTGGAGCTCGGAGACAGTTCTCGGCAGCCCGCTCACGGCTGAAACCGAAAGGACACCCATGAAGATCCGCGTGGAACGTGACGGTCTCGCCGACGCCGTCGCCTGGGTCGCGCGCAGCCTTCCGTCGCGGCCGCCGGTTCCGGTGCTGGGCGGGGTGCTGCTCGATGCGAGTTCCGGAGAGGCGCTGACCATCTCCGGCTTCGACTACGAGGTCTCCGCACAGGTCACCATCGACGCCTCGATCGACGCCAGCGGCAAGACGCTGGTCTCCGGGCGGCTGCTGGCCGACATCACCAAGGCGCTGCCCGCACGTCCGGTGGAGCTCACCGTCGACGGCACGCGCGTCACCATCACCTGCGGCAGCTCCAAGTTCAGCCTGCCGACCATGCCGGTGGAGGACTACCCCGAGCTGCCCGCGATGCCCGAGCACGTCGGCTCGGTGCCCACCGACCTGTTCGGCGAGGCGGTCGGCCAGGTCGCGGTCGCCGCGGGCAAGGACGACACGCTGCCGATGCTCACCGGCATCCGGATGGAGATCAACGCCGACAAGCTGACCATGGTCGCCACCGACCGGTTCCGGCTGGCGATGCGCGAGATCACCTGGGAGCCGGGCACCACGATCGGCGACACCTCGGTGCTGGTCCCGGCCAAGACCCTCGCCGACTCGGCCAAGACCCTCGGCGCCGGGGCGAGCAAGGTGGAGATCTCGCTGGCCTCCGGTGACGGACTGCTCGGCCTGTCCGGCACCTCCCGCCGCAACACCACGCGCCTGCTGGACGCGGAGTTCCCGAAGTACCGCCAGCTGCTGCCCGCCGAGAGCGCGGTGACCGCCAACATCAGCGTCGGCCCGCTGATCGAGGCGATCAAGCGCGTGTCGCTGGTCGCCGAGCGCGGCACCCAGGTGCGCCTGGAGTTCTCCGACCGGGTGCTGCGGCTGACCGCCGGCGGCGACGACGAGGGCAGCGCGGAGGAGGAGCTCGCGGTGGAGCTCTCCGGTGAGCCGCTGACCATCGCGTTCAACCCGACGTACCTGCTCGACGGCCTCGGTGCGATGAAGACCGACCGCGCCCAGCTGCAGTTCACGACCTCCAACCGGCCGGCGCTGATCAAGCCGGTCGACGAGGACGGCAACGTGGCCGAGGGCTACCTGTACCTGCTGATGCCGGTCCGCTTGCCCGGCTGATCCACCTGCCGCGGCGCGGCTCGCCCAGCACGAACCGAAGAAGGATGGGTCACATCCGGTGCCCGGTCCGGCCGGTGTCCGCGCCGTCGGCGGTTAGGCTCCGGTCAGATCGATTCAGCTGGCTCGGTCCCACCTCGCGCGCCGACCGACCAGTGGAAACACAGCTCGCAGAGGAGATCCGGTGCAACTCGGACTTGTCGGTCTCGGCCGAATGGGTTTCAACATGCGTGAGCGGCTGCGCGCCGCTGGACACGACGTCGTCGGTTACGACCGCAATCCGGAGGTCAGCGACGTCGCCTCGATCGCGGAGCTGGTGCAGAAGCTGGCCGGCCCGCGGATCGTGTGGATCATGGTGCCGCACGGCGACCCGACCCGGCAGACGGTCGAGGAGCTGGCCGGGCTGCTCTCCGCCGGTGACCTGGTGATCGAGGGCGGGAACTCGAAGTTCACCGACGACCAGGCCAACGCCGCGCTGCTCGCCGAGAACGGGATCAAGTACCTCGACGTCGGCGTCTCCGGTGGCGTGTGGGGCGCGAAGAACGGCTACGGCCTGATGGCCGGTGGCGACGCCGCGGACGTCGAGCGCGCCATGCCGATCTTCGACGCGCTGCGCCCGGAGGGGCCGCGCGAGGAGGGCTTCGCGCACGCCGGGCCGGTGGGCGCCGGGCACTACGCGAAGATGGTGCACAACGGCATCGAGTACGGCCTGATGCAGGCCTACGCCGAGGGCTTCGAGCTGCTGTCCGCATCGGGCGTGGTCACCAACGTGCCCGAGACGATCAAGGCGTGGAGCCGCGGCACCGTGGTCCGCTCCTGGCTGCTGGACCTGCTGGTCCGGGCGCTGGACGAGGACCCGGAGCTGTCCGAGCTGCGCGGGTACGTCAACGACTCCGGCGAGGGCCGCTGGACGGTGGAGGAGTCGATCAACAACGCGGTGCCGACCCCGGTGATGACCGCGGCGCTGTTCGCCCGCTTCGCCTCCCGCCAGGAGGACTCGCCGGCCATGAAGGCCGTCGCCGCCCTGCGCAACCAGTTCGGCGGCCACGCGACCACCAAGACCGAGAAGTGATCTGATCCCGCTGCCGGGTCGACATGTCGACCCGGCAGCGGAGGTCGTCAAGGCGATTTGTCGACAAATCGCCGGTTGTCGGCGAACGGTTCGCAGTTCGGTGCCGACCGCTCGTCAGGTCGAGCTCCGCTCGTTCCACCCCACCGATCCGCCCGAGGAACGTGAAGTGCTCTCGGGTCGGATCGGCCGACCGCTAAGTTGGATCGTCGTGTACGTCCGTCATTTGCAGGTGACCGACTTCCGGTCCTGGCCGCACGCCGACCTGGCGCTGGAGCCGGGGATCACCGTGCTCGTCGGGTCGAACGGGCAGGGCAAGACGAACCTGGTCGAGGCCGTCGGATACGTCGCGACCCTCGGTTCGCACCGCGTCGCCTCCGACGCGCCGCTGGTCCGCGACGGCACATCGCGCGCCGTGGTGCGGGCCGCCGTGGTCAACAGCGGTCGCGAGCTGCTAGTCGAACTGGAGATCACGCCGGGGAAGGCCAACCGCGCGCGGATCAACCGCGGCGCGGCCGGCAAGCCCCGCGACGTGCTGGGCATCCTGCGCACCGTGCTGTTCGCGCCGGAGGACCTGGCGATCGTGCGCGGCGACCCGGGCGAACGCCGCCGCTTCCTCGACGAGCTGCTCGTCGCCCGCGCACCGAGGTACGCGGGCGTGCGCTCCGACTACGAGCGGGTGCTCAAGCAGCGGAGCGCGCTGCTGAAGTCCGCCGGAGCGGCGCGGCGCGGCGGCGGCAAGGCGGATCTGCGGACGCTGGAGGTCTGGGACGGGCACCTGGCGCGCTTCGGCGCGGAGCTGCTGGCCGGTCGACTGGACCTCGTCGCCGCCATCGCACCCCACGTGACCAGCTCTTACGCCAACGTCGCCGCGACCGACGAGGCCAGCGCGCCGTCCGGCCGGGTCGCCCACGTGCGCTACCGCAGCAGCCTCGGCGAGTCGTTGCCCGAGGGATGCGGCGAGCCGATGGGCAAGGCGGCCGACGTGGACGAGCTGGAAGCGGCGCTGCTCGCCGAGCTGGCGCGGGTCCGGCCGCAGGAGATCGAGCGCGGAGTGTCGCTGGTCGGACCGCACCGCGACGACCTGGAGCTGCTGCTCGGCGACCTGCCCGCCAAGGGCTACGCCAGCCACGGCGAATCGTGGTCGTTCGTACTGGCGTTGCGGCTGGCTTCTTACCACCTGCTCACCGAGGATGGCGCGGAACCGGTGTTGATCCTGGACGACGTCTTCGCCGAACTGGACCGGCGCCGGCGGGCCCGGCTGGCCGAACTGGTCGCCGGGGCCGAGCAGGTGCTGGTGACCGCGGCGGTGGCCGAGGACGTGCCGCCCGAGCTCACCGGTGCGCGATTCGACGTTCGCGAAGGCGAGGTGCGACGTGTCCAGTGACCGCGCGCGGCCGAACGGTTCACCCAGCGTGATCGAAGGGGCCACCCGGCCCACGGATTCACCCACAGCTGGGGATAACTCTGTGGATGGTGTGGATAACCCGACGCCACCGACCGTGCCCGTGGCCGGTGGCGATGGCGCCGCGATGAGCGGCCCCGACCTGGCCCGCGCGGCCCTGCAGGCCGCCCGCGAGCAGTCCGCGGCCCGCCGCCGGGACGCCAAGAAGAAGGGCGGCAAGATCCGGACCCGCCGCCGTCGTGGCTGGTCAGGGCCCGGACCGGACGACAGGGACCCGCAGCCGCTGGGCCGGCTGGCGGCCCGCATCGCCTCCGAGCGGGGCTGGACCGAGCACCTCTCCGGCGGTCAGGTGTTCGCCAAGTGGCCCGCGCTGGTGGGCGCCGACGTCGCCGAGCACACCAAGCCGGTGACGCTCAAGGACGGCGAGCTCACCGTCCAGGCCCAGTCCACCGCCTGGGCCACCCAGCTGCGATTGCTGCAGCGGCAGATCCTCAAGCGGATCAGCGACGGCGTCGGCCGCGACGTGGTCCGCCGCATCAAGGTGCAGGGGCCGGCCGCGCCCAGCTGGCGGCACGGCCCGCGGCACGTGCCGGGGCGCGGGCCGCGCGACACCTACGGCTGAGCGCGGCACCCGGCCCCGCCGGCGGGCGGCCGATCGGCGCAGAGATCCCTCAGCTGCGGCTCGCGGCTCTCGGATGGTGGATTGATTCGAGTTCTCCGCTCTGTGAGCAAGTCAGGGGTGTCCTTGCCCCACTTCTGTCCGGGTGGACCAGTAGAATCAAACCGGGTGTGGCCGAGGCGCCTGCCAGAGGAGCGCATCGGTGAGGTGCGCGGCACCGGCTCATGGCTGGTCGCGGCGTCAGCAGACGACAGTCGCCCCGAAGTGGTCAGCGGTGCTTCGACGCCGTCGCGTTCGAACCGGCATCGACCGATCACCCTGACAGCACAGTCGGCTCAAGGAGAAATCGAGGCCCGTGGCACCGAAGAAGAGCGATTACAACGCTTCATCCATCACCGTTCTTGAGGGCCTTGAGGCCGTCCGCAAGCGTCCGGGCATGTACATCGGCTCGACCGGCGAGCGCGGTCTGCACCACCTGGTGCAGGAGGTCGTGGACAACTCGGTCGACGAGGCGATGGCCGGGTACGCGACGACCGTCGAGGTGACCCTGCTGCCCGACGGCGGCGTGCGCGTGATCGACGACGGCCGCGGCATCCCGGTCGACATGCACCCGGTGGAGAAGAAGCCGACCCTGGAGGTCGTGCTGACCGTGCTGCACGCGGGCGGCAAGTTCGACAGCGACGCGTACGCGGTCTCCGGTGGTCTGCACGGCGTCGGCGTCTCGGTGGTCAACGCGCTGTCCACCGCGCTGGAGGCCGAGATCCACACCGGCGGTCACGTGTGGCGGCAGCGCTACGAGGACTCCAAGCCCGTCGCCCAGGTCGAGCGCGGTGAGACCACCGACAAGACCGGCACCAGCATCACCTTCTGGGCCGACCCGACGATCTTCGAGACCACCCGGTACAACGCCGAGACGATCGCGCGCCGGCTGCAGGAGATGGCGTTCCTGAACAAGGGCCTGACCATGATCCTGCGCGACGAGCGGGTCGCGGAGGAGGACGGCGCCGGCGAGGACGCGACCGGCACCACCGCCCGCGCGAAGGAGCGGACCTTCCACTACCCGGGCGGTCTGGAGGACTTCGTCCGGCACATCAACGCCACCAAGGAACCCATCCATAAGAAGGTCGTCGCCTTCAACGCGTCCGGCTCCGGTCAGGAGCTGGAGATCGCGATGCAGTGGAACTCCGGCTACAACCAGTCGGTCTACACCTTCGCGAACACCATCAACACGCACGAGGGCGGCACCCACGAGGAGGGCTTCCGCTCCGCGCTGACCCGCGTGGTCAACAGCTACGCGCGGGACAAGAAGCTGATCAAGGACAAGGACGGCAACCTCACCGGTGACGACGTCCGCGAGGGCCTGGCCGCGATCGTGTCGGTGAAGGTCCGCGAGCCGCAGTTCGAGGGCCAGACCAAGACCAAGCTGGGCAACACCGAGGTCAAGTCGTTCGTGCAGACCACCGCCTTCGAGTGGCTGACCGACTGGTTCGAGCGCAACCCGGCCGAGGCCAAGGTGATCGTCAACAAGGCGGTCTCCTCGGCGCAGGCGCGGATGGCCGCGCGCAAGGCCAAGGAGCTGGTGCGCCGCAAGAGCGCGATGGACATCGGCGGCCTGCCGGGCAAGCTGAAGGACTGCCAGTCCAACAGCCCGGAGGAGTGCGAGCTCTACATCGTGGAGGGCGACTCCGCGGGCGGCTCGGCCAAGGAGGGCCGCGAGTCCCGCTTCCAGGCGATCCTGCCGCTGCGCGGCAAGATCATCAACGTGGAGAAGTCGCGGATCGACAAGGTCCTCAAGAACAACGAGGTCCAGGCGATCATCACCGCGCTGGGCACCGGCATCCACGACGAGTTCGACCTGGCCAAGCTGCGGTACCACAAGATCGTGCTGATGGCCGACGCCGACGTCGACGGCCAGCACATCCGCACCCTGCTGCTCACCCTGCTGTTCCGCTTCATGCGCCCGCTGATCGAGAACGGCCACGTGTTCCTCGCGCAGCCGCCGCTGTACAAGATCAAGTGGCCGCGCTCGGAGCCGGAGTACGCCTACAGCGACCGCGAGCGCGACGCGCTGCTGGAGGCGGGCGCCGCCGCCGGCCGCAAGCTGCCGAAGGACGACGGCATCCAGCGCTACAAGGGTCTCGGCGAGATGAACGCCGACGAGCTGTGGGACACCACGATGAACCCGGAGACCCGGCTGCTGCTGCAGGTCTCGCTGGACGACGCGGCCACCGCCGACGAGCTGTTCAGCGTGCTGATGGGCGAGGACGTCGAAGCCCGGCGCTCCTTCATCACCCGCAACGCCAAGGACGCCGGCTTCCTCGACGTGTGACCCGCTCGCCGGAACTCACCCGACCCGGTCGGACGCCCGGTCCGCGGCGATGACCGCCCGGACCGCCCGGGCCGCGGCCTCCGACCTCCCGAAAGGAATTTCAAGTCGTGACTGAAGTCCTGCCGCCGGAACACGGCCGGATCGAACCGGTCGACATCCAGCAGGAGATGCAGAACTCCTACATCAACTACGCGATGAGCGTCATCGTCGCGCGCGCCCTGCCGGACGTGCGCGACGGGCTCAAGCCGGTGCACCGGCGCGTGCTGTACGCGATGTACGACTCCGGCTTCCGCCCGGACCGCGGCTACGTGAAGTGCTCCCGCGTCGTCGGCGACGTGATGGGCAACTACCACCCGCACGGCGACTCGGCGATCTACGACACCCTGGTCCGGCTCGCCCAGCCGTGGTCGATGCGGCACAAGCTGATCGACGGCCAGGGCAACTTCGGCTCGCCCGGCAACGACCCGGCCGCGGCCATGCGGTACACCGAGTCGCGGCTGGCCCCGTTGGCGATGCACATGCTCGCCGACATCGAAGAGGACACCGTCGACTTCTCCGACAACTACGACGGCCGCACCCAGGAACCCGACGTGCTGCCGGCCCGGTTCCCGAACCTGCTGGTCAACGGCGGTGGCGGTATCGCGGTCGGGATGGCGACCAACATCCCGCCGCACAACCTGCGCGAGGTCGCCGACGGCGTCGTCTGGGCGCTGGAGAACCCGGACTGCGACGACGAGCAGCTGCTCGAAGCGCTGATGGAGCGGATCAAGGGCCCGGACTTCCCGACGCACGCGCAGATCCTGGGCACCAACGCGATCGCGGACGCCTACCGCACCGGCCGCGGCTCCATCAAGATGCGGGCCGTCGTCACCATCGAGGAGGACAGCAAGGGGCGCACCACGCTGGTCGTCACCGAGCTGCCCTACCAGGTCAACCCGGACAACCTCATCGAGAACATCGCCTCGATGCACCGGGAGGGCAAGCTCACCGGCATCTCCGACATCGCCGACGAGTCCAACAGCCGGCGCGGCATGCGGATCGTCGTCACGCTCAAGCGCGACGCGATCCCGAAGGTGGTGCTGAACAACCTCTACAAGCACACCCAGCTGCAGACGACCTTCGGCGTCAACATGCTGGCGCTGGTCGACGGCGTGCCGCGCACGCTGCGGCTGGACCAGGTGATCCGGTACTACGTCAAGCACCAGATCGAGGTCATCGTCCGGCGCACCCGGTTCCGGCTGAAGAAGGCCGAGGAGCGCGCCCACATCCTGCGCGGTCTGGTCAAGGCGCTGGACATGCTGGACGAGGTCATCGCCCTGATCCGGCGCTCGCCCACGGTGGACGACGCGCGCACCGGCCTGATCGAGCTGCTCGACGTGGACGAGGTCCAGGCCAACGCGATCCTGGAGATGCAGCTGCGCCGCCTGGCCGCCCTGGAGCGGCAGAAGATCATCGACCAGCTGGCCGAGATCGAGCGCGAGATCGAGGACCTCAAGGACATCCTCGCCAAGCCGGAGCGGCAGCGGCAGATCATCCGCGACGAGCTGATGGAGATCGTCGACAAGTACGGCGAGGACCGCCGCACGCAGATCATCCCCTTCGAGGGCGAGGTCTCCATGGAGGACCTCATCGCCGAGGAGGACGTGGTCGTCACCATCACCCGCACCGGCTACGCCAAGCGGACCCGCACCGACCTGTACCGGGCGCAGAAGCGCGGCGGCAAGGGCGTGCAGGGCGCGCAGCTGAAGCAGGACGACATCGTGTCGCACTTCTTCGTCTGCTCGACCCACGACTGGATCCTGTTCTTCACCAACAAGGGCCGGGTCTACCGGGCGAAGGCCTACGAGCTGCCGGAGGCCAACCGCACCGCGCGCGGTCAGCACGTGGCGAACCTGCTGGCGTTCCAGCCGGACGAGCAGATCGCCCAGGTCATGCAGATCAAGGACTACACCGCCGCCCCGTACCTGGTGCTCGCCACCAAGAAGGGCTTGGTCAAGAAGTCCCGGTTGACCGATTTCGATTCCAACCGATCGGGTGGTCTCATCGGCGTCAACCTGAAGGAGGACGACGAGCTGGTCGGTGCGGTGCTCTGCTCCGCCGACGACGACCTGCTGCTGGTGTCCGCCGAGGGCCAGTCGATCCGGTTCCACGCCACCGACGAGGCGCTGCGGCCGATGGGCCGCGCCACCTCGGGCGTGCTGGGCATGCGGTTCAACGACGGTGACGAGCTGCTGGCCATGGGCGTCGTGCGCGAGGACCGGTACGTGCTGGTCGCGACCGACGGCGGCTACGCCAAGCGCACCCCGATCGACGACTACCCGGTCCAGGGTCGCGGCGGAAAGGGAGTGCTGACTCTCCAGTACGACAACAAGCGTGGCAGGCTTGTGGGGGCGCTCATCGTCGAGCTCGACGACGAGCTCTACGCGATCACCTCCAGCGGGGGAGTCATCCGGACCACCGCCAAGGAGGTCCGCAAGGCCGGCAGGCAGACGAAGGGGGTTCGTCTGATGAACCTCGACGAGGGTTCCGCGCTGGTGGCCATCGCGCGCAACGCCGATGAGGCCGCCGACCCGGACGCTGCGGGGCCGGAGCAGCAGAAGTAACACTGTGGGAGACCACGCCGCACACCGCCGACGATCACCGAAGGATCGCTCGTGACATCTTCCGAGAAGCCGGAGTCCTCGGGCCCGCACAAGGACGCGGACCAGGCTTCGGCCAGCACGCAGACAGTCGACAGCACCGTCGAGGCGGAGACCGAGACCGCCCCGGTGGCCGCTGAGGCCGACAGCCCCAGCGGTGAGGAGCTGAACGGCACGGAAACGCCGCCGCCGTGGCAGCGCGCGTCGGCGTCGACCGGCGGGGAGGCCCCCGAGGCCACCCCGGTGGTCGCCGAGGTGCCGGACGTCGACGACACGCAGACCATCCCCAAGCAGTCCGTGGACCAGGAGACGGTGCGCACCAAGGTGCCGTCGTCGGCCCGGACCCAGGTCTCGTTCACCGGGGCCGGTACCGGTGCCGCTGGGCCGCGCGCGTCGACACCGTCGGCGCGCCGCCCCAGCCGCGGACCGCGGCGGGCCAGCCTGCAGGTCAAGCGGGTCGACCCGTGGTCGGTGCTGAAGCTCGCGCTGGTGCTCAGCGTCGCGCTGTTCTTCGTCTGGATGATCGCGGTCGCGGTGCTCTACGGCGTGCTCGACGGCATGGGCGTGTGGGATCAGCTCAACGGCACCTTCAGCGAGCTGACCCAGCCGGACGACGCGGCGGCCGAGCCGCTGATCAGCGCCGCCCGGGTGTTCGGCGTCGCCTCGATCATCGGCGCGATCAACATCGTGCTGGTGACCGCGCTGGCGACGGTGGCCGCGTTCATCTACAACGTGGCGGCCGACTTCGCCGGCGGCGTCGAGATCACCCTGTCCGAGCGGGAGTAAGCCGCTGACGTGGCGATTCCGGTCCACCGGGCCGGAATCGCCACGCCGCTGCGGCGCAACACGACCCCCCGTTCGAAGGGCCGGAAGGCGTCCTGTAGTCTTTGAATCACAACAAGGGCCTATAGCTCAGGCGGTTAGAGCGCTTCGCTGATAACGAAGAGGTCGAAGGTTCAAGTCCTTCTAGGCCCACTGGAAACCCTTACAACCCGAACGTCACGGGCCGCGCGCCGCGTGCAAGGAGGCGACCGGAAGTGAAGAAGCTGCTCGCACTCGCCGCAGTTGCTGGAGTCGTGCTGTTCGTGGTTCGGCGCAACCGCGCCGCCAAGGCCGAGGCCGACCTCTGGCGCGAGGCCACCGCCGAGGCCTGATCGCCCGGCGAGACAGCTGAACCAGCCCGGTCCGGTTTCGCCGCGCCGGGCTGTTCTCGTCGCCACCGCCGATCAACCGACCTGGCGCGGCGACGGCCAGGGGACGTAGCTCAATTGGCAGAGCACCGCCTTTGCAAGGCGGGGGTTAGGGGTTCGATTCCCCTCGTCTCCACGTAGAGATTGGCTGGAGTGTGCTCAAAGCCCCCGCTTTGCGGGGGCTTTTTCGCTTTATCTCTACGTCATTATTTTGGGGGGTCGAACCCCCCAAGCCCCCCACGGTGCGGGGGTTGCTTCTCGTGGGCTCCTTGCGTGGGGTGGCGTTCCCGGCCTGCTCACCGACCAGCCCCTCGCTCCGGGGCACTCGTGGTGTGGCGGGGTCTGCCGTGGCCGTCCGTGGCCGTCATAGAGGTGCCGGACCTCTGCGATTTTGGTTGAAATCGGCTTGCTTCGGTACTGCGGGCTTCGTCGGGAACGTCGCCGATTTCAATTGAAATCGCTACACCCGGTACGTGACCACCTGCCGCTTTGAACCCGGCGCGACCCCGCGCGTTCCGGTACTTCTCCTCGTCAAGTGCACCTGGGTATCAGCACTGGTGGTTCAGCGGTGACGTTCGTCGTGTGGGGCAGCACGTTCGGTGCTTTTACTGGGTGGAAGGTTCCTGCGCCGGCCGTGGTCCTTGTGGGGGCAGCATCCCTGCACTGGGTTTTCTGCAGTGGGGCAGGGAGGTTGGGTTATGTCCGGGCGGGGTTCTGCCGGGCGGAGTGGTTGGGTTTTGCCGCTTTGCTGGACCGCTGTGCTGTTGGACGGGTTCGACCTCGTTGTGCTCGGGAGCGTGCTTCCGGTGCTGCTCGAGGGGCAGCAGTGGGGGTTGACCGCGGCTGGTGCTTCTCTTGTGTCGACTGCCGGTTTGGTCGGGATGACCATTGGTGCGCTGGCCATCGGGACCATCACCGATGTCATCGGGCGGCGGAAGGCGCTGATCTTCGCGGTTGTCAGCTTCTCGCTGTTCACCGCCTTGTGCGCGGTTGCGCCTTCGGTCTTCGTGTTCGGGTTGCTGCGGTTTCTCGCCGGGCTTGGGCTCGGGGGTTGTCTGCCCACCGCGATCGCTCTCGTCACCGAGCACGCTCGTGCTGGTCGGAGCGGTAGCGCCACCACCACGATCATGACCGGGTATCACGTCGGGGCCGTGCTGACGGCGTTGCTGGGGATCGCCGTGCTGCCGAACCTGGGCTGGCGCGCGATGTTCCTCATCGGGGCTGCTCCGGCGCTGGTCCTGGTGCCGCTCATGCTCCGGTACCTGCCAGAGTCGGAGTCGTTCCAGCAGGTCAAGGCGGAGCGCGGTGCCAGTGGTGGGGCCGATGCCGTTGCTTCGCTGTTCCGCGGTGGGTTCGCCCGGGCCACCATCGCCTTCTGGATCACGTCGTTCATGGGGTTGCTGCTGGTCTACGGGTTGAACACCTGGTTGCCGCAGATCATGAAGTCCGCCGGGTATCCGCTCGACGCGGCGCTGGGGTTACTGCTGACGCTGAACATCGGTGCGGTGATCGGGTTGCTGATCGCTGGTGCGGTGGCCGACCGGGTCGGGCCCCGGTCGTCCACCATCGGCTGGTTCGCCGCTTCGGCGGTCTTCCTGGCGGCGTTGAGCATCAAGCTGCCCGGGATCGGCGTGTACGTCGCGGTCCTGGTCGCCGGTTGCTTCGTGTTCAGCTCGCAGGTCCTGGTGTACGCCTACATCGGCCGCGTCTACCCGGCGGCGAACCGGGCGACCGGGCTCGGCTGGTCGGCCGGGATCGGGCGCATCGGCGCGATCTGCGGACCGCTGCTCGGCGGCGCGATGCTCACGGCCGGCATCGCCTACCCGTGGGGCTTCTACGCGTTCGCCGTGGTCGGCGCGCTGGGCGCCGTCGGTGCCGCGCTGGTCCGGCGCCCCGGGGTGGCGCAGTCCCCGGAGCGCGCGGCCGAGCGCGTCGAGCAGTGATCAGGCGGCGTTGCGGAGCGCCTGTCGGACGGTCTGGTGGGTCAGGTCGTGTCCGGCCAGGAAGTCGGCCGCGACACCTCGGCGGTTGAGCAGCGCGAGCAGGATGTGCTCGTCGCCGATCTCCCGGTGCCGCAGTTCGACCGCTTCGCGCAGCGCGCCTTCGATCGTGGACTTGGCGGTGGCGCTGAACGGCCTGTGCGCTTTGAAGAAGCGCCGCAGCCGTCGGCGATTCGGTTCGGCCATGGCGTCGGGGCCGAGGGAGCGCTCGACGTTCGCCACGACCTCGCGCACGTCGATACCCAGCTCGAGCAAGACCTCGGTGTCGGAATCGCTCAGGCCGCCGAGCCTGCGCGCCTTCGCGTAGGCCGCGACCACGCCGTCCTCGTCGACGCCGTGCTCGGCGAGCAACTGGCCGGCGCGGGTCGTCGGCATCCGCACGAGCGCGAGCAGCAGGTGCTCGTCGGTGATCTCCGGGTGCACGCGCCGCTGCGCCTGCTCCGTCGCACCGACCACCGCCTGGCGGGCGGCTGCGGTGAACCTCTCGAACATGGTCATGACCTCCCGTGTTTCTTGTGCACGGCCTGCCTGGACACGCCCAGTTCCGCTGCGACCTCCTGCCACGACCACCCGTGGTTGCGCGCGTTGCGGACCTGCACCGATTCGAGCTGTTCGAGCAGCTTCCGCAGCGCCGCCACGGCGCGCAGGCCCACCCGGGGATCGCGATCGCTCGCCGCGGCGGCGAGTTCCGTAGCTCCTGCCATGACGTCAACCTACGTTGACAAACGGGAGAGTGTCAACCCATGTTGACGGCTCAGCTCTCGGCGGCGGCCTTGATCTGGTCCACCGTCTGCTGCATGCCCTTCTGGAGGAGTTCGCGGCGGAACTCCGGGAAGGTCGCGGCGCGTTCCGGCGGGAGGCTGTCCCGGATCGCCAGCAGGCGGCTCGGCGGGGTCTTCATCCGGAAGCGCTGGGTCAGCGCGCAGCCGTCCGCGGTCGGCTCGATCTCGAAGGACCACACCATGTTGTCCGTGAGCGCGGGAGCGGTGAGCACCTCCCAGACGAACCGGCGCCCCGGTTCGGCGGCGATCACCTCGCACTCGGTGGTCCAGGTGTCGCCCCGGGCCTGGTTGTCCCCTTCGAAGCGGGCGCCGACGGCGCCGGGCTCACCGGACTTCCACCGGCCGCCGGTGCACTCGGGGCTCCACTCGCCCATCCGCGTGATGTCGCTGGCGATTCGGTAGACGGCGTCGGCCGTCGCGGCCACTTCCGCAGTGGCGTGCAGGTCGTAACTGATCGGTTCAGCCATGCCAGCATCTTCGCGCCGCGAACCGATACACCACCCTGTGATCTAGGGCATAGAAAAGGGCACTTTCGGGCAGCGGATTCGCCCGAAAGTGCCCTTCACGTCAGTGGGAGCGTTCCGATGTGGGCCGTTGCTGGCCGTCGGTCTGGGCGGGCACCTCCGCGCGGTGGCGGGCGGGCGTGTCGCGCTTGGTGAAGTCGTTGTCCGCCGAGGCCACCGGCAGTTCCTCCGGGCGGCGGGAGAACGCCACCGCGGCAGCCGCCGCCAGCCCGGCCAGCACCAGCAGCACCCACGGCCACTTGCGGCGCTTCGGCTTGTGCGGGCTGATCCGCTCGGCCAGCTCCCTGCGGGCCACCGCGGTGTTCTTGGCGAACTGCTTGCGGGACGCCGCGGCCTTCTTCTCCCACCGCTTGCGCGCCCGGCGGCTCTGCTTGACGAGTTCATCGCGGGACATGCCGGTGGTGCGCTGCGCGAGCTTCTCCTGCAGATCCTCGGTCGAGATACCGCGGCTGGCGAGTTCCTGCTCGGCCAGCGCGGCGGCATGCCTGGACAGCGCGACACCGACCTCGCCCGCTCGTTTCGCGTTGCGACGTGCGGTTTTGATGCCGGTTCCCACCGCCTTGCCCACGCTCTCGCCAGCTCGGGCCATCGCCTTCACCTCATCCATCATGTGCCTCCTGGGCCCGGCGTCCGCCGGTCGACTACTGGACGCATCGGGGCCCATACTGCACCCAGAAACCGCGATCGGCCTGTTCGATGGCAGGATGGTCGGGTGGCTGAAGACAACGGATCGCTCGTTGGGACGAAGGTGACCGCCACCCTGCACACCTCGCAGGGGGACATCCGGCTCAACCTCTTCCCCGACCAGGCGCCCAAGACCGTGAGTAATTTCGTGGGTCTCGCCGAAGGCACCAAGGACTACGCGGCCCCCAACGCGAAGGGCGAGAAGTCCGGTCCGTTCTACGACGGGGTGATCTTCCACCGCGTCATCGACGGATTCATGCTCCAGACCGGTGACCCGACCGGAACCGGCCGTGGTGGCCCGGGCTACCAGTTCGGCGACGAGTTCCACCCGACGCTGCAGTTCGACCGGCCGTACCTGCTGGCCATGGCCAACGCCGGGCCGAACACCAACGGCTCGCAGTTCTTCATCACGGTCGCCGCGACCAGCTGGTTGAACTACAAGCACACCATCTTCGGCGAGGTCGCGGACCAGGCGTCCCGCGACGTGGTCGACGCGATCGGGCACACCGCCACCGGTGCGGCTGACCGCCCGGTCACCGACATCGTCATCGAGAGGGTCTCGATCGAGCGCGGTTGAGTCCCGCCCACCGAGCAAAGAGCAGGTCCTGACACGTGACTGTTCCGCCCGGATCCCAGCCGGGGGCGGACGGGGCGCCGCCGCAGCTGCCGACCTGCGTCCGGCACCCCGACCGCCCGACCGGCCTGCGCTGCACCCGGTGCGAGCGCCCGGCGTGCCCGGAATGCCTGCGCGACGCCTCCGTCGGCCAGCACTGCGTCGACTGCGTCGCTCAGGGGCAGCGCGGCATGCGGCAGCCGGTGACCGTCGCCGGTGCGCGGTTGTCCGCCAAGCCGATCCTGGTGCCGGTGCTGATCGCCGTGAACGTGGTGATCTTCGCGCTCACCGCGGTGCAGGCGGGCAGCATCGGTGCGAACTTCACGGCGCCGCTGTTCGACGAGTTCGCGCTGTGGCCGATCCTGGTCGCGGGCGGCCAGTGGTGGCGGCTGCTCACCGCCGGCTTCCTGCACATCGGGTTGCTGCACCTGGCGATGAACATGATCGCCCTGTGGGTGATCGGGCGTGACCTGGAACTGCTGCTCGGGAGGCTGCGGTTCATCGCGGTGTACCTGCTGTCGCTGCTCGGCGGCAGCGCCGCGGTGTTCCTGTTCGGCGACGAGGTGACCCCGGTGGCCGGTGCGTCCGGCGCCGTCTACGGCCTGATGGGCGGTATTGCCATCGCCGCGCTGCGGCTGAAGGTGAGCCTGCGGCCGGTGCTGGTGGTCATCGCGCTGAACATCGTCGCCAGCGTGGTGATCCCCGGGATCTCGCTGCTCGGGCACATCGGTGGTCTGGTGCTCGGCGTGCTCGCGACCGGCGCGCTGGTCTACGCGCCCCGCAACCGGCAGGTGCTGATCCAGGCCGGTGCGCTGGGCGCGCTGCTGTTGGTGCTGCTGGCCGTGGTGATCACGCGCGACGTGCAGTTCGGCAACGTGGTCTGCTTCGGCTCCGGCGCGCAGACCCGCTGCGGCGTGCTCGGTTCCTGAGCTCAGCGCTGCCAGTCGCGGAGGGCTTCGGCGACGTCCTGCGGGTCCGAGCCGAGGTCGAGCCGGGTCAGGATGATCAGGGCGGCGTCCGAGTCGAGCTCCAAGGACTGCACCTCGCGGCCGAAGCGGCGGTGGCGGCGGACCTGGACCGACACCGCTGACCAGGGCCAGCGCCGCCGACCGCCCAGCCCGCGCACGGTCACGCCCTCGCGGTCGGCGCTCAGCCTCGGGCGGCAGATGGTGGCGTGCGCCGAGGCGATGGCCAGGGCGAGCACGAGAACTCCGACGAACGTCCGGTCCACCGCGGAGTCGGCGGCGAACCACCAGGCGGCGGCTGCCGCGGTGAGCACCCAGCCGGTGGCGACCAACCCCGCCGGGGTCGCCCACTGCTGCGATCCGTTCGGCACGTCCACCGTTATCCACCCGCTACCGATGAGTTATCCACAGGAGTTATCCCCATTGGGGATGAGTTACACCCATGTTGTTCGACGACCGGCTGTCAATACCCCGACGAGATGAGTGAGGCCCGAAGGGATTGCGCCCTCCGGGCCTCGGTCACGAATCGCGGTGGTGCGGTCAGCGCCAGCGCATCGTCATCAGCAGGCCGACGATCATGAAGGCGAACCCGACGGCGAAGTTCCAGCCGCCGAGGTCGGTCATGAACGGGATCTTCTCGCCCGCGATGTAGTTGACCACCAGCCAGAGCAGCCCGATGATCATCATCCCCAGCATCACTACGACGTAGATGGGGTGCGACGGGCCGACCGCCTTCGCCTTCACCGGCGTGCGGCGGTCGCCCACCGGGGTGGGTGAGTCCTTCTTGCGGACCTTGGACTTCGGCATGGTGTCCTCGCCAGGTGGTGCGGCCGCGGGTGCCGCGTGCTCGGGCGGTCGCCGACCCGCGAAACCAGCTGCGGATCGGTTCGTTGTTCCAGGTACCACGTTAACGTAATCACACAGCCGATCCAGAGCCCGCCTGTGGTCATTTTGCCCGGAGACGAACCAGTCCCCGCGGTCCGAGCCGTGACGGAGAGCGCAACTGTGGCAGCACCGGAGCATCCCGAGGCCCCGCCACCGGAGCGCCGGCGCGCCCGCTCCGCGCTGCGCGTGGTGGGCGAACTGCTGATCACCGCTGGTCTGGTGCTGCTGCTCTTCGTGTTCTACGCGGTCTACGTCACCGACTGGTCCACCGCCCGCAAGCAGGCCGCGGCCACCGACCGGCTGCTGACCCGGTGGCAGCAGCCGCCACCGGCCGCGCCGCCACCGCCGCCGAGCACCGGCGAGGGCTTCGCCCAGCTGTACCTGCCGGAGTTCGGGCCGGACTTCCGGTTCGCGGTGCTGGAGGGCACCGACAGCGCGACCCTGGCCGGCGGCCCCGGCCACTACACCGGCACCGCCTGGCCCGGCGAGCGGGGCAACTTCGCGGTTGCCGGGCACCGGATCGGCAAGGGCGCGCCGTTCAACGACCTGGACCAGCTGGAATCCTGCGATCCGGTGGTGGTGGAGACCGAGACGCACTGGTACGTCTACCGCGTGCTGCCGATGGCCGAGGAGGTCGTCGGCTGGGACGGGCGCGGCGGCGATCCGCGCTGCCAGGGCGTGGCGCCGATCGGCGAGCCGTACGAGCAGGCCCACGGCCGTCGCATCGTGCTGCCCGCGCAGGGCGAGGTGATCCACCCGGTGCCCGGCCGGCCGGTCGACCTGCTGCCCGCCGACCAGCGCACCCGGCTGATCACGCTGACCACCTGCCACCCGGAGTTCTCCGCCGAGCAGCGGCTGATCGTGCACGGCGTGCTCACCACGGAGTACCCGAAGGACCCGGCACACCCGGCACTGCACCCCGCCGAGCTGGAGGAACGCTGATGTACGGGTGGATCTGGCGGCACCTCCCGGGCGGCACCGCGGCGAAAGCGCTGCAGGCGGTGCTGCTGGTGGTGCTGGTGGTCGCGTTGCTGCTGTTCGCGGTGTTCCCGGCGATCGACCCGCTGCTGCCCTTCAACGAGGTGACCACGCGGTGACCCCGGTCCCGCCTCGCGAAAACCGGCGGGACGGGGCGGCGGGTGTCCGCGTACTCTGGCGCCGTGCGCGTACTCGTCGTCGACAACTACGACAGCTTCGTCTACAACCTCGTGCAGTACCTCGCGCAGCTGGGCGCGGACTGCGTCGTGCGGCGCAACGACGTCGTCACCGACGACGACGTGGCAGCCGCCGACGGGCTCCTGCTCAGCCCCGGTCCGGGCACGCCGGACCGCGCCGGGCGCACGATGGAGCTGATCCAGCGCTGCGCCGCGGAGCGCAAGCCGGTGCTGGGCGTGTGCCTCGGGCACCAGGCCATCGGCGCGGTGTGGGGCGGCGTCGTCGAGCGAGCGCCGGAGCTGCTGCACGGCAAGGTCAGCGAGATCCACCACTCCGGCGCCGGGGTGTTCGCCGGGCTGGCGGAGCCGTTCATCGCGACCCGCTATCACTCGCTGATCGTGCGCGCGGACACCATCCCGGACGACTTCGAGATCACCGCGCGGACCGCGTCGGGCATCGTGATGGGCATGCGCCACCGCGAACTGCCGGTCGAGGGCGTCCAGTTCCACCCCGAGTCGGTGCTCACCGACGGCGGCCACCGGATGCTGGCGAACTGGATGGCCGACGCGGGTCACCCGGTCGACGAACACCTGGTCAACGAGCTCGAACGCGGTATGCGCGAGGTCGCCGCAGCCGCCCAGCGCTGACCGCGGCCTAGCGGCGGGCCTGCCTGCGGTAGGCGTCGAGGACGTCCTGGCGGAGGAGGTGGCCGAAGCCCGCGGATTCCAGGCGGAGGCCGAGCTGGGCCTCGTCGATGCCGAGATCGGCCGCGGTGTCGGCCAGGTGCCAGCCGTGCGCGGCCAGGCGGCTGAGCAGGTGGCCCCGGCGGACCTGGCCCTCGGAGAGCCGGAACGTCTTCAGGTACGCCGTCCGGCCCTGCTCGTCGAGGATCGCCTCGCCGATGTGGTTCTCCTCCTTGGGGCGGAACACCGGCAGGAACCGGGCGAGCTCGAAGCGCCCCATCCGGTGGACCGACTGCCACGTGCAGTCCTGCTCCAGCAGGCCCGCCGCCATCGTCGTGTCGTGGAAGTCCGCCCAGGCGCGCTCTTCGGCGTCGGCCGCCGCGCGCAGGTCCGCGAAGGTGTCGATCCGTGCGTCGGCGATGCTCGCCCGGAAGTCCGCGACCGGAGGCATCAGCAGCGCGTACTGGAAGATCAGCTCACCTTGCATGTCCTGCACCAGCGTCGGGTGCAGGGCGCGGTAGTCGTCGGGGTGCGGGACGACGAACGCGGCGGCGAGCGCGTCGGCGACGTAGAGCAGCATGCCGCACTGCCCGGGGTGGATCTCGAAAACCCGCAGCGCATCTTCGAGCCCGGGCACCGCCGCGCCGGAGAAGGCGGCTTCCGCGCGCGGCGAGAGCCCTCGGCGCAGCGCCCGCTGCGACCACTCCGACCAGGCGATCTCCGGGCCGCCGAAGTGCAGGGCGAGGTAACCCTCCAGCGCCAGGTGCAGGGGCAGGAACCGCAACCGTCCGGCCGCTTCGCGACGGGCCAGCTTCCGGTGGAAGCGCAGCGGGATCGTGGCCGGTGGTTCGTCGCCGGGCAGCTGGGTGCCGTAGGCGGCCGCCGTTCCGTCGCCGGTCCACTCGGCGACGAACCCGTGCGGCACGTAGGAGATGTACGTGCTGCGGCGGCCGACCTCGACCACGCCCACCGAATCGCCGTAGATCCGCGGGTGCAGCCGGAGATCGTCGATCGGTTCCGCGCGCACCAGCGGCACCAGGCGGACGGCGCCCCAGACCTGGGCGGGGCGGGTCTCCAGGCCGGTCAGGTCGAGTCCGGTCATGTCGTCTCCCCGCCGAGCAGCCGGTCCGCGCGGCTGCCCAGGTAGCCGGTCAGCTCCGCCAGCCCGGTCCGACCGGTCGCGAACTGGGCGAGCTCCACCAGCGCGGGCAGGTCCTCGGCGTCGCGGATGCCGGTGCTGGGCACGACCTCGGACAGGCGGCGCACGTCGAAACCGGTCGCGTCGTAGACCGGGTTGAGGTGCACGACGCTGGTGCGGTGCTGCGGGTCGAGCCGGGTGCGCCAGACGCGGAGCACTTCACCGGCCAGGCCGGGCGGCGCGTTGTCCCACCCGTCGGAGACGATCACCAGCCGGTTCGGGCCGGTGTCCAGCACCTCGAGGATCCGCCGGCCCAGCGGCGTCGCGCCGTGCGGGCGGGCGAGCAGCGCGTCGGTGCGGCCCGACGTCCACCGAGCGGTGTAGTCGTCGGCGAGAGCTGCGAGCAGGTAGTGGCAGGCCAGGGCCACGGCGAGCGGTCGGCGGCGCTTCTGGCCCGAGCCGGATGCGGAGAAGCTGTCGTCCAGGACGGCGGCGACCTTGCCCCAGGTTCCCCGGTGCGGTCCCGCCACCCGGTCGGCGGCCGCGCGCAGCGCGCGGGTCAGCTCGTCGCGGCGGCGCACGCGGTCCTCGACCGGCAGGGCGAGCGCGTAGGACGCCAGCCGGGTCAGCGGCATGCGAGTCAGGTCGGCTTCGGCGGCGCCGGACTCCTGCAGCCGCAAGGTCTCCAAGCGGGTCATCTTCGGCGCGATGCGCTCCAGGAAGACATCGCGCGGGATGCCGTGCTTGGCGGCGAAGCCCTCAGCGGCGGTGAACGGCAGCTCGTAGACGGAGGCCTGCTCGTAGTGCGCGCGGCGCCAGGTCTCCAGCAGCGGCGTCGCGTACTGCGAGCGGGTCAGCGGCGCGAACAGGTAGGTGCCCAGCTCGTCACCGGGCGGGGTCAGGTGCGCGTGCCGGAGAGCGCGCTTCATGCCACCGCGGTACTTCACCGCGTCGAAGGCCGGGTCCGGCCGGGCGGCCAGCCAGTCGCGCATGATCGCGCGGGTCCGGCGGTTGTTCACCTTGGCCCGGCGCAGCGCGCTGAACAGCCGGAACACGCGCTGCGGCGGCAGCAGCGCCAGCCGGCCCGCGATCAGCCGGCCTTCGCTGCGGCGCTGCTCGGCGGTCGCCTCGCCGGAGGTCTCCAGCAGGCGCCGGACGATCAGCGCCGCGTTGTGGTCGTTGATGTCGAGCGCCAGCACCCCTGCGTAGAGGTCCCGGTAGTTGACCAGCATGTACTCGTGCAGGAACGCCAGGGACAGCTGCTGCTCGTCGGCGCCGGTGTGGAACTCGCGCTGACCGGTCGCGGTGATCGCGGCGTTGACGAACAGCAGCACATCGCTGGCGGCGAGCAGCTCTCCCCGCGATTCCACCCGGCGCCCCCTCGGTCTTGGCGCCGACCGGGGAGTGGGAGCGCGAGCTGCGAATCAATGCGGTAAAGGCAGTTTCCGGAAGTCGCGCCGAAGTCCCGCGGTCGGCACCGGGGATGCTAACAACATCCGCCGGGCGCGATCACGGCATTCATCCAGCCCCCGGAGGAGCACCTTCCGGCCGGAGGTGCTCGTCCGGGCTCAGCCGAAAGGCGGTAGGAACCCGCCGTCGTTGCCGGGGCTGGTGGTCGGCGAGCTGGTGTAGTCGCCCACGTAGATCGTCACCGTCTGGGTCTTGCCGACCTTCTGGCCGGAGCCGGGCGAGGAACCGACGACCTTGCCGTCCATGTCCTTGTCCGCGGTCTCCTGCGTGACCTCGTTGATGTTGCCGTTCCAGCCCAGCGCCTGCAGCGCCTGCTTGGCCTCGCTCGGCGACATGCCGGTCAGCTGCGGGACGGTGATCTGCTGGCCGTTGGAGACCACCAGCACCACCTCGCTCTTCGGCCGGACCGAGGTGCCGCCGGCCGGCGACTGGTCGATCACCGTGTCCGCGGGCTGGTCGGAGTCGCGGGTCTGCTTCCTGACCGTGAAGCCGGCGCCGTCCAGGTAGGCCTTGGCCATGTCGTAGGACATGCCGCGCAGGTCGCGGAGCGTGACCGTCTCGATCTTCTGACCGATCACGACGTTGATCGTGGTGCCCTTGGCGACGGAGCTGCCCCGGCTGTCCCAGTTCATGATCCGCTGGAACAGCTGCGGGTCGGAGGTCTCCTCGTACTTCGGCGTGATGCCCAGCTTGAGCCCGACCTTCTCCAGCTCCTGCTGCGCCTCGGTCATGGACAGGCCCTCCAGGTCCGGGACCTGCACGCTCTCCGGCCCGGTGCCGATGCACAGATCGATGCTGGCCGTCTCCCTGTTGAGATGCGCCGGGTACTCGGGCTTCTGCTTGACGACCTTGTCGATCTCTTCCCGGGAGGACGGGCACGCGGTGAGCTTGACGTTCCAGTTCTCCGTCATCGCCCGTTCCTGGGCGGCGTTCTTCATCATGCCCACGAAGTTCGGCACCGGTTCGGTCTTCTCCGCGCCGCTGCCGATGAGCAGCGTGACCGCCCACGCGGCCAGCGCGAACACCGCCACGCAGGCCACCGTGACCAGCGCGACCGTCCGGGTGCGGCGGCGCTTGCGCTCCTTCTCGTCGTCGACCGGTTCTTCCGCGTCGCGGTCCACCGACCGGTGCCTGCCGGGCGGCATCAGCTCGGTCGCCGCGGACTGCGAGAGCATCGCGGTGCGCTCTTCGTCCGACATGATCATCGGGGCCTTCGGGCGCTGCCCGGACAGCACCCGCACCAGGTCGGCGCGCATCTCCGCGGCCGACTGGTAGCGGTTCGCCGGGTTCTTGCTCAGCGCCTTGAGCGCCACCGCGTCCAGCGACGCGGGAACCGTCGCGTTGACGTCGGAGGGCTTGCGCGGCTCCTCCCGGACGTGCTGGTAGGCCACCGCGACCGGCGAGTCGCCGGTGAACGGCGGCTCCCCGGTGAGCAGCTCGAACAGCACGCAGCCGGAGGCGTAGACGTCGCTGCGCGCGTCCACCGCCTCGCCGCGGGCCTGCTCCGGCGACAGGTACTGCGCGGTGCCGATCACCGCGGCGGTCTGGGTGACCGCGGCCTGCCCGTCGGCCAGCGCCCGGGCGATGCCGAAGTCCATCACCTTCACCGCACCGGAGTTGGTGATCATGATGTTGGCCGGCTTGACGTCGCGGTGCACGATCCCGTGCCGGTGGCTGAAGTCCAGCGCCGCCGAAGCGTCCGCCATGACCTCCATCGCCCGGCGCGGCGCCAGCGGCCCCTCGGTCTTGACGATGTCGCGCAGCGTCCGGCCGTCGACGTACTCCATCACGATGTACGGCAGCGGCCCGCTCTCGGTGTCCGTCTCGCCGGTGTCGTAGACGGCCACGATCGCCGGGTGGTTCAGCGCGGCGGCGTTCTGCGCCTCGCGCCGGAACCGCAGCTGGAACGTGGGGTCGCGGGCGAGGTCGGCGCGCAGGATCTTCACCGCCACGTCCCGGCTCAACCGGGTGTCGCGACCGCGGAACACCTCGGACATGCCGCCGTAGCCGAGCGTCTCGCCGAGCTCGTATCGGTTGGACAGAAGTCGGGGTGAACTCATCGAAGCGTCGTTCCGATCCTTGTCAACGATCGTCCCATCATGCCGATCCGTCCTCGCCGGCCGACGGGACGAGTGGTGTTCCCCCGACTCCGGTGCCCGGCAGCACCACCGGGCCCGGTTGCCGTAGCGCAGTGTGGCCCAGCGCCGCGGCGGAATCCAGGCCGTGAGCTTCCGCACCCAGGGTTTCGCCGCGGTTGACGAGCCAGTAGGTGGTGAATCCCACCGCTGCCAGCACCGCCATGGCCAGCACCGCCACCAGCACCCAGATCACGACCTTGTTGGCCGACGAGGTGGGCGGCGGTTGCGGTGGCGGCAGCTGCGGGGCCGGCGCCTGCGGAGGGATCAGCCCCGGCGGGTAGGTGTTGCCCATCGGCGGGAGCTGGGTCGGCATCGGATGGACGCCGGTGTTGGGCACGGGCACGTTCATCTGCTGGCGCTGCTGCGGCAGGACCAGCGACGACGGCGTCGGCAGCGGGCGGCCCGAGCGCACCGCCGCGACAGCGCCGGCGAACTCGCCACCGTCGGCGTAGCGGCGCCGCGGATCCTTGGCCATGGTGGCCTCGATCAGCGCGCGCACGCCCGGCGGCACGTCCGGCGGCAGCGGCGGCGCGATGTCGCGGATGTGCATCATCGCGACCGTCACCGCGTTGTCGGACAGGAACGGGCGGTGCCCCATCAGGCACTCGTAGCCGACCACGGCCAGCGAGTACACGTCGCTGGACGGGGTGGCGTCGCTGCCCAGGGCCTGCTCCGGCGCGATGTAGTGCGCGGTGCCCATCACCATGCCGGACCGCGTCACCGGCGCCGAGTCGGCGGCCTTCGCGATGCCGAAGTCGGTCAGCTTCACCTTGCCGTCGGGCGTGATCAGGATGTTGCCGGGCTTGACGTCGCGGTGCACCAGCCCGCGCTCGTGCGCGGCCTGCAGCGCCTGGCCGGCCTGCTCCAGCATGTCCAGCGTGTGGTCGGTGTTGATGCGGCCCTCGCGGGCGAGGATCGCCGCCAGCGGCTCGCCCTCGACCAGCTCCATCACCAGGTAGGCGGTGTCCTCCGGCCCGTCCGGGATCGCGGCGGTCTCGCCGTAGTCGTGCACCGCGGCGATGCCCGGGTGGTTCAGCGATGCGGTGGTGCGCGCCTCGGTGCGGAAGCGGTGCAGGAACTCCGCGTCCCCGCACAGCTCGGCCTTGAGCACCTTGATCGCCACCGTCCGGTCCAGCCGGACGTCCACCGCCTCCCACACCTCGCCCATCCCGCCGACCGCGATCCGCTTGCCGAGGCGGTACCGGTCGGCGAGTAACTGGCCGGAGGTCAGCACGGGTCAGCCACCTCCCTGCAGACCGGCCCGGATGACCTCCCGGCCGATCGGGGCGGCGACCGAGCCACCGGTGGCCTCGGCGCCCTCGTCGCCGCCGTTCTCCACGATCACCGCGACCGCGATGGTCGGGTTCTCGGCGGGGGCGAACGCCACGTACCAGCCGTGCGGCTTGTCACCGGGGTCGCCGTGCTGGGCGGTGCCGGTCTTCGAGGCGATCTCGACGTTGGAAATCTTGCCGGAGCCCTTGGTGTACTTCTCCGACTGGATCATCATCTCGCGGAGCATGTGCGCGATCTCCGGCGAGACCGACTGCTTCATCTCCTCCGGCTGGAAGGTGTCCAGCTCCGACATGTCCGGCGAGCGGGTGTTCTTCACCAGCTGCGGCTTCATCAGCTTGCCGTGGTTGGCGATGGCCGCGGTCATCATCGCGTTCTGCAACGGGGTGACCCGGACGTCGCGCTGACCGATACCGCTCTGGTACAGCGACGCGGTGTCGGCCATCGCGCCGAGGTCGGACTTGGCCACGCTCATCGGGATCTGCAGGTCGTCGCCGAACCCGAACGCCGCCGCGGTCTCCCGCAGCTTGTCCGGCCCGAGCTCACCGGCGATCTTGGCGAAGGCGGTGTTGCAGGAGTAGGCCACCGCCGCCGTGAGCGTGTCGCCCCGGCAGGTGTTGCTGCCGTAGTTGGGCAGCGTCGCGCTGGCGGTGCCGGGCAGCGGGATGCGCGCGGCGGTCTCCACCTTGCTGTTCGGCTGGTAGCCGTTCTGCAGCGCGGCGGCCGTGGTGATCAGCTTGAAGGTCGAACCGGGCGGGTAGATCTCGGAGACCGCGCGGTTGGCCATCGGGTTGTCCTCGGCCTCGCTGAGGTTGTTCCACTGCTTGGCGACCTCGTTGTTGTCGGTCGAGGTCAGCAGTCCCGGGTCGTAGGACGGCGCGTTGACCATGGTCAGGATCTCGCCCGACCGCGGGTCCAGCGCCACCACCGACCCGGAGAAGCCCTTGCTGGTCAGCTCCTTGTAGGCCACCTCCTGCATGGCCGTGTTGATGGTCAGCTCGACGCTGCCGCCGCGCGACTCCTTGCCGGTGATCATGTCCGACAGCCGGTCGAAGGCCAGGCTGTCGTCCTTGCCGGTGAGGATCTTGTCCTCGGCGCGCTCGATGCCGTTGGAGCCGTAGTAGAACGAGTAGAACCCGGTCACCGGGGCGTACATCGGGCCGTTCGGATAGGTGCGCAGCCACTTGTAGCGGTTGTCCTCGTTGGGCACCGACCGGGCCAGCGACTGGCCGCCGGCGATGATCTGCCCGCGCTCCCTGGCGAACTCCTCGTACTGGGTCCGCTTGTTCAGGGCGTGGTCGCGGAGCTCGCTGGCCTGGATCACCTGGATGTAGGTCGCGTTGCCCATCAGCAACACGACCATCACCATCATGGCCAGCGCCACTCGGCGCAGCGGCTTGTTCATCGGGGACGCTCCACGAGTTCCGTATGCGCTTCCGCGATCGGCGCCTGCTTCGGCTTGGGCTTGGCAGGCGTCTGCGGCCGCCGCGCGGCGTCGGAGATCCGCAGCAGGAGAGCGACCAGCACGTAGTTGGCGAGCAGCGACGACCCACCGGCCGCCAGGAACGGCGCGGTCAGACCGGTCATCGGGATCAGCCCGGTGACGCCACCGGCGACCACGAACAGCTGCAGCACGATGGTGAACGCGAGACCGCCTGCGAACAGCTTGCCGAAGGAGTCCCGCACCGCCAGCGAGGTGCGCAGACCGCGCATCACCAGCAGCAGGTACATCATCAGCACGGCCATCAGCCCGACCAGGCCGAGCTCTTCGCCGATGGCCGAGATGATGAAGTCGCTGGCCGCCCACGAGGTCAGGTACGGCCGGCCCGAGCCGAGCCCGGAGCCGAACATCCCGCCGTTGGCCATCCCGAACAGACCGGTGCGGAGCTGGTCGTTGGCGGCGCCCTCGGCCAGCGGGTCCAGCCAGGTGTTGACCCGGGCCTGGACGTGGTCGAACAGGTTGAACGCGATGATGGCGCCGAGCGCGAACAACGACAGGCCGAGGAACACCCACACCGCGCGCTCGGTCGCGATGTAGAGCATCACCAGCACGATGCCGAAGAACAGCAGCGAGGAGCCCAGGTCCTTCTCCAGCACCAGGATGCCGATGGACAGCACCCAGGCCGCGATCACCGGCATCAGGTCCCGCGGGCGCGGCCAGTCCACGCCGAGGAAGCGCTTCCCGGCGGTGGTGAACAGCTCCCGCTTGGAGACCAGGAACGAGGCGAAGAAGATCAGCAGCAGGATCTTGGCGAACTCACCGGGCTGGATGGAGCCCAGCGGGCCGAACCGGATCCACAGCTTCGCGCCGTTGGCCTCCGAGATGCTGGCGGGCAGCAGGCCGGGCAGCGCCAGCAGCGCGATCCCGACGAACCCGCAGGTGAAGCCGTACTGGGCCAGCGTCCGGTGGTCCTTGATGAACGCCAGGACCAGGACGAACAGCACGACACCGATCGCGCTGAACATGATCTGCTTGCCGGTGAACGGCCCGCCGTAGACCTCGGCGAGGTCGAGCCGGTGCAGCATCACCAGACCGATCCCGTTGATCAGCGCCACCAGCGGCAGGATCAGCGGGTCGGCGTACGGCGCCCAGCGGCGCACCGCGAAGTGCGCCACGCCGAAGAGCACCAGGAAGGCAGCCCCGTAGAGGAACAGGTCCCGGGTGACGGTCTGCTCCTGGGAGATCTCCACGATGAGCAGCGCGAAGGTGACGATCACCGCAGCGAAAACCAGCATGAACAGTTCGGTGCCCCGCCGAGTGAGAACTCGCGGGGCGCCGCTGGTCGCTCCGGTCTGAGCGGCCGGTTCGGGCATCAACTCACCATCCGGCAGGTCACGCCCGGCTTCTGCTCCTCCGTCTGCAGCGGGGTGGCGTCATCCGGCGGAGGCACCTCGGAGTTCGGCTGTCCGGGCGGCGGGACGACGTCGCCGGGCTGGTTGGTCGGCGGCGCCGGTGGCTGCTGCGCGGGCGGCTCGGGCTTCTGGCACTCGGGCAGCAGCGCGGTCATCCGCAGCCGGCGCATCGCCTCGCGGGCGTCCTGCAGGCCGTTGACCTCGGTGATGCCGTTGCGCACGTCCGGTCGCTGCGCTTCCTGCAGGTCCGTCAGCTTGATCGGGGTGCAGTCCGCGGCCGAGTCCGGCGGGCAGGAGGTCTCCACCTGCCAGTTCAGCGAGACGCCGAGCACGCTGCCCTGCACGCCCTGGTAGATCACCACCTCATCGGCGGCGTTGGCACCGATGTAGTACTGGTTGAGCACCCACCAACGCCCGACCAGTCCGCCGCCAACAAGCAGGATGAGCACGCCGCACATCACCAGCAGCCAGCGCAGCCAACGCCGCTTGCGCGGCAGCTCCGGCGGCGGTGAGGTGGGTTCGAAACGCTGCGGCTGCGGCCGCGGCATGGTCACCGCGGAAGCGCGCGCCGCCGACGAATCGGGTTGCGGATGCTCATCGCCATTTCCCGCCGCGCCCCCGACGATCGGGGCGTCGTCGCCGAACTCGACGTCGACGACGTCGGCGATGATCACGGTCACGTTGTCCGGACCGCCGCCCTTGAGGGCGAGCTCGATCATCCGGTCCGCGCACTGCTGCGGGTCCGGGATGCGCAGGGCCTCCGCCAGCGTCTCGGTGCTCACCGGGCCGGTCAGCCCGTCCGAGCAGAGCAGGTAGCGGTCCCCGGCGCGCGCCTCCCGGATCGCCAGGCTCGGTTCCACCTCGTGGCCGGTCAACGCGTGCAGCAGCAGCGAGCGCTGCGGGTGGTTGGCGGCCTCCTCCTCGGTGATCCGGCCTTCGTCGATCAGCGACTGCACGAAGGTGTCGTCGTGGGTTATCTGGGCCAGCTCGCCGTCGCGGACCAGGTAGGCCCGGGAGTCGCCGATGTGCACCAGGCCGAGCTTGCTGCCCGCGAACAGGACAGCGGTCAGCGTGGTGCCCATCCCCTCCAGGTCCGGGTCGTTGGCCACCAGCTCGGCGATGGCGCCGTTGCCGGTCAGCACCGCGTTGCGGAGCTGACCCAACAGGTCGTCGCTGGGCTCGTCGTCGTCCAGCGGCGCGAGCGCCGCGATGACGACCTTGCTGGCGACCTCCCCGGCGGCATGGCCTCCCATGCCGTCCGCGAGGGCGAGTAGTCGTGGGCCGGCATAGACCGAGTCCTGGTTGTTGGAACGAACCAGGCCGCGGTCGCTGCGGGCTGCGTAGTGAAGGACGAGGGTCATGAGCGCAGCTCGATCACCGTCTTGCCGATTCTGATCGGAACTCCGAGCGGGACCTTGGTCGGCCCCGTGACCTTCGCCCGATCGAGGTATGTGCCGTTTGTGGAGCCTAGATCCTCCACGTACCAATCGGAGCCCCGAAGGGACAACCTCGCGTGTCGTGTCGACGCGTAGTCGTCATCGAGGACCAACGTGGAGTCGTCCGCCCGGCCGATCAGGATCGGCCGGCCGTCCAGTGAAATGCGCGTGCCGGCGAGCGCACCGTGCGTCACCACCATCTGGCGTGGTGCCTTGCTCCTGCCCTTGGCCTTGGCCGGGGCCCGACCCGCACCTGGCATCGGGAGCCGCATCCCGGACGCCGAGTAGAGGTCCGAACGAACCACTCGAAGCGCAGCCAGCACGAACAACCAGAGCAGGGCGAGGAACCCTGCTCTGGTCAGCTGCATCACCAGCTCTGGCACTTGTTGTGAACGCTCCTACTCGTGTCGGGGACGCGGTTCGCGGTCTCAGGCCTGCTGAGCGCGGAAGATCAGGGAGGAGTGCCCGACCCTGATCACGTCTCCGTCCGCCAACTGCCAAGTCTGCACCGGAGTGCCGTTCACCGTGGTGCCATTCGTGGAACCGAGGTCGGCCAACATCGCGCTCTGGCCGTCCCAGGTGATCTCGATGTGCTTGCGCGAGACGCCGGTGTCGGGGAGCCGGAACTGGCCCTCCTGGCCGCGGCCGATGATGTTCGAGCCCTGCTGCAGCGTGTACGAGCGGTTCGAACCGTCGTCGAGGTGCAGGGTCGCGGTCATCATGCCGCGCGGACCGCCCTGCGGGTAACCGCCGGGCGCGCTCTGCGGGTAGGCGCCACCGGGCTGCTGGCCGTAGCCGCCCTGGTCCGGGAAACCGCCCGACTGCGGGTAGGCGCCACCGGGCTGCTGGCCGTAACCCTGGTCGTAACCGGCGGGCTGGCCGTAACCCTGGTCGTAACCGGCAGCGGGCTGCTGGCCGTAACCCTGGTCGTAGCCACCGGGCTGCTGCCCGTAGCCCTGGTCGTAACCCGGCTGCTGGCCGTAGCCGCCCTGGTCGAAACCGCCGGCAGCGGGGGGCTGCTGGCCGTAACCCTGGTCATAACCGGCAGCGGGCTGCTGCCCGTAGCCCTGGTCATAGCCCGGCTGCTGGCCGTAGCCGCCCTGGTCGTAACCCGGCTGCTGGCCGTAACCCTGGTCGTAACCGGCGGGCTGGCCATAGCCGCCCTGGTCGTAACCGGGCTGCTGCTGGCCGTAGCCGCCCTGGTCGAAACCGCCGGCGGGCGGCTGCTGGCCGTAGCCCTGGTCGTAGCCGGCAGCCGGGGGCTGCTGCTGGCCGTAGCCGTAGTTGGGGTCCTGGCCTTGGCCGTAACCCTGGTCGTAGCCGTACTGCCCCTGCTGGTTGTACGGATCTCCCTGGGGATAGTGGCCTGGTGGCTGGCTCATGGGTCGGTCTCCTGCGGTACGCGGTTGTGCCGGCCGTCGAGTCACGTCGGGGTCGACGGTCGAGCTGATTCGAAACTGTCCCGTGTGCAGCGTCTCAGAGCGCTCCAGGGAGACTACGACGTCACCATATGTGTCCCACCCCTGCTCGGTGAGATGCTCCTGAACGCAGTCGGCGAGGAGGTCGGTCACCCGGTCCTCGTCGTCGGTGAGCCGATCGTGATCGGACGGGCTCAGTTGCACAACGTAGTGGTTGCACGCGAGCAGTCGACCCCCGGCGAGCTCCCGGACCTGCAGCTCGGCTTCCCGCTGCAGTGCCTGGGCGACCTCCTGGGGCACGACCTTCCCGCCGAAAACGCGCGCGAAGCCGTTACCGACGATGCCTTCGAGTCGGCGCTCAAAGCGCTGCACGAGGCCCACGGCAATTTCCTTCCACGCGTACGACTCCTGACACCCATCGTATCTGGGTCAACGGGCCGGGACACCGCCCAGTTCCCAACAAGTCCGACCCCCCGCCGAAGCCCCTCGTCAGCCCGTGCTAATCTACTTTCGCCAACAGGGCAGCAGGGAAGCGAAAGCGACCCCGGTGCCGAAGGCCGGAAGCGGTCAGTGTAAGCTTCCAGCCAAGCCACGGGCGAGTGGCGGAATGGCAGACGCGCACGGTTCAGGTCCGTGTGTCCGAAAGGACGTGAGGGTTCAACTCCCTCCTCGCCCACGTAAGAAGGCCTCCCGGCTCATGCTTCACCGGGGGCCTTCTTCCTATTTCTGTACGGGGGCCGAGCCCCCGTAGGCCCCCACGGTGCGGTGGGCACCTTCTTCTCTGCTCCTTGCGATGGGTGGCGTTCCCGGCCTGGGTTGGGGACCAGCGGTTCGTTTTGTTCTCCGCGCTTCGCTCGTCGGTCGTTCCGGGTGGTGCTGCTGGGTTTCAGTGCCTCGGCTTTTGGGTGCTCGGTCGTGCGCGCAGGTCTTCAGTGCCCCAGCTCTCGGTGGTCTGGGCTTCAGTGGACGAGTCTCCGGTGGTCTGGGCTTGGGCGTCTGTGCTGCGGGCGTCGTCGTGGCCGGGGTGTTCCGGGGCTCGGTCGCATCTGGTTTGCGGGTGTTGCTGGCTGGTGTTGGTCTTCGGGGTGGTGGCCTGGGGTTTTTGGTCGGGTTGGGTTGTTCTGGTTCTTGGGGTGTGTCGGTTTTGGGGTTTATGCGGGGGTTTCGGGGTGGGATTTCTCGTTTTTGTTGTGGGGTGGGGTTTGTCATGTTCGGGGTGCGTTCGGGTTCAGCGGACAGCGAACGCCGGGGTTGGATCGGGGAGTGTGGGGATCACCACTCGGTTGCGGTTTCGGGGCATCTCGGGCCGATTCGGGGGTGGGCGGCGTTCGGCGGCCTATGGTGATCGGTGGTTTTGTCCGGGTTCGCCGCTGGGATGGGTGCTTTGGTGGAGGTGCTGGTGGTCGCTGCGGTGTGCTGCAGCGGCTTGGTGGCCGGGTTGTTCGCCGGGTTCGGGTACGCCGTGATGCCCGGGCTGCGGGCCGTCGACGACCGGGCGTTCGTCACCTCTATGCAGCGGATCAACGCGGCGATCCTGAACCCGGTCTTCCTGCCGATGTTCCTCGGCGGCCTGGTGCTGGGCGGGGTGGCCGCGTGGCTGGTGTGGTCCGCCGCCGCTCCGGGGGCGTGGTGGGCGGTCGCCGGCGCCGGGCTCTACCTGGTGGTGTTCCTGGTCACCGGGGCGGTGAACGTGCCGTTGAACAACGAGCTGGCCGCCGGTGGCGAGGACACCGCCGCGCTGCGGGAGCGGTTCGAGGGCAAGTGGGTCCGGTGGAACCTGGTGCGGGCCTTCGCCGGCGTCGGCTCCCTGCTGTGCTGGCTGATCTCGCTGGTCACCGGGGTGCTGGCGAGTTGATCTTGTACGGTTCGGCTGTGGGAGCGCGGGGCATGGGCCTGGACGAGATCGCCGAGTTCGCCGCGCGGGCGCACCGCGGGCAGGTCGACAAGGCGGGGCGGCCGTACGTCGAGCACCTCGCCGCGGTGGCCGCCGGGGTGCGGGAGCGCGGCGGTGACGAGGCCCAGATCGCCGCGGCCTGGTTGCACGACGCCGTCGAGGACGGCGCGGTGACCGAGGAGTGGCTCCACCGGGCCCCGCTCCCGGCCGGGACCCGGGACATCGTGCTCGCCGTGACCAAGAGACCTGGTGAGGAACCGGCCGATTACGCCGCGCGGATCCTGACAACCCCCGGCGCGCTGCTGGTCAAGGAGGCGGATCTGGCGCACAACGCCGATCCGCGCCGGTTGGCCGCGCTGGACGCCGCGACCCGGGACCGGCTCGCCCGCAAGTACGCGCGGATGCGGGAGCTGCTCGGGCTGCGCTGATCCGGCGCGGGCTTGGCGAAAACGATCGACTGTGCTGGGCTTGGGCCCAGCTGGTGACACCCGAGCGGCGCAGCGGCCGCTCCACGGGAGGCGACATGGCGGGGAACAGCCGGGATCCTGGCCGATCGGTCACGGCGCGGGCGCTCAGCGTGCTCACCGCCTTCGACATCGACCACGTCCGGCTGACCCTGACCGCCATCGCGCGGCGGGCGGAGATCCCGCTGGCCACCGCCCACCGGCTGGTCCGCGAGCTGGAGATGTGGGGCGCGCTGCAGCGCGACGGCGACGGCCGGTACGCGATCGGCCTGCGGCTGTGGGAGATCGGGCTGCTCGCGCCGGTGAACAGCCGACTGCGCGAGGTCGCCCTGCCGCACATGCAGGAGCTGTGCCGCCACACCCACGACAACGTCCACCTCGCGGTCCGCTCCGGGCTGGAGGTCGTCTACGTCGAGAAGCTCACCACGCCGCGCGCGGTGCCGATCATCTCGCGCAGCGGCGGGCGGTTGCCGCTGCACTCGACGGGAGTCGGGAAGGTGCTGCTCGCGCACGCGCCGACGACGGTGGTGCACGAGTACTGCGAGCGCGGGCTGGAGCGGCACACCGCCTACACCATCACCGAGCCCGGCAGGCTGGGGCGCGAGCTGCAGAGCGTGCGCAGCCGCGGTTTCGCCCAGGCCAACGAGGAGATGACGCTCGGGAACTGCTCGGTCGCGGTGCCGGTGCACGACGGCGGCGGCTCGGTCGTCGCTGCCATCGGCGTGGTGGCGCACAGCGCTCGGGCCGACGTCGGGAAGCTGGTCAAGGCACTCCTGCCCGCCGCCGAAGGAATCCGGCAGCGGCTGGTGGAGCTGGACCGCACCGAGCTCGACCTGCTGTCCAGGTGAGACCCGTGCGCGGTGGGCGCCGCGACACCTCGAAACCGCGCACGGGGCCTGGGAGTTGCATCGCTATCACCTGAATGGCCGCATCGCTGGACTGAAGTCCAGTTGTCATTCATCGACCAGTCACCGACCGATGCCCGCCGCCGGTCGCAGCGAGCACAGATGAGCAGCGCGGAACCCGCCCCGAGCTGTTTAAGTCGAACGTGGCCCCGCTGTCGGTGGCCGTGGAGTGCAAGCGCTGTTCATGAGGGAGGCGGAACGCCGTGACCGGAATGCCGGGACGTGCCTGGACCGAGGACGAGGTCCGAGCCTGCTCGACGACGCAACTTCGGTCCCCGCTGGGACCGGTCGCCTCCATGGGCCGGCTCGCGCAGCGATCGGTCGACATCCTCGGGTGGGCGGGCAGCGTGCTGCCGCCGGTGAAGCTGTACGGGCGGCAGGTCATCGCGACGGCCGAGCTGCTGCCCGAATCGCACGCCGAGCGGCTCTGCCTCGGCAGCGGCCCGGTGCTGGACCGCGCGGAGATCTCCACCTGGGTGTGGCCGGAGATGGACGGCCGGGTGCCCCCGCCCGCCGCGCAGCTCTCCGGCGTGCTCGCCCCGGCGCGGCACTGGCGCAGCGCGCTGACCGCCGCGGTGCCGTTCTCCCGGTTCACCAGCGCGGCGATCGTGGTGCCGCGCAACGTCGCGATCGCCCCGGACTTCACCGAGACCTGCCTGATCCGGGCCCGCCAGTTCGGCATCGCGGTGCTCAGCGCGGACGGCGACGACGTCCAGGTCGAACTGCCGGGCCGCTGCTTCGCCGACGCGCCACCGGTGGAGCACACCGCGGTGTCCCGCTGGGTGAACGAGGTGGTCTACGAGCAGCTGCTCGCCACCGAGGCCCCGGCGCCGACCCGGAGCTAACCCCTGGGGACGCAGTTCCAGCCGCCCGCGCCGCTCCACTCCGGCTGGAACTGCGCATTCTTCATCCCCACCCATGAGGTGTGGGGCGAACGGCCCGCCGGCACCACCCGTTGTGGTGCGCGGCCGTTCGCCCCACACTCCGCGCCAGTTGTCCACAGCTTGTGGCCAGTTGTCCACAGGCTGTGTTGATCGGTGCAGAAGCCGTCGGTGGCCTACGTTGGACGGCATGCGAATCGTGATTGCCGGCGCCCACGGGAAGATCGCGCGACACCTGGGCCGGGGCCTGTCCGAACGTGGTGATTCGGTGCTCGGGCTGATCCGCAACCCGGACCACGCGGCGGATCTGCGGGCCGACGGCGTGGAGCCGCTGGTGGCCGATCTGGAACGGATCGACGCCGTTGACCTGGCCGGGTCGCTGTCCGGTGTGGACGCCGCGGTGTTCGCCGCGGGCGCGGGCCCGGGCAGCGGTGCGGCGCGCAAGGACACTGTGGACCGGGCTGCCTCGGCGCTGCTCGCGGACGCCTGCCAGGAGGCCGGAGTCCGGCGGTTCCTGCAGGTCAGCTCGATGGGCGCCAAGAATCCGACACCGTCCGACGTGGACCCGGTCTTCGGTGCCTACCTGGACGCCAAGCGGGCGGCCGAGGCGGATCTGCGGGCCCGGCCGCTGGACTGGACGATCCTGCGACCCGGTCGGCTGACCGACGATCGACCGACCGGCCGGGTGCGGTTGGCCGCGGAGGTCGACCGCGCCGAGGTGACCCGGGCGGACGTCGCGGCGGTGCTCCTCGCGCTGCTGGACGAACCCGCCTCGGTCGGGCGGGAGCTGGAGCTCGTCAACGGGCCGACCCCGATCCACGAAGCCCTCCGCCAGGCCCTCGGCTGACGCGATTTCAATGGAAATCGGACATCTGATTTCCATTGAAATCGCGTCCCGCTGTGGACAGGTCGCGGAGTTATCCACAGGGGCCGAGGACGCGGTCCAGGTAGGCGTTGCGGAAGACGCCCGCTGGGTCGAGCTCGGCCCGCAGGCGGCGGAAGTCGTCGAAGCGCGGGTAGCGCTCGCGCAGCGCGTCGGCGTCGAGCCGGTGCATCTTGCCCCAGTGCGGCCGCCCGCCCGCGGCGCCCGCGATGTCCTCGAAGGCGTCGAACCACCGGCGGTGCGGCATGCCCTGGAACTGGTGGATTGCGATGTAGGCGGTCGGGCGCCGGTAGGCGGTGGACAGCCAGATGTCGTCGGCCGCCGCGACGCGCACCTCGACCGGGAACATGACCGGATCGTCCAGTCCGCGCGCGGCGGATCGCAGCTCCCGCAGCACGTCTCGCAGCGCTTCCTGCGGAATCGCGTACTCCGACTCCACGAACCGGACGCTGCGCGGTGTGGTGAAGACCCGGTGCGACCGGTCGCTGTAGGTGCGCGCGGACCAGGTCGACGCGCAGATCCGGTTGAGCGGCCGCACCAGCGCGGGCACCGCGCGGCCGAGCTTGCAGACCGTGCCGAACAACCGGTTCTCCAGCACCTCGTACTCCAGGAAGTGCCGGACCGGGTGCAGCGGCCGCGGTGGGCCGTCGTGCCGGTTGTTGCGCTTGACCAGCGTGTTCGCGCTGTGCGGGAACCAGTAGAACTCGGCGTGGTCGTTGTCGGCGGCCAGCTCGTCGAAGCGCTCCAGCACCTCGTCCAGCGGTGCCGGGCGCTCGTCGGCGTGGAGGGTGAACGCGGGTACGCAGCGCAGCGTGACCGAGGTGATCACGCCGAGGGCGCCGAGGCCGACGCGCGCGGCGGCGAACAGCTCGGGGTGCTCGGTGGCCGAGCAGCGCCGTTCGCTGCCGTCGGCGAGCAGCAGTTCCAGCGCTTCGACCTGGGTGGCCAGTCCGCCGAGCGCGCCGCCGGTGCCGTGGGTGCCGGTGGAGATCGCGCCGGAGATCGTCTGCTGGTCGATGTCACCGAGGTTGGCCATCGCCAGGCCGAGCCCGTCGAGCTCGGCGTTCAGCTGGTGCAGCGGGGTCCCGGCGCGGACGGTGACCAGCCCGGTGTCCGGTTCCGCGCGCACGATGCCGGTCCAGTGCGAGAGGTCCAGCGCGCAGCCGGTGCCCGGCGATCCGATGCTGGAGAACGAGTGGCCGGTGCCCAGCGGGCGCACGGTGCGCCCGGCGTCCGCGGCCTCCCGGATCGCGGCCGCTGCTTCGGCGGTGTCGCGCGGCGCGAGGACGCTGCTCGGCGTGCCGGTGGCGGTTCGGGCCCAGTTGGTCCAACGCTGCATGCCCACCTCCTTCGGTTCCTGGAAATTCCGTGCTCATCCTGCGTAGCGGTGCCGGTAGCGGAACCTCAGAGGCTTCCTGGACTGCGGGTGCCCCTCCTGATGTACGTCCGATACACGGCGGAGGGGCCGTCCTCGCCAGGAAACCTCTGAGAACCCGCGGCGGTGCGAGCTGCGAGGGTGGGTCAAGCGCTACGCGCTTGCGACAGCTCATGCCGTTGTTGCGGTACGCCTCGCTGCTGCGGCCCGAACAAGGGATCAACCGTCTGGGCAGAGAAATTATGTGAAAGAGATTCACATAACAAGACCTTTCGGCTTACGGTTGTCGACGTGCCCCGGTTAGACGAGATCACCAGCGAGCTGGACCCGCCGTTCGCGGTGGTCGACCTCGACGCGTTCGACCACAACGCCGCCGACCTCGTGCGGCGGGCGGCCGGGCGGCCGATCCGCGTGGCCACGAAGTCGGTGCGCTGCCGCGAACTGCTGGGCCGCGCGCTGCGAACTCCCGGGTTCGCCGGGCTGATGTGCTACAGCCTCGCCGAAGCCCTCTGGCTGCACCGGGAAGGGCTCAGCGACGACATCCTGGTCGCCTACCCGACGGTGGACCGCGGTGCGCTGCGCGAGCTCGCCGCCGATCCGGCGGCCGCCGCGGCGATCGCGCTCATGGTGGACTCGCCCGAACACCTCGACCTCATCGACGACGCCGTCGGCACCACCCGCCCGGACATCCGGCTCTGCCTGGAGGTCGACGCCTCCTGGCGGCCGCTGCCCGGTCTGCACATCGGCACCCGCCGCTCGCCGTTGCACAGCGCCGGCCAAGCCCGCCGGGCCGCCGCGACCATCGTGCGCCGCAACGGTTTTCAGCTCGTCGGCGTGATGGTGTACGAGGGTCAGATCGCCGGGATCGGCGACGCACCCGCCGGACAGCCGCTGCGCGCCGCCGCGGTGCGCTGGCTGCAGCGCCGGTCAGCGGCCGAGCTGGCCGAGCGGCGTGCCGCGGTCGTCCGCGAGGTGCGCGCGCTGGCTCCGCTGGAGTTCGTCAACGGCGGCGGTACCGGCAGCCTGGAACGCACCGCCGCGGAACCGGCGGTCACCGAACTCGCCGCCGGTTCCGGGCTGATCGGACCCTCGCTCTTCGACGCCTACCGGGCGTTCCAGCCGCGACCCGCGGTGCAGTACGCGCTGCCGGTCGTGCACCGGCCGGCACCGCGCATCGCGACCCTCTTCGGCGGCGGCTACCTGGCCTCCGGCCCACCGGGAGCGGACCGGGTGCCCGTGCCGATCCGGCCGCGCGGGCTGCGGCTGACCTCGACGGAGGGCGCCGGCGAGGTGCAGACGCCCGTCGTCGGGCCGGCCGCCGACCGGCTCCGCCTCGGCGACCGGGTGTGGTTCCGGCACGCCAAGGCGGGCGAGCTGGCCGAGCGGTTCACCCACTACCACCTGATCGAGGGTGGGCAGCTGACCACCGTGCCCACCTACCGCGGCGAGGGCAGATCCTTCGGCTGAATGCCTGTTGGTGGTTGCCTTTGCCGGGGTGGTCACTTGGCGGAACCTGAGTGCTTCCCTGGACTGCGGGTGCCCCTCCTGATGTATGCCCGATACACGGCGGAGGGGCCGTCCTCGCCAGGAAAACACTCAGAACCCGCGGCGGTGCGAGTTGCGTACGTGCCCCAAGCGGCTGCCGCCACTTACAAAGGCGCGGACGGCTTCGCCGACGGTGTCTGGTCCTCGGGAATCCGGTTGGACAGGTAGCCGCGGACCATCTCCTTCGCCTCGGCGACCAGCGTCGGGTCGCCCGCCGGGTCGCGGCGGAACGCCATGTGCAGCACCGCATCCGCCGCTTCCACCGCGACGGCCAGCGGGAGCAGCAGCCGCTGCGGGTCGAGGCCGAACTCCTCGGCGAGCAGCCCGATCAGCTTCTCCGCGATGACCGCGTTGTTGTCCTTGCCCGGGTCCAGCAGGCGCAGGTCGACCACGTCGCCGAAGTGCAGGCGGCTGAAGGCCGGCACCTCGCGGTGCATGGTCAGGTAGACGTCGAAGACCGCGTCCACCGCGTCCCACCAGTGCGCCAGTTCCAGCTGCTCGAAGCGGGCCGACACGGTGCGCACGAAGCGGTCCAGGTTGCGCAGCGTCAGCTCCTGCACCACCGCCCGCTTGTCCGGGAAGAACTGGTAGAGCGAGCCGACCGCGACACCGGCCCGCTCGGCGATGAGCGTGGTCGTTAATCCGTCGTACCCCACCTCGTCGATCAGCTCGGCGCAGGCCACGAGCATCTTCTCCACGCGTTGTGCACTGCGCTGCTGGACCGGCTTGCGGCGCAGTGGGGCGACTTCGGCTGGCAAGGCAACTCCTTGATCATCTTCACTGACCATCTTGCCGACCACGACCGTGATTCTCTTTCAGGGGAGCCCTGGGAGATGTGCCGAGTTCGACCCGGCGGTCTGGCTCACCGGTCAATTCCGCGGACGTTCCCGGATGCCGGTGATGTCCCAAGTTTCCCGGCCCGCGGGCGGTCGTGCGCTCCGGACATGCCGAAGACGGTATCAATCGAACGGGTGATTTCTCGGGCAACGACTTGACCAATCGGGGTATTTGGTCATCGGCCGGGTGACAGCCCTGCCTCTGACCTGCGGATCCGGTCGCGTTACATGATTCGGATATGCATTGAGTCATGTTGTCAGCGCGCGAGGTCACTATCTAGGGTGATCGGGTCGTCATTCTCCGTGACAGAAAGGTCATTGTGGGTTACTGCGCGGCTTCCTCTCGTTTTCCCGTCGTTCGACGTGTTGTGCTTACCCGGTGGACTCCGACCTGGGGGAGCGCGAGGACCTGCAACGACCCTGCCGCGGCTACCCGTGCCTGCTGCGCTGTCCCGTGCGCGACGCGCACCGCGACGCCGTGACCGCGCGGCTGACCGCGGAGCCGGCCCACCGACCGAGCCGGCCGGCCGCGACCGAGGACGCCCCGGCGCTCCGGCACCAGCTGACCACCGCGGCGGCGAACGAGCTGCTCGGCGAGGGCGGGTACGGGCTCCGCGTCGAGCGGGGCTCCTGCGGAGGACTGCTGCTCACCGGCATCGGCAGCGGAGTCCCGCTGGGCGGTGAACCGGACTGGGCCGATCTGTACCGCGCCCTGGTGCGATCGCGCCGCACCCGCAAGGTGTTCGACGCGAGCTGGTTGCAGCGGTTGACCCGGTCCCTGGCCGACGCGCCGGAACCGGGCCCCTGCACCAGGGTTCCGCTGAACCACGTCGAACTGCTGCCGGGCGCCGACCCCGACCTCACCGCGGACCTGCTGATCGCGGTCACCGATCCGGACCTGGCCGTGCAGCTGCCCAGCGGGCAGCTCAGCGTCGACGGCCGGGCCCGCACCGTGCAGCTGAGCTCGGTCACCTCGCGCGACCGCGCGCAGCGGCAAATCCGCTGCTGGGAGCGGTTTTCGGAGGTCGTGGCGGAGGATCCGAACCTGCGGATGCACTGCGCTGCGCAACCGGTGCCGGGCGCGGTGGTCGACACCCGGACCGGCGCGGCGGCGCTGTTCCGCCTCGCCGAACCGGCGCCCGCGCACCCGTCGCACCCCGGCGGCACCATCGCCGTCCCGCTCTCCGCGCTGCTGCGACCGGGCGCCGCGGGCACGCCGGAACTGCTCCGCGTGGTGCTGGACAACCGCTTCGAATGGCGCGAGGACGAGCTCGAGTACTTCCTGGAGCACTTCGTCCGGCCGCTGCTGCGGACCTTCCGGGTCGCCCTCGACGTCCACCGGATCGGGCTGTTCGCGCTGGACGAGAGCGGGCTGGCCGTCGAGCTCTCCCCGGAACTCCAGGCCACCGGCCGGATCGTGGTCACCGACCACGACCGGGTGAGCTGGGAGCCGGGTCGCGCCGAGGTCGCCGCGGGCGTCCGCGCGCTGGTCGGCACGCTCGACCGCCTCAGCACCGGGTTCACCGCGCTCGGCGGCGGTCGCCGGGCGGGCCAGGTCCGGCACGCGGTGGACCGGGTGATCGCCGAGGAGCTGCGCTACCTGGAGCCGAGCACCGCGGAGCTGCTCTCGGGCGAGCAGCCGCTGCAGTGCTACGCGCACACCGTGCCGGAGGAGCAGGACGCGGTGCTCCGGTCGGTGCTCGACGACGTCCAGCAGCGCACCCGGCAGCGCCGGTGGAACCCGGACCTCGCCAGGCCCGCGGTGGCCATCGACGTCGACCTGTGCGGATTCGTTCCGCTGCAACGGATCCTCGACGCCGCCCGCGCGACCGCCGGGCCGCGACCCGGTGCGCCGGAGGGCATCCTCGAACTCGCCAGCGCGGGCACCCTGCCGCTGCTGCCGACCCATTCCCCGGAGACCTGGGACGACTTCGTCGAGCAGAGCGGGCTGGGCGAGCGCTACCCGGCGGTGGACTGGGCTGCGGTGCGCGCCGATTTCGTCCGCGCGTTCCTGGCGCGCCCGCGCGAGCGGCTGCGCACCGACAGCGCCAACGCGGGCCTGGCCCGGTTCGCCTGGGACGTGCAGGACGCCGGTGGGCAGGTGGTGTTCTACACCCACCGCAAGGAGCGGTTCCGCGAGCAGACCGAGGAAGTCCTGGCCGCGGCCGGGATCGCCGAGGCGGAACTGCGGTTCCTGCCCGACGGCGGCACGCTGAGGCCGGCCGATCTCGGTGCCGTCGACGTGGTCGCGGTCTTCGACGACGCGCGGGCCGGCCGGGAGGCGATCAGCGCGGAGTTCGGTGGCGCGCGGTCGATCGCGGTGGAGATCCCCGGGTTCGCCGCCGAGCGCCGCACGCACCAGGACGCGGTGATCGCCACCTTCGAAACCCGCCCGCGCCCCGACGAGCGCATCGGACCGCGCCTGTCCAACACGCATTCGCTGGAGGAGCTGCAGATCGGCGCGCTGCGCAAGAACCGCTTGGCGCAGCGCTGGGCCGTGCACCTCACCGCGCAGGAGACCCGCGACATCGTGGACTCGGTGCTCTCCGACGCCGATCGCGCGGCGGCGCGGACCGGGAGCGCCGCGGCGGCCAAGTTCGGTCTCGACCGGGGCCCGGCGGCGGAGGAGCAGGTGCTCGCCGCGGTGCACCACGTGCTCACCCGCAAGCAGTTCTTCAAGGGCTCCCGCGCCAACTACCAGCTCGCCGACCTGCGGGCCGACGCCGAACCGCTGGTGCGGCGCGGCGAGCCGATCGAGGTGGTGCTGCTCGGCTTCCCGGTCAAGCAGTGCCTGAACCGGCTCAAGGCAGGCGGTCCGCTGCCCGACCTGGCCGAGTTCGGCGCGATGGCCCGGCTGCGCGAGATGCAGCGGGCGATCAGCGCGGTGCACCCGCCCGGCCTGCACTTCAACATCCTCACCGACGGGCGGCACTTCCGGAGCCGCCCGGCCGCGATCACCGAGGCCTACCAGCGGAAGCTGCGCGAGTACGCCGACCTGGCGGGCATCGGCGACCGCACGCTCGTCGAGGACATCGACGTGGTCGCCGAGCAGCGGCTCGGCCCCGGGCTGCCCGCGCAGCGCGCGGAGCGGATCGCCAAGTACCGGCGGCTGCTCGGCGAATCGCTGCGGGAGTTCGACATCACCGACAACCCGCTGCGCACCCTGGAGCGGGTGCACCGCTGGACGGCGGGCGCGGACGACTTCGCACCGCACGTCATCGGGCTGTTCCGGGAGATCCTGATGTCGATGGTGTACTCCGTGCCGGTCTCGGTGCCGACCGGCGTCGACCGGCTGGAGTGGTCCACCGCGATCTACGCCGACGTCTACAACCTCGGCGACCAGGGCGTGTCCGCCGAAGTGCGCCAAGCGCGCTGCGCGGTGCTGCGCCGGGCGTGGCACACCGTCATCCGCTACATGGCGACCATGCAGGTGGACGAGGAGTTCGGCTACGAGCGGATGTTCCCGAACCGGGTGCGGCTGACGCTCAGCGCGGTGCGCAAGGGCTGCCTGGGCTTCACCTACCTCGGCGGGTCGGGCCTGCTGCCGTGGCAGGGCACCGGCGTGCTCGACCCGCGCGGCACGGTGGCGGTGGACTTCGCGATCTCCTTGCTCGACCAGGGTTTCGTCCCGGTCTACTCGCCGCTGCTGGGCCCGCGGCAGCCCTGGGCGATGGTCCCGGCCGACCGCACCCACCCGGCGCAGCGCTCGCACGTGCCCACACCCCGGGGCGCGGCGCCGCAGTCGGGACTGAGCCTGGACGAGCACCTGATCGCCAAGGCCCGGCTCCGCCGGAAGTGACGCCCCGAAAGCCCGACGATTACTGTTCATCGTCGCGTGCATGGTGTGCCCCGGGCTGCACCGCGCGGTGCCCGCGATGCTGACGATCCCGCTGTACTGGGCGCTGATGAGCGTGGCCGCGGTCCGCGCGGTGACTCAGCTGATGCGTCCGAAGCGCAGGCACTACTGGGAGCTGACGGCCCATGGCTTCGTGCTCGATCCGGACACCACGCTTTGACGGCGCCCGGCGCCGCGCTGAACCGCTGGGTCTTCCGGCCCGGTGAAAGGAAAGAGCCCTGGCGGCTCGGTCGGGGAATCGAGCTGCCAGGGCCTTTCCATCCTCACTTCGGAGCCGTCCGGGGAAACGGGTTCCGAAGCGGTTGGAGTCCGCGGACCAGCACCGGTCGGGGGGAGGGGAGTGCGTCAGCACCAGCCCGCGGAAGTTCTGCTCGCTGTGGAGTTTTTCGCGGTGACGGCCGATGCGCGCTGGCCGAGGTCGGGGAAACGCGACCAGTCGCCCATCGGCCGTCACCTGGCGGTTGCTCGGTCTTGCCCGGGGTCGGGGAGGAGGTGTTGCTGTCCGGGACCGAGTCCGCCGGCTTTACGGCACCGGCGCCACCGGGCGCAGAGCGTGCGCCGGTCGCTGGTGCCGAGCGGGACGGGGAGCCAGGGCACCTGCCACCAGGTGCTCGTACGCCGAGCGCCACACCGAGCACGGTGCTTTCTGCGGGCGCCAGCGGCTGGAGCACTCCGGGCAGTTGCCCTTCTCGTCGGCTTCGTGAGCGGTGAGCAGCGTTCGCCACCCCTCGGTGAGCCGGGGTAGTTCGGAACGCGCTACGGAGAGCAGGGAGGTGGCGTCGGCCCGGTCCGCGAGCTCGCTCAGCATGTCGAGCCGCTCGCGCACCGCGTTTCGCAGCACCTGACCCAGGATCTCGTCCACAGGAACGTCACCGTCACTTTCTCGCCTGCATCGCGGCATCCCGCAACGCTGTTGACAACTGGCGCACGCCCAGTGCGGAGAGCACTGCGGCGTGGCCGGGCGGTCCGACGAGCTCGACCTCATCCCGGTCGACCAGCACGGCCAGGTTCCGGTGCGCGTTCGACAGATCGCGGCAGTCCACCTGCCACCAACGCCGGCGGTCGGCAGCTGCCGGAGCGGACTCGGCCGACTGGCCGATCCCGGATTCCCGCATCTGCTCGCCCACTTCGCTTCCCGTCCCGTCCGTGCTCGGTTGCTTGCTGATGACTAGATTGGTCCCAGTCGACGGGTTCGCCTAGTCGTTGGGCGGTGACCGGGCCGATGGCGACGACGAACGGTCGGCGGACTTCAGCGCAACCGATCACCTCTACCGAAGCGGGCTTCACCGGGCTGCCGCAGTGCCCTTACCCTGCGACCAACGCCCGTGCAGAGCGTCAGGGGGTCTAAATGAACATCATCGGTTCTAGCGGCTCTCCCGTTACACCCGACGTTTGGAACGATCGGGAGATGCGGGATGCCCTGGCCCGGCGGGACGTCAGCGAGATCTACAAGCAACTGCGCCGACGCGGTGTCTCGCAGCGCCAGATCGCGGCCTCCACGGGCCAGTCGCAATCCGAGGTGTCCGAGATCCTCAAGGGTCGGCAGGTCATGGCTTACGACGTGCTGGCCAGGATCGCCGACGGGCTGGGTATCCCGCGGGGCTACATGGGCCTCGCTTACGACGGGGCGACCGCGATGCGGGTCGCTAGCGCGACCAACGCCCTCGAAGCTGAGGAGGACGAATCGGTGAAGCGTCGGAAGTTCTTGTCCCACGCCGCCCAGGTGACCATGGGCGCTGCCGTGTTCGGGGAGGCCACCAGCTGGCTCCCGGCGAACGCGCAGACACCGGCGCCGGCCCGGATCGGCATGACCGACGTGCAGCAGATCCAGGCAGCCACCAAGGCCCTGCGCGATCTCGACTACCGCTACGGCGGCGGCACCTGCCGCGACGCCGTGGTGGCCCAGCTGTCCTGGGCGCAGCAGCTGCTCGACTCGACCTCCACCGACCTGGTGCGCAAGCAGCTGTTCGTGGCGCTCGCGGACATGCACAGCCTGGCCGGGTGGACCTCGTTCGACGTCGGGCTGCTGGACCCGGCGCGCGGGCACTTCGGCAAGGCGCTGGAGTTCGCCAAGCAGGCCGATGACCACGGGCTGCTGGCCAGCGTGCTGTACCGGATGGGCCGGGTGTACCTGCACCACCAGGAGCCCAACGAGGCGCTGAAGCTGTTCCAGCTGGGCCAGATCGCCGCGCAGGAGTCCGGTTCGGCGCTGACCGTCGCGGTGCTGTGCGCGAACGAGGCCTGGGCCTACGGCATGCTGAACCGGCCCGACCAGGTGCAGAAGATGGTGGGCCGGACGAAGGACGAGTTCGCGCGGGCGCAGGCCAGCGAGGCGCCGGACTGGGTGCGGTTCTTCAACGAGAACGACCTGCACGGCATGATCGGCTCCGCGCACGACGCGCTGGCCGTGTTCGACCCGCGCAAGCACGCGTCGATCGCCGTCGCCGAGACGATCAAGTGCAACGAGGCCTACGGCGCGGACATGCAGCGCACCCACGTCTTCGGGCTCAGCCTGCAGGCCACCAACCACTTCCGGGCCGGTGACGTCCAGGAGGGCATCAAGGTCGGGCGCCGCGCGCTGCAGCACGGCGAACGGGTCAAATCGGCCCGCGTCTCCGACCGGCTCAAGCCGCTGGAGCTGGAAGCGGCCAAGCACCGGGCCAATTCCGACGCCCGCGACCTGTTCGAAGAGGTCCGGCAGTTCCGGCAGGCGTGACTGCCCGGATCGATGCGCCGGTGCGAACACCATGAGCATGCAGACATACGTCGAACAGGGTCAGCGAGTCCCGCCTGAACTGGGGTTGGCGCTGGCCGAGATCTGCGCCTCCGTCGGACTGGATCCGCGGGGCGCGCGACTGATCCGATTCATCAACAACGGGGTTTTCCTGCTCCGCGACGATCCCGTCATCGTCCGCGTGGTGCTGTCCCCGTCGTTCGGTTACCGAGCTTTCAACGCCGTCGACGCCGCGCGCTGGCTGGCGGTGCACGGCGTGCCCGCGGTGCGGTTGCTGCCCGGTTTCGAGCAGCCGGTCCAGGTGGGGGAGCACCTGGCGACGCTCTGGCGCTACGTGCCGGAGATCGGGCCGGTGCCGGACGGCGCCGACCTCGGTGCGCTGCTCCGGCTGATGCACTCGAAACCGCTGTCGCCGACGTTCCTGGACTGGCAGCCGATGGCCGACATCCGGCGCCGGTTGACCGATGCGGTGGACATCGACCCGGCCGACCGGTACTTCCTGGAGCAGCGCTGCGACCACGTCGAGGAGCGGTTGGCCGAGCTGCGGTTCCCGCTGCCGCAGTGCGTGATCCACGCGGACGCGCACCTGGGCAACGTGATCGGCGGTCCGGACGGCCCGCTGCTGTGCGACCTGGACTCGTTGTGCGTCGGGCCGCCGGAGTGGGACCTGACGCCGCTGGCGGTCGGCCGGCTGCGGATGGGGCACCCGCCGTCCTGGTACGACGACCTGGCCGCCGCGTACGGCTTCGACATCACCGGGTGGGAAGGCTTCCCGGTGCTGCGTGAGCTGCGCGAGCTGAAGATCACGACCGGCGTGCTGCCGATCGTGCGCAGCAACCCGGGGCTCCGCGAGCAGCTGCACCGGCGGCTGCGCACGATGCGCGACGGCGACCTCGCCGCGCAGTGGGCTCCGTACAGCTGATCGAAGGACAGTCCTACACCCGAACGGACGATCTTGAGTCCGAACGCTGCGCTCTTTTGGTCATTCTTGGTGACGACGCTGACCCGAAGGGGTAAACCATACGAGGGAACTGATCCGTCAGGGCGTTGCAACTGGATGGGTTGTCGATGATGGTCGCGGAGTTCTTGCTGGGGGCCTTGTCCCCGCGCTGGCGCCGGGCGCGCGCGTTGCGCTCCGCCCAGGTGCTCGACGACGTGGTGGACTCCCAAGTCGCCTCGCTGCCGCTGCTGCCCGCGGACGTCCGGCGACGGCACGCCGACCACCTCGCGGAACTGGTGCTGCTCGCCCAGAACTACCGCTACTACGCGAAGGGCTGGATCACCCGCCGGGAGCTGGAGCGGCGCGGCCGCGCTGCGCTGCTCCGCCTGGAAGAACCGGATGGTCTGGATGTCGGTGCAACTCACCGACGCTGAATGACCGCTCGGCGACGGGCGCGTCATCGTTGACGATTCGGTGAATCGCGCCTGCGACCAGCGGTTTTTCCTGGTGCGCCAATAATCGCAGCGCGCAGTTCGGTCGGGCTGAAGTATGCGTTTTCCCCGGTAGCGGCCGGTTTTCCGGCTCGTCCGGGGTCATCTGCCGCGTCGATCTGCCGTGCCCGGCGCTGGTTCGGACGGCGTGCTCGGAAACAGTGACCGAAACCACTTCTCTTTGATCTGCTTCTCGCCAAATTCGAATTCTCGTCGCATCCCGGCGAATTCGCTCGCCGGGATCGGAAAAACCCGTGATGGGAGATGATTTTGTGCAGTCCGGAAGAAATGCCGGAATTCCGCGCGGGGTTGCGGAGGGCGCTGGCCGACGACGCGCTGCTGAGGTTGTACTGCGCACCCGCCGAGCAGAACTGGCTCGCCCTGGGTGATCTGGTGTGCGGGGACTTCCCGGGAGATGTGCTGGCGTTGAAGCGGCTGGTGGCCGACCGGCCGGGGGACTGGACGGCGCGGGACCACCTCGCCGAGTTCGTCGTGCGGCCGCTGCTGATCACCTTCCGCGGCCTGCTGACCAGGGGTTCGCTGCCCGCGGGCGAGGTGGGCGTGGAGCTCGGTCCGGAGTCGTCGGCCACCGGCCGGGTGGTGGTCGAGGGCGTCCGCCCGGCCGCGGAGGTGCCTGCGGCGATCGCCGCGCTGGACGGCTGGCTGACGGAGCTGGCGGCGGCCGGTGTGCAGGTCACCGGCGAGGAGCAGGAGCGGATCCGCGGTGCGTTCGACGAGGTCGTCTCGCAGGAATTGCGGAACCTGTCAGCGGAAACCGCGGCTCAGCTGGCCGGTGACCACCCGTGGCGCGAGTTCGTGCACGTCGTCGGAGCGGGCCAGCACGAGGTGCTGCGCCAGGTGCTCCGGGTGGTCCGCGAGCGCAGCGCGCGGTGCCGCCGCGAGAGCGGGTTGCCGCGTCCGCTGGTGGCGGTGGACCTGGACTTCTGCGCGGTCCAGCCGCGGCAGCGGGTCCACGAGGCGGTGCGGCGGGTGGGCGCGGCGCACGGGATCGCGGAGTTCGCCGATCCCGCTGTGCTGCCCGGCCTCTACCCGGCCGGTTGGCGGCCGTTCCTGGCGCGGAACGGTTTGCGGCGCGGGGACGGGCTGCACGCCGAGTACCGCCGGAACATTGCGTGGCACGGGGAAGCGCTGCTGACCGACACCCTCGCCCCGGGCATCAAGCGGTACGTCCGCGAATTGGAGCAGGCGGGCGCTCGGGTGGTCTGGCTGACCGGCCGTCGGCACCGGGTGCGCGCGGCGACGGAGGAGTTCCTGTCCGGTCGCGGGCTCGGGCACCTCGACCTGCGCACCTCCGACGACGGCCCCGTCGCCGAGCGGAAGGTGGCCGCGCTGCGGGAGTTCCACGGGTACGAGCTGGTCGCGGCGTTCGACGACTCGGCGGCCAACCGAGCCGCGCTGCGCACCGCCTTCCCCGGTGCCCTGGTGATCCCGGTCCGCCTGCCGGGCTTCACCTCGGACGAATCCGCTGACGGCATCGAGACGTTCGAGTCGCTGCCGCACCCGGTTCCGCTCGGCCGCGGTCATGCCCGCGAGGCGCAGTTGTCGCACGTGACCTCGCTCAGCGGGCTGCGGCTCGGTGAGCTGAGCACCCGCCCCACGATCTGGGGCCACGGCGCGGAGCTGACCGTTGCCGAGCAGGCGCGGATCGTCGATTCGCTGGTGGCGGCCGCCGTGACCAGCGGCCGGAAGCTCGGTTCGGCGATCGCCGCGGGAGCCGACCGCGTCCGGGCGGTGTGGCAGGTGATCACCGCGAAGCCGTTCGGCGCGTCGAGGTCGGCTTACCCGCTCGCGGCGGCGGAGCGGGATCTGCGCGGCCCGGTCGAAGCCGGCGAGCCGATCCGGTTCGTCGTGGTGGGGCCGTCGCTGAAGCAGGACGGCTCCCGGCTCAAAGCGCTCGGCGGCCTGCCCGACCTGGCCGAACTGGCGATGCTGGTCCGGCTGCGGCAGCTGGACGCGGCGGTCCGGCAGGTGCACCCGCCGGGAGTCCGGGTGCGGGCGCTCACCGATGCCAGCCACTTCCGGTTCCGCGAGCCGGACCGGTGCGCGGCCTACCACCGGGAGTTCGCCCGGCAGGTGGCCGCGGTCGGCGCGGCGGACCTGGTGTCGGTCGAGGACTTCGACGACGCGGCCGACGCGCACCCGGCCTGCGGCGACCGCACCCAGCGCCCGGAACTCCTGCTAGCGCACCGCGAGAAGTACGAGACAGCCTTCGCCGGACTGGACATCCTCCGGAATCCGGGAGCGGCGCTGGCCGAAGCGGCCACCCGCGACCCGTCGGCTCCCGGCCAGCCGAGGTTCGCGGAGCTGTTCCGGTCGGTCCTGCACGCGGTGGACATCCCGTGCCACGGCGGTGATCCGCTCGCCTGGTCGCAGCGGATCTACGCGGATCCCTTCGACCTGACCGACCGATCGACACCGGCCGAGGTCCGCCGGGCCCGCGGTGACCTGCTGGTCTCGGCCTGGCGCGAGACCATCACCTACCTGGCGAACAAGCACGTGGACGCCGATCTCGGCTACCAGGTCCTGTGGCGGGAGGGCGTCCGCATGAGCCTGTCGATCCGCCCGACCCCGGGCAGGCTCCGCTTCGTCCCGCTCGGCGGCTCGGGCGTGATGCCCTGGCACGGCACAGCAGCCCTGAACGGGAACCAAGAGGTAGCGGTCGACTACGCGATATCCCTGGTGGACCAGGGTTTCCGCCCCCTCTACGCCCCGGGAACCCCAACCCGCCGTGGCCTCCGCCAACCCTGGCTGATGGTCCCCCCAGACCTCCTGGACCCCGAAGGCCGCCCGACCGAACGCCTCCTGTCGGGCACCCGCCTCCGCCCCAAGTAGGTTCCGTCGTCCAAGCTCCCGTGAGTACTTTCTGTCGCCATAGCAACAGAAAGTACTCACGGCACTTGACCAGCCGAAACGAGCCGGGAAGCGCAGCGCCCCGCGGCCGGGGGAGGACCGCGGGGCACCGCTGCGAGCAGGAGCAGGGAGGGGAACTCCCGCCCGCGCCATGGATCCGCGTCGCGAAAGCGCGGATTGCCTTGCGAGCAGGGCGGTCCCGGCTGCCTGGTCGGGGGCAGAACAGCCGGGACCGGGTCTAAAGCCGTTGCAGCCCAGCGAGTACCCGCTGGAACACTTCGGTATTCCGAGAGAATCCAGAAGTCTGCTCGGCTTCGTCGGGGGAGCCGCGCCCACCGGAGTCGGGCTCGTGCAGACGATGCCGACCACCACTGGTCTCGGCCTCGACACGCTCGATCAGGTACCGAACGGTCAGCGCTCCATCCCCGCCCCCGGCGTGCTGCGGCCGGTACGAACAGACCCGGTGGACGACCAAGAAAGCGACCAGAACAGCGGCGATGGTTGCGGTGATCATCGGGATGGTCATGTGTCGAGCCTTTCCGAGTTGATGACGAGAAGTCCTTGGCCGGCTTGGTCATTGCCGCGCAGAGCGCTGACCAGCGTGTCGAGGCCATCGGCGAGCTGGTGCAGTTCGGCGTCGCTCCAGAAGCCGCGTTCTATGTCGTCGGCCGCGTAGCCGAGCATCAGCACCGCTGTCCGCGCCAGCCGGGCGATCCGGGCGTGGTGGCCGGTCATCGGAGGTCTGCTGCGGGAAAACCGGCGAGCTTGCGCGCTTCGGTGTTGCAGGCGGCGCATGTTGGCCACAGCCAGGCCAGATCACCGGTCGACGCGCGAACCTGCTGGCTGCACAAGGTCGTCACCTCGGTATCGTCTGGCCAACCCCCGGCAGGACGCTGGTCGTCGCTGGCGTGCCGCTGACCTTCCGCGGGAACCCAGCTGAACGGGTGCGGGCGGTACTTCTTCTCGCGTCCGGGCGGAACATTCGGCATTGCTCACCCTCCTGCGGCCTACGTGGTCCTGTGGTCTCGTTTTCTGTGAGACCAATAATTTCGGTCCAATTAATGGTCGACAATCGCCTGATCGATTGACGACAGTGCACGTCAGAGTGGCTATTGTCTGGTGCATGACCGAGACCACTCTTGCGCCGCGTGCTTACGTCCTCGGAGCAGAACTCCGGGATGCACGAACCACCGCCGGATTCGGGCTCCGCGAGCTCGCAACGAAGCTCGACGTGTCCCATTCCGTCGTGGTGCGCTGGGAACTGGGTCAGCGCGTCCCGTCAACGGAATCGGTATCGGCGCTCTGCGCAGTGCTCGGCATCAACGGCACAACCCGAGAACGCCTGATGAGGCTGACCAGAGAAGCAGCCTCAGAACCACCGAACACGGTGTCGGTCGGTGCGACGGGCGAAGCCGACCAGATGGCCGCACTCCTGGAATTCGAGCGCATGGCCACCGCGATCACCGAGGTTTCACCAGTGATCGTGCCCGGCATGCTGCAGACAGCCGAGTACGCCTCGGCGATCATGAGGCCCGGGATTCCCGCTGGAGAAACAGACAAGCGGGTGATGATGCGACTTGGTCGCCGCGACCTGATCACTCGTAGGCGGGGACCAGTTCGGTTCACGGCCATCATGCTGGAATCCGCGTTGCACCAGTCGATCGGCGGTCGCTATGTGATGGTCGACCAGCTCCACTTCCTCTTGGAGATGGGAGAACGGGACAACGTCGAGATCCGGGTGATCCCGCGATCCGCCGGTTGGACGCCCGCGCATGCCGGTCCGTTCGTGCTACTGGAGTTCGCGAAAGCAGAGCCGGTGGTGCACTTGGAACACCACAGGTCATCGGTGTTTCTCCGTGAGGACGCAGACGTGAAAGCCTTCGCCTCAGCGCGGGATGATGTCGAGCAGTCGGCGATGAGTCAGGAGGACACGGCCGAGCTGATCGCCCGCATCATCAACCAGGAGGAGACGCCGAAATGACGTTATCGAAGCCCCCGGTCGGCTGGCGGAAGTCGAGCCGGAGCAATCAGGAGACGAGCTGCGTCGAGGTCGGTCGCGTCGACGGCGGAGCCGCGGTCCGCGACACCAAGAACCGCGCCGCCGGTCACTTCACGACGACGACGCCCCAGTGGTCGGCGTTCGTCGCCGCGATCAAGGCCGGCAGGTTCGACGGCTGAACGAGGTGGAGGGCACCTTTCGGCCGAAAGGTGCCCTCCACGCTTCAACTGCTCTGCGATCAGGCCTTGGGCTTGCCGAGGCGGAGGGCCAGGACCAGGCCGAGGCCGACCAGGACCACCGCTCCGACGATCCAGGGCCAGATCGGCATGCCGCCGGACTCGCCCTGCTCGGCCGGCTGGTCCGCGTTCTGCGGCGGCTCGGCCGGCGTGCCGTTGCCCGCCTGGGTCAGCTCGAAGCTGACCTTGCCCGGGACCGGGTGGCCGTCGTTGGACAGGATCCGGTAGCCGACCGTGTAGGTGCCCGCCGGCCCGAGCTCGCGGACCGGGGTGGTCACCGAGTTGCCCTCGACGCGGACCTCGCCGTCGGTCCAGTACGTCCCGTCGGGGCCGACCACGTTCACCGTGTTGTAGCCCTCACCGGAGCGGACCGGCTGGTCGAACGTCAACCGGATCTCGCTCGGCCCGACCGACAGCTTCGCGCCGTCCGCCGGATCGCTGCTGACCAGCACGTTGTGCGCGAGCGCGGTGCCCGCGCCGCCGAGCAGCGCGGCCACGGCCAGCGCTGCCACCGCGATCAATCGCTTCACGACTCGTCCTTCCCGGTCGGTGCGGCGTTGCGGCTGCGGGCCAGCGCACCGGCCCCGATGCCGACGCCCAGCGCGCCGACGAGCAGCCCGGCGCCGCCGAGCCAGCGGGCCGTGTCGTCACCGGCTCCGGCTGCCGCCGCCTGCTCCTCCTCGCCGCCGTGCGAGTGGCCGCCTTCGGCGTCCTCGACCAGCTTCAGCGTGGGCGCCGGGTGCTCCGGCTCCTCGCCGTTCGGCGGCGTCGGCTGGTCCCAGTTCACGACCTCGCCGTTGTCGTAGGTCTGGGTGGTGGGCATGGCGAAGGAGTCCACGTTGTCCGGCAGCGTGCCGAGCGTGGCCTCGAACTCGTTGAACTCGTTCGGCCCGATCCGGTTGCCCGGCTGCGCGGTCCACGTGATGCTGCGCACCGCTTCCTTGACCTCGGACCCGGCCACCTGGACCGGAGCGATCTGGACCCGCTCGACCTGCGCGGTCCAGCCCGGCATCGGCTTGGTGCGCACCGAGCTCAGCGGCTGGTCCTCGGGGAAGGTGACCTTGATCTGCACGGTCGAGGCGTTCGGCCGCTCGTTCGGCACCCGGAAGGCGACCTTGGCGTGACCGCCCTTGGCGGCCTCGCCGGGCTGCGCGCTGACGTGGGCGAATGCGGGTGCGGTGCTCAGCAGTGCGGTGATCCCGCAGGCAGCCGTCAGCGCCGCGGATCGGACCGCGAATCGTTTTGTCGACATGTTTACTTGGAATCTCCTGGAATATCGATCATCGAGCCGATGATCGGGAAAATGACAGATCGACAACGATCAGGCGGCGAATTCCACCTGATCATGCGCAGGAGATTCCGGGGGCCCGCGACGGGCGTGGATGCGTTGGTAGAGCAGGTGCGCCAGGGGACGCACCGTGATCGCCGGGACGCAGACCGTGGGCGTCTCGGTGACTGTGGGTAGCGGCCGCGGGCGGCGCGGCAGAATCGAACGGAGCAGGCGTGCGACTACGAAGAGTGCACGCTCCGCCCGGGCCATCAGCAGTCCGGTCACCAGGACCGCCCCCAGGTGACCGAGGGTCATGGCCAGGGGTGAGAACGGCATGCCGATGGCGCCCGGTCCGTCCTGGTGGGACGCCACGAGCTGGAGAAATACGTGAAGTGACAGCTGGCTGACGCCGAGTGCCCCTAGAATGCCCCACGACCCGCGCTTGCGATCAGCGAGTGCCACACCGGCGCCGGCCAGGAGGACGGTGATCACAACGGTCGAGCCCAGATCGGGTAATGACCCACCCGCGGCCACGTGAGCGGCTACGGACAGTGACGCCGATGTGGTGGCCAGAGCAGCGCCGCGCAGGACGCGAAGTGCGCCCTGCGTAGGTGTGAGACCGGCTGCCACGAGAGCCAAGTCTAGGTGTCGGTTCGGCCACGCTGACCGCGGGCGAGCTTGCCTTGTTCACCCAATTGGGTCACGGTTTACCGGGTTGCAGGCGTTCCGAGTGCAGCTGCGCCCAATGCGGAGGTGCTGAATCGGATCGTCGTGACTGACGACGGAGAGGAGGGGGCGTCGCCGCAAATCGACGCCGGAACCTGTGTCGACAACAGAACGAAGTGGTGACTCCGCCAAGGGGAGCCATACGACTGAACTGTCTGCGAACACCGAATTCCTGGGCAAACCGCGAACCGACTGGATCGTGTTCGGCGTCGCCGCGGCGATCATGTTCGCGGTGGTGGTCTGGGGTGCGGTTGGCACCGACTCGCTCAGCGTCGCCTCGTCGGCCGCGCTGACGTGGTTGATCACGAACACGGGCTGGGGCTTCGTGCTCGCAGCGACCGGTTTCGTCATCTTTGCCCTTTTTCTGGCTTTCAGCAAGTACGGCCGGATTCCACTCGGCCAGGACGGCGAGAAGCCGGAATTCAGGACGGTGTCCTGGATCGCGATGATGTTCAGCGCCGGTATGGGCATCGGTTTGATGTTCTTCGGCGTTAGCGAGCCGCTCGGGCACTACGTCTCGCCGCCGCCGGGCACCGTCCCGGGGGAGAGCGAGGCGGCCATCGAGACCTCGATGGCGACTTCGCTGTTCCACTGGACGCTGCACCCGTGGGCGATCTACGCGGTGGCGGGTCTGGCGATCGCCTACAGCAGCTTCCGCCGCGGCCGCAGCCAGCTGATCAGCGGCGTGTTCCGCCCGCTGATCGGCAAGCGCAACGCCGAGGGCCCGATCGGCAAGCTGATCGACATCCTCGCGCTGTTCGCCACCCTGTTCGGCTCCGCCGCCTCGCTGGGCATCGGAACCCTGCAGATCAGCGCCGGCATGAAGGCCGCGGGCTGGATCGAGGGCGCCTCGTCCACGATCCTCGTGCTGATCATCGTCGTGCTGACGGTGTGCTTCATCGCCTCCGCGGTGTCCGGCGTGGCCAAGGGCATCCAGTGGCTGTCCAACATCAACATGGTGCTGGCCGCGCTGCTGGCGCTGTTCGTGTTCGTGGTCGGCCCGACGGTGTTCATCCTGGACCTGCTGCCCACCGCGCTCGGCTCCTACATGAGCGAGTTCGGCGAGATGGCCTCGCGGGCCGGTGCCACCGGCGGCGCGGAGATGCAGGAGTGGCTGTCCGGCTGGACCGTCTTCTACTGGGCCTGGTGGATCTCGTGGACGCCGTTCGTCGGCATGTTCATCGCGCGGATCAGCCGCGGTCGCACCATCCGCCAGTTCGTCGGCGGCGTGCTGCTGGTGCCCAGCGTGGTCAGCCTGGTGTGGTTCGCGATCTTCGGCGGTGCCGCGATCGACAGCCAGAAGGCGGGCAACGCCGTGTACGGCGACGGCAGCGCCGAGGCGCAGACCTTCGCGGTCCTCGACAACCTGCCGCTGACGCTGATCACCTCGGTGCTGGTGATGATCCTGGTGGCGATCTTCTTCGTCTCCGGTGCCGACGCCGCCTCCGTGGTGATGGGCACCCTGTCGCAGCGCGGTTCCATCGAGCCGAGCCGCTGGGTGGTCATCTTCTGGGGCGCCGCCACCGGTGCGGTCGCCGCGATCATGCTGGTCATCGGCTCTGCGGGCGGTGACGCCGAGAAGGCGCTGGACGGCATCCAGAACCTGACCTTCATCGGTGCGCTGCCGTTCGCGATCGTCATGGTCCTGATGTGCGTGGCCCTGCTCAAGGACCTGCGCAGCGACCCGATGACCCTGCGCGACGCCAAGGGCGCGGAGGTTCTGGAGCAGGCCGTGATCGCTGGTACCGAGGAGCACGAAGGCGAGTTCCAGCTGGTCACCACGCCTGTTGACGAGGACGCGGAGACCGCTGATTCCCCGGCCGGGGAGAAGTAGCGAGCCCTCCTGGCCGAAGCGTTGCGCGCCCGGCTGCTGCGGCGGCCGGGCGCGCAGCTGTTTTCACTCCGGTGGCATTTGTCCCGTTCGCCCCGGAGTGAGCAAGTGCACGGGCCGTGCGCGATCGGTTCCCGGGCCACCTGGGAACCGGCCGCGCGCGACCGACTCCCGAAAGGAGGGGGCGCCGTTCGCCCGGCGCCTGGATCTGTGTCGACAGTAGTAGAGGAACGATCGGACAACCCGGTCGAGAAGGAGGAGGCGGGCACCAAGCTCGTCGACCAGCCCGGTCGGATGGACTGGGTGGTGTTCGGCATCTCCGCGGTCGCGGCGATCGCGTTCATCGCCTGGGGCGTGCTCGGATCCGAGTCGCTGCAGGCCTTCGCCAGCGGTGCCCTCGAGGTGCTGGTGCGCGACGGCGGGTGGGTGTTCGTGCTGGCCGGCACCGCGTTCGTGGTCTTCGCCCTGTGGCTGGCGTTCAGCCGGTACGGGCGCATCCCGCTGGGTGAGGACGACGAGAAGCCCGAGTTCCGGACCTCGTCGTGGATCGCGATGATGTTCGCCGCCGGGATGGGCATCGGTCTGATGTTCTACGGCGTTTCCGAACCGCTGACCCACTTCACCAGTCCGCCGCCCGGCAGCGCCGAGGCGGGCACGGACGCCGCGGTCGGGACCGCGATGGCGACCTCGCTGTTCCACTGGACCCTGCACCCGTGGGCGATCTACTCGGTGGTCGGCCTGGCCATCGCCTACGCCAGCTACCGGCGCGGCCGCAAGCAGCTGTTCAGCTCGGCGTTCGTGCCGTTCTTCGGCAAGGGCGCGTCGGAGAGCGTGCCCGGGCGGATCATCGACGCGCTCGCGGTGTTCGCGACCGTGTTCGGCACCGCCGCGTCGCTGGGCATCGGGGCGACCCAGATCGCGGCCGGTCTGACCGAGGTCGGCTGGGTCGCCTCGGTCGGCAACACGCTGCTGGTCGTGATCATCACGGTGCTTATCGCCGCGTTCGTGATCTCGGCGGTCTCGGGCGTGTCCAAGGGCATCCAGCTGCTGTCCAACAGCAACATGATCCTGGCGCTGCTGCTGGCCGTGTTCCTCTTCTTCGTCGGCCCGACGGTGTTCATCCTCGACGTCATCCCGCTGTCGGTGGGCTCCTACCTCGCCGACTTCGGCGAGATGATCTCCCGCACCGGCGCCATCGGCGGCGAGGACATGCACAGCTGGCTGTCCACCTGGACGATCTTCTACTGGGCGTGGTGGATCTCCTGGGCGCCCTTCGTCGGCATGTTCATCGCGCGGATCAGCCGCGGCCGCACCATCCGCCAGTTCATCGGCGGCGTGCTGATGGTGCCCAGCGTGATCAGCCTGATCTGGTTCGCCATCATGGGCGGCACCGCGCTCTACCAGGAGCGCGACGGCGCCAACCTGACCGAGGCGGGCGGTGCCGAGGACCAGCTGTTCCAGGTGTTCCGGAACCTGCCGCTGAGCGCGGTGGCCAGCGTGCTGGCGATGCTGCTGATCATCAACTTCTTCGTCACCAGCGCCGACTCCGCGTCGGTCGTGCTCGGTTCGATGTCGCAGCGCGGCAGCGCCAAGCCGAACAAGTTCGTCGTCGTGTTCTGGGGCCTGGTCATCGGCGGCGTCGCCATCGTGATGCTGCTGACCGGCGGAGAGGACGCCCTGAGCGGGCTGAACAACACCACGATCATCGCGGCCTCGCCGTTCGTGATCGTCGTGCTGCTGATGTGCGCTGCGCTGGTCAAGGACCTGCGCAGCGACCCGATGATGCTGCGCGAGGTCAAGGGGGCCGAGGTGCTCGAACAGGCCGTGATCACCGGCACCGAGGAACATGACGGCGAGTTCCAGCTGGTCACCACTCCGGTGGAGACCGACGAGGAGCCCGCGTCGGCCTCGGCGGGAGGGAAAGAGTAACGAGTGAACTTCCTGGACTACGTCGCATCCAGGTGGCAATCGCTGCTGGTGGACTCCTACCAGCACGCCAGCATGGTGCTCCAGTGCATCGTGCTGGCGACGATCGTCGGCGTCCTGGTCGGGGTTGCGGTCTACCGCAGCCCCGCCGGGGCGGCGATCGCCACCGCGCTTTCCAGCGCCGTCCTGACCATCCCGTCGTTCGCGCTGTTCGGCCTGCTCATCCCCGTGCTGGGGCTGGGCGTGGCGCCGTCGGTGCTGACGCTCGTGCTGTACGCGCTGCTGCCGATCGTGCGCAACACCATCGTCGGTCTGTCCACCGTGGACCAGCCGATCCTGGACGCGGCGCGCGGCATCGGCATGGGCCGGTTCAGCGTGCTGACCCGCATCGAGCTGCGGCTGGCCTGGCCCGCGATCCTCGCGGGCATGCGGGTGAGCACCCAGATGCTGATGGGCATCGCGGCCATCGCCGCCTACGCCAAGGGCCCCGGCCTGGGCAACCTGATCTTCAGCGGGCTCGGCCAGCTCGGTGGTGCGAACGCGCTGAACATGGCCGTCGCGGGCACCGTCGGCGTGATCATCCTGGCGCTGCTGCTGGACGCCCTCTTCGTCCTGATCGGGCGGTTGACGACTTCGAGAGGTATTCGTGGCTGACGACAACATGAATCCGACCACCGGGCACGGCGTGGAGATCTGCCTTGAGGAGGTCTCCAAGCGCTACCCGGGCCAGAAGCTGCCCGCCGTCGAGTCGGTGACCATGACCATCCCCGCCGGCGAGACGGTGGTGCTGGTCGGCCCGTCCGGCAGCGGCAAGACCACCACCATGCGGATGATCAACCGGTTGATCGAACCGAGCTCCGGCAAGATCACCATCGGCGGGCAGGACGTGCTGGGCCTCGACCCGGACAAGCTGCGCCGCGAGATCGGCTACTCGATCCAGCAGGCCGGCCTGTTCCCGCACATGACCGTCGGCGAGAACGTCGGCATGGTGCCCGGCCTGGTCGGCTGGGACAAGAAGCGGATCAGCGAGCGGATCGACGAGATGCTCGACCTGGTCAACCTGGACCCGGCGGAGTACCGCGACCGCTTCCCGCGGCAGCTCTCCGGCGGTCAGCAGCAGCGCGTCGGGGTGGCGCGGGCGCTGGCGGCCAACCCGCCGGTGCTGCTGATGGACGAGCCCTTCGGCGCGGTGGACCCGATCACCCGAGGTGTGCTGCAGGACGAGTTGATGCGCCTGCAGGCCGAGCTGGGCAAGACGATCGTGTTCGTCACGCACGACTTCGACGAGGCGGTCAAGCTCGGCGACCGGATCGCGGTGCTCGGCGAGCGCTCCAAGATCCTGCAGTACGACACGCCGGACGCGATCCTGGCCAACCCGGCCGACGACACCGTCGCCGGATTCGTCGGCGCCGGTGCCGCGCTCAAGCAGCTCACCCTGCGGCGGGTCCGCGAGATCGAGGTCGGCCAGGTGCCGACCGCGAAGGTGGACGAGGCGCCGTCGGTGCTCAAGGAGAAGCTGGGCACCCGCCGCGGCGCCATCGGCCTGGTGCTGGACAAGCGCAACCGCCCGCTGCGCTGGGCGTCGGCCCGGGAAGCCGGCGCGGTGTCGTCGCTGGACCGCGCGGGCCGGCCGGTCGAGGACAGCGTCTCGCCCGCCTCCACGCTGCAGGACGCGCTGGAGGCGATCCTCACCGACGACGACGGCGTCGCGGTGGTCACCGGTTCGCGCGGCGAGTACGTCGGCGTGGTCGACATCGACACGGTGATGAACACCATCAAGGCGCTGCGCGAGGAGCACGCCGACGATTCGGCCGAGGACGAGTGATGAGCAGCCAGTTCGCTTCGGACTCCGGATCCCGCACCGCGGAGCGGTTGCGCCTGCTGGCGCAGCCGATCGCGGTGGTGGTGCTGGTCACCGCGGTGCTGGTCTGGGCGTTCGGCCAGGACAACGACGAGGTGACCGCGCGCAGCATCAACGCGCCGTACATCCTCGGCCTGACCTGGGCGCACTTCCTGATGAGCTTCGCGGTGGCGCTGATCGTGATCGCGGTGGCGGTGCCGCTGGGCGTGCTGCTCAGCCGCCCGTGGGCGCGCCGGGCCGCACCGCTGGTGATCGGTGTCGCCAACATCGGCCAGGCCGCGCCCGCGGTCGGTCTGCTGGTGCTGTTCTTCCTGTTCACCGGTGGTGCCACCGGGTTCTGGATCGCGGTGCTGCCGATCGCCTTCTACGCGCTGCTGCCGGTGCTGCGCAACACCATCGTCGGCCTGCAGCAGGTGGACCGGTCGCTGATCGACGCCGGTCGCGGCATCGGCATGTCCGGTGCCGCCGTGCTGCTGCGCATCGAGCTGCCGCTGGCGGTGCCGTTCATCCTGGCCGGGCTGCGGACCGCCCTGGTGCTGGCCGTGGGCACCGCGACGCTGGCGCTGTTCGTCGGCGCGGGCGGCCTCGGCGAGATGATCGACACCGGCTACAAGCTCAACGACTGGACGGTCATGATCGTCGGCTCGGTGCTGGCCATGGCGCTGGCGCTGCTGGTCGACTGGCTGGGCGCGCTGGCCGAGACCTACCTGTCGCCGAAGGGGTTGCGATGAAGCTGCGAACGTCGCGCCGCGGCGCGCTGAAACTGGCCTCGCTGGCGATGACCGGGGTGCTGCTGTCCGGCTGCGGGCTGAGCTCCGGCAGCTCGGTGCCGCTGGCGGTCGAACCCGGCTCGATCCAGCCCGTGCCGGAGCTGGAGGGCGTCACGATCACGGTGGGGTCGAAGAACTTCACCGAGCAGGTCGTGCTCGGCTACATCGCGCAGTTCGCGCTGTCCGCCGGTGGCGCCGAGGTGCGGGACCTGAGCAGCATCGTGGGGTCGTCCACGGCCCGCAATGCGCTGCAGAGCGGGCAGATCGACATCCTGTGGGACTACACCGGCACGTCCTGGATCAGCTACAACGGCAACAACGACCCGATCCCGGACGCCCGCGCCCAGTACGAGGCGGTCGCGAAGCAGGACCTGGAGCGCAACGGCGTCGCCTGGACCGCGATCGACTACAACGTGGACAACACCTACGCGTTCGCGGTCAACCAGGACGCGGCGCGGCGGCTGGGCGTGGAGAAGCTGTCGGACATCCCGCGGGTCGTCGCCGAGCACCCGGACCTGGCCACGTTCTGCGTGGACACCGAGTTCGCCAACCGCAACGACGGATTCCCCGGTGTGCAGCAGGAGTACGGCTTCACCGCCGACAAATCGAAGGTGAAGACGCTGACCGAGGGCAGCATCTACCAGGCGACCGCGAACGGCACCTGCACCTTCGGCGAGGTGTTCACCACCGACGGGCGGATCAAGGCGCTGGACCTGAAGGTGCTGGACGACGACAAGTTGTTCTTCCCGCGCTACAACATCGGCGTCACCACCCGCGACGAGCTGCTCGAGCGCTACCCGCAGATCACCGCGATCTTCGAGCCGGTGTCGGCGGCGCTGACCAACGAGGAACTGGTCCGGCTGAACGCCCAGGTCGACGTCGACGGCCGCGACCCGGCCGACGTGGCCCGCGACTGGATGGCGGAGAAGGGCTTCGTCACGATCCCCGGCCGCTGAACTCGACGGGCACCTGCGATCGGCAGGTGCCCGCCGATGTCCGCACGTCTGTTCGCCCCGCGCTATCGTTCCGGTGGCGTGAGGAGACCGAGATGGCAAACCCGGTGCCTGCCGACTGGGAGGCTCACCGCCCCGCCGTGTTCGGCGCGGCCTACCGGATCCTCGGCACCGTCGCCGAGGCCGAGGACGTGACCCAGGACGTCTGGTTGCGGGCCTCCGCCGCGGACCTGTCCGAGGTGCGGGACCTCCGGGCCTGGCTGGTCACGGTGGCCGCCCGCACCTCGTACAACGTGCTGAAGTCCGCGCGCGTCCGGCGCGAGGCCTACGTGGGCCCCTGGCTTCCCGAACCGCTGCTGACCGGCCCGGACGCCGCCGAGCAGGTCATGGTGGACGAGTCGGTGGGCACCGCGATGCTGGTGGTCATGGAACGGCTCAGCCCTTCCGAGCGCGTCGCGCTGGTCCTGCACGACGTCTTCGACTTCCCGTTCGACCAGGTCGCCGAGGTGCTCGGCGCGACACCCGCCGCCAGCCGCAAGCTCGCCTCCCGCGCCCGGGCGAAGGTGGCCGCGGCCGACGGGCGGCCCCGGGCCTCCAAGGCCGAGACCGAACGCGCGCTCAAGGCGTTCAAGGCCGCCGCCGACCGCGGTGACCTGGCCGAACTCGTCCGGCTGCTGCACCCCGAGGCCGTCTACCTCGCCGACGGCGGCGGCCAGGTGCCCGCCTCGCGCCGGCCGGTCTTCGGCGTCGAGACGATCGCCCGGCTGGTGGTCCGCCCGATCCGGCTGCGGCGCCCCGACGCCTTCCGCATCGTCGAGGTCAACGGCCTCCCGGCGATGGCGACCTACAAGGCCGGAGTCCTGTGCTGGCTCGACACCGCGGAGGTCGCCGACGGGCGGATCACGGCGTTCCGGCGACTGGTCAACCCGGAGAAGCTCGCCCGCATCGGTCACATCTGAGCCCGCTGTCCTGTCTCCCTGCCGACCCCGGATGCACCGGGGGTGCAGCGGATTCAGGAGAGGACGCCACGATGGCGCGAGTTGTGATCATCGGCGGAGGTTTCGCCGGGGTGTGGAGCGCGGCGGGAGCGGCCCTGGCACGTGGGGAAGCCGACCTGCGCATCACCCTCGTCAACCCGAGCGAGCACATGGTGCTGCGGCCACGGCTGTACGAGCCGGAGCCGGGCTTGGCCAAGGTGGAGCTCAGCAGGATTCTCGACCCGATCGGCGTCGAGCACCTGCGCGCCTCGGTCAGCACGATCGACACCGAGCGGCGCACGGTTCTCGCCGATGGCCGCGCGATCGGCTACGACCGGCTGGTGCTGGCGGCGGGCAGCGAGGTCGTCCGCCCCGGACGCCTGCCCGGAGCGGAGCGGCTCTTCGACATCGACACCGCGGACGGCGCGCAGGCGCTGGCCGACCACCTGCGCGACCGCGAGGACTTCTCCGCAGTGGTCGTCGGCGCCGGTTTCACCGGCCTGGAGATCGCCACCGAACTGGCCGCCCGCGGGCGGGTGGTGCTGGTGGACCACGCCGCCGCGGTCGGGCACCAGCTCGGCCCGGGCCCGCGCCCGCAGATCGAATCGGCGCTGGACGAGCTCGGTGTCGAACGCCGCCTCGAAACGACCCTGACGGAGGTCGGCGACGGCTACGCCGCCCTGTCCGACGGCACGAAGGTCGTGGCGGATGCGGTGGTGTGGACGGTGGGGATGCGAGCCAGCGGACTGACCCGGCAGATCAGCGACCGGCTCGACCCGCTGGGGCGGGTTCCGGTGGACCACCACCTGCGCGCCCTGCCGGAGGTGTTCGCCGCCGGGGACACCGCCGCGGCGGCCTACGACGCGGAGCGCACCGTCATGCAGGCGTGCCAGCACGCCACCCCGATGGGCAAGGTCGCCGGGTACAACGCGGCGGCCGACCTGCTCGGCACGCCGCTGCGGGAGTTCGCCGTCGGCCCGTACGTCACCTGTCTCGACCTGGGCGGCGCCGGTGGGCTCTTCACCAAGGGCTGGGAGCGCGAGGTGCTGCTCGCGGGTGCGGAGGGCAAGGCGGTCAAGCAGCGGATCAACCAGGCGATCCATCCGCCGGTCGACGACGCCGCGGAGATCCTGGCCGCTGCCGACCTGATCCGCGTCGAACGGCCCTTCTTCCCCGGCGAGGCCGCTGCGGAGTGATCCTCGGTGCGGTCCGCCCACCCGGCGGACCGCACTCCGGGTCACCTCCTGGTCGGGACGCCGAAGCGGGTCAGCAGGTCGTCCTCGATCCGGCCCAGCTCCGCGTCCACCGCGCGGTGCGCCGACCGGCGGCGCTGCGTCGGCATCCGCTCCGCGGCCCGCACCGCCGTCGTCAGCTGCATCAGCCGCGCGCCCGTCCGCTCCGCGTACTGGTCCGCCACCAGCCTCGCCTCGGCGTCCTCCGCCTGCTCGCGCAGTGCGCGCAACGCCTCGGAGTCGCCTGCGATGCGCGCGTGCAGCGCCGCGCCGTGGCCGGTGTAGGTGCCGAGGTCGTCCACCGGAACCCCGAGGTGCCGGGCTCGCGTCCGGTCGTAGCTGTTGCGGAGCGCCGACGCCGCGCGGACGGCGAACGGGAGCAGCACCGGGCCGACGACCTTGGCCACACCGATCACCTTCTTGGCGTTGCCCGGCGTGATGCGCCCGTGCTCGCCCTTCTTGATCGCCTTGGCAGCCCGCTTGTCGGCCTTCTTCGCGGCCTTGGCCGTCCTGCGGGACTCGGTCGGGATCCGCTTCGCGGTCGTGCGCTTCCTCACCGGGCCGTCACCTCCCTGTTCGCGCTGCAAAGCCTAAGACCGCAGCCAGCCGCGCACGACAGCAGAACGCGACGTGTCGTGCGCGGAGCGTACGACGCCGCTCGGTCGTGTAGCCGGGGTGATGGGCGCAGCTGTCATGCCGACGGCATACGCTTCACCCGTGAAGGAGAAGGTGCTGCTCGACGCAAGCGTGGTGACGCGTTGCCGTCGACGCGTGCACCTGGAGAACGACCCGTCGATGCGGGACCAGCCGAAGGCTCCGCTGGACCTGGGCATCGAGCAGCGGATCGCCGACGCCGCCGAGCACCGGCGCGCCGTCGCGAAGCTGCTCAGCCGGCTGCACGGTCCGGACTGGACCGAGATCCCGCTCGGCGCGCCGGTCGACCGCGCCGAGCTCACGCTGGCCGCGATGCGCGCGGGCACTCGCTACATCTCCGCCGCCCAGCTGCCGTCGGACTCCGACGGCGGGCGGCGCGGCACGGTCGACCTGCTGGTGCGCAGCGGCGACGGGTACGTGCCGGTGCTGGTGGTGCGGCACAAGATCACCGATCCGGGGCGCGGCGCGCGGGTGTCGCCGGTGGAGCGCCCGCTGCCCGAGGAGGCCTCGGCCGACCGGCTCCGCAAGGTGCGGGCGCAGCCCCGCGACCAGCTCCGGCTGGCGCACGCGGTCCGGCTGCTGCAGGCCTGCGGGATGAGTGCGGCCGCCAACCAGGGCGGCGTGATCGGCGTGGAAGCCGACGTGGTGGTCTGGCACGACCTGGCGGCTCCGAACTGGCCGGGCGGGCGCACCGCGCTGGCCGAGTACGAGGCCCGGTTCGCCGACCGGTTGGCGGTGGCCACCGCGGCCGCCGACGGCGCCGAGCCGCTCGCGGAACCCTCCCGCATCAACGAGTGCAAGGGCTGCCCGTGGTGGCCGGTGTGCGAGCAGCAGCTGCGCGACCGGCGCGACGTCAGCCTGGTCGTGCGCGGCGAGGACGCCACCGCGCTGCGCGACCTCGGTGTGTCCACAGTGGACGAGCTGGCCGGGATGCCGCTGGAGCGGGCCGAAGAGCTGCCGCTGACCGGCGTCCGCAACACCGACGCGATCCTGCTCGCCAAGGCGTGGCTGCAGGACCTGCCGCTGGTGCGGCGGGTCCGCGACCTGTCGGTGCCGCGAGCGGACGTCGAGGTCGACGTGGACATGGAGAGCTACGGCGATTCCGGCGCCTACCTGTGGGGCTGCTGGCTGTCCGGCGCCGACATCGGCGAGGAGCAGGGCTACCGGGCGTTCGTCAGCTGGGAGCCGCTGCCGTCCGACGACGAGGGCCGGTCCTTCGCCGAGTTCTGGATCTGGTTCTGCTCGGTGCGCCGGCTGGCCTACGAGCGCGGCCTGACCTTCCGCGCCTACTGCTACAACGAGCTGGCGGAGAACCGCTGGATGCTGGCCTCCGCGCAGCGGTTCGCGGGCAAGCCCGGCGTGCCGTCGGTGGCCGAGGTGCGCGAGTTCATCCGCTCCGCGGAGTGGGTCGACCTGTTCGCCTCGGTGCGCGAGCAGTTCCTGTGCCCCAACGGCAAGGGCCTGAAGGTGATCGCGCCCAGCGCCGGGTTCGGCTGGCGGGACGCCGAGGCCAGCGGCGAGAACTCGATGCGCTGGTACCGCGACGCGGTGGGCCTGGGCGGCGGCATCCCGGACCTGTCCCAGCGCGACCGGATCCTCCGCTACAACGAGGACGACGTCCAGGCCACCTGGACGATCCGCCGCTGGATGACCTCCGACGAGGTCCGCGAAATCCCCTTCGCCGAAGACCTCTGACCGGACGGTGCCGATTTCCCGCAGCTACGGGACGATGACCGCGCGGCCGGTGATCTCCCCGGCGTGGAAGCGCTCGTAGACCTCCGGCGTCTCGTCCAGGCCGAAGGTCTCCACGTGCGCGCGCAGCGCGCCGGACCGGGCCAGGTCCAGCACCTCGATCAGCTCCGCGCGGCTGCCCCAGTACGGCGAGGCCACCGAGACCTCGTGCGGCAGCAGGCCGAAACCGACCGGCAGCGGCGCTCCGGCGATCCCGACGATGGTGATGTCGCCCTCGATCGCCACCGACTGCGCGGCGAGCTTCACCGTGGGTGCGATGCCGACGAAGTCCAGCACCACGTCCGCGCCCAACCCGTCGGTGAGCTCCCGGATGCGCTCCGGCGCCGACTCGTCGGAGCGGGCCACGTCGTGCGCGCCCACTTCCCGGGCCAGCTCCAGCCTCTCGTCGGCCACGTCGAGCGCGATCACCCGGGCACCGGTGGTGGCGCGCAGGATCTGCACCGCCAGGTGCCCGAGCCCGCCCGCGCCGATGACGACCGCGGTGCTGCCGCCGACCAGCTTCGGCACTGAGCGCTTGATCGCGTGGTACGGGGTGAGCCCGGCATCGGTCAGCGGTGCGGCCTGCACCGGATCCAGCCCGTCCAGCGGGACCAGGTGCCGGACGTCGTCGACCAGCAGGTACTCGGCCATCGCACCGGGCGCGCCCAGCCCCGGCGGCCGGATGCCCAGCTCACCGGCGCGCGTGCAGTAGTTCTCCTTGCCCTGCGCGCAGTTCCGGCACACCCCGCAACCCCACGGCCCGTACACCGCGACGGACTCGCCCTCGGACACCCCGCGCACGCCGGGGCCGAGCGCCGCGACGGTGCCGACGCCTTCGTGCCCGAGCGTGAGCGGCAGCTCGAACGGCAGCACGTCCGCGGGCCAGCTCATCACCTCGATGTCGGAGTGGCACATGCCCGCCGCGGTGACCTGGAGCAGCACCTGGCCGGGGCCGGGCTCGGGCCTGGGCACCTCCACGACCACGGGACGCTCCCCGACCCGCTGGTACTGAACGGCCTTCATGACCTGACCCATCGCGAACTCCTTCCACGTTCAGACCGGAGCCCATCCTCCGCCGAACCGCCCCACCCCACCGACCGAACGACCGTCCCGGGGAGGACCGGTGGACCTGGTTCGTGACGGTGATACGTCCGCAGGTGGTCCGTGAGCGTTTTGCGGTGCTCTAGCCCCGCAACATACTCACGGGTCTTGACCAGCAGAGATGACCTGCTGACCGCCCGCTGTCGGCCGAGTGACGCAGACGGTGCTCAGGAGGTGAAACGTCTTTCACATCCCGGACGGATAGAACGGGCAGAGATCATGCGATGGAGACGCTTGGCTCGACCCGAGGCGATTGCGTCGTCCCGCTGAGCCGCTCTCCTGGGGTAGAGAGGCGTCACCGATCATGGCCAACACCAAGGATTCGGCGATCACAGCCGCCGAGATCGAGGCGTACAAGCGGAAGATCAACCCGAAGACCGGCAAGAAGTACACCCAGAACGAGATCGCCGCGATCGCGGGTGTGTCGAGACAGCGGATTTCGCAGATCAAGCTTGCGTCCGGAAACTACTCCAAGACCCCGCGCGAGCGGGTGCTGGAGCACTACCCCTGGAAGACGGGGGCGAAGTTCCAGCCCGCCAGCCCCAATCGCCGGCTGAGGGACCACGCCGAATACATGGCGACCGGCGGTGCGGGCATGAGCGACGACAAGCTCGCCCGGTTGCTCGGGTTCTACCGATTCCTCGAAGAGGGGGACCTGGTGATCGAGTTCGACCCCGGAATCCCGCCTGCCGAAGGCGTGAGCAGCACGGGTGGTTTCGCGTACCGTTCGCGAAAGCCTTCGGACGGGAACCTGATGATCCGGGTGAACGAGCACACCGAACTCACTCCTGAAGGCGTGGACCTCTGGGTCATCCCGGACAAGAAACCGCAGGTCCGCCGGGTTGCCGAGTGAATCGGAGCAGGCCGACCGGCCCCTTGACCAGCTCGGCGTTCACGGGCGTCCGGCGTCGGTGACCTCTGCTGGCCCCACGCGCTGGAACCGTTGCAGGACGAACGAATCCCCCGGCGACTCGGCCGGGGGATTCGTTCGTTCACGGTCGCTTGGTCAGCGGGGCGCCATGCGGAGGGCGCCGTCCATGCGGATGACCTCGCCGTTGAGGTAGTCGTGCTCGACGATGTTCAGCGCGAGCTTCGCGTAGTCGTCCGGGGTTCCGAGGCGCTTCGGGAACGGCACGCCGTCGGCCAGGCCCTGGCGGTACTCCTCGCTCACGGTGGCCAGCATCGGGGTGTCCACGATGCCGGGCGCGATGGTCATGACGCGGATCCCGGCCGAGGACAGGTCGCGCGCCGCGGGCAGCGTCAGGCTCGCCACCCCGCCCTTGGACGCCGCGTAGGCGGCCTGGCCGATCTGCCCGTCGAAGGCCGCCACCGAAGCGGTGTTGATCACCACGCCGCGCTGGCCCTGCTGGTCGGCCTCGGTTTCGCGGATCGCCGCCGCGGCCAGCCGGAGCACGTTGAAGGTGCCGAGGAGGTTCACCTCGATGACCTTGCGGAACAGCTCCAGGTCGTGCGCGCCCTGGCGGCCCACGATCCGCGCCGACGGCCCGATGCCCGCGCAGTTCACCACGATCCGCAGCGGATTCCGGGCGCCCGCGGCCTGCTCCACCGCGGTCTGCACCTGCTCGGCGTCGGTGACGTCAGCGGACGTGTAGGTGACGCCGTCGACCACCGGGGCCTTGCCCACGGCGTCCGGCAGGTCCACCGCGAACACCTGAGCGCCGCGCCCGGCGAGTGCTCTGGCGGTGGCCGCGCCAAGGCCGGAAGCCCCGCCGGTGACGATCGCCGCGGTGTCGGTGATCTGCATCTGCTCGTTCCTTTGCGTCCGGTGCTGGTTCCCGGGCATGTCTAACACCTGGGAACTTCCTTGCCCAGCATCTGACGCGGAACGGGCACGGGGCGAAGCGGCGGTCACCGATGGCGGCGCACCTCCTTCCCGGAGATCGCCTCGGCGAACTTGAGCAGCGCCACCAGGGGCAGCGCGGCCAGCAGCGCGAGGCCGATGAACAGTGCGGCGAACCCGATGAGCTCCATGCGAAGAGCGTGGTCCGCTCACCGCGGCCGCCGCGTCGGCCACCAGGGCGGAACTCCGGTCCGTCCGAGCGAAAACCCCATCACCCAACGTGACCAGAATCACTCCGCTCACCCCTGATGCCGCAATTTCAATGGAAATCAGACGTCTGATTTCCATTGAAATCGCATCACAGCGGTGGGCAGATGGCGTTGAGGACGTCGAGGTCCTCCTGGGTGGGGCGCCACTGCCCGGCCACGGCGTTGGCCTGGACCTGCTCCGGCGTCGTCGCACCGCTGATCACCGAGCCGACCACCGGCTGCGCGGCCAGCCAGCCCACCGCGACCGACGTCATCGGGATGCCGCGCTGCTCGGCGAAGGTCCGCAGCTGCTCGATGCGCTCCCACGGCGCGTCCATCAGCATCTGGTTGCGGTTGGCCAGCCTGCTGCCGGCCGGCGGCTCCTGGTCCTTCCGGTACTTGCCGGTCAGCAGCCCGTTGGCCAGCGGGAAGTACGGGATCAGCCCGACCCCGAACCGCTTGCAGGCGGGGATCACCTCGCGCTCGGCCTCGCGCGCCAGCAACGAGTAGTGGTTCTGCGTGGACACCGGTCCGGTCAGCGCCGCCGAGGACGCCAGCCAGGACGCGTCGGCGAGCTGCCAACCCGCCAGGTTGCAGTGCCCGACGTAGCGGATCTTGCCCTCGCGGACCAGGTCGTCGAGCACCGAGAGGGTCTCCTCCAGCGGCGTCAGCCGGTCCGGCCGGTGCAGCTGGTACAGGTCGATCCAGTCGGTGCCCAGCCGCCGCAGCGAGGACTCCACCGCTCGGCGCACGTAGCGGCGCGAGCCGCGCGCGGTGAAGTCCGGGCCGTTGCCGCCCTGCATGTCCATGCCGAACTTGGTCGCGATGATCGCGTGCTCGCGGCGGCCGGAGAGCGCCTGCCCGAGCAGCTCCTCGCTGCGTCCGCGCGGCGAGCCGTACACGTCGGCCACGTCGAAGAAGCTGATGCCGGCGTCGAGCGCGGTGTCCACCACCGCACGCGCGCCGGCCAGGGACTCGGTCGCCGTGCCCGGTCGGCCCAGGTTGTTGCAACCGAGACCGACCGCGCTGACCACCAGACCGGATTCGCCCAGGCGTCGCTGTTCCACGCGGTGACCATAAACGGCTGGTCACCTGCACGTCACTCTGGACGTACGGCGCGTGAACGTTTGCCCAAGTCGGTTCCACTCGTCGGGCGATGTGCCACGATGCCGAAGGGGGTTGCGACCGCCCGGTCGTGCGCGCGAAGGGGTGTGGGGACTGTGTTCGCCCGTCGGATCGTCGTTGTCGGTACCGGGTACGTGGGACTCACCACCGGTGCGTGCTTGGCTTCGCTGGGGCACCGCGTGGTGTGCAGCGACGTCAACGCGGAGAAGGTCGCGCAGCTGTCCCGCGGCGAGGTCCGGATCCACGAACCCGGGCTGGCCGAGCTGGTGCAGGAGGGCATCGCGGCCGGTCGGCTGGAGTTCGTGCTGGGCTCGGCGGGCGCGGTGGCCGATGCCGAAGTGGTGTTCCTGTGCGTGCCGACGCCCATGGGTTCCGGCGGCGGCGCCGACCTGGCGGTGGTCGAGTCGGTGGCGCGCGAGGTGCGCGAGGTGCTGCCTGCCGGGTGCGTGCTGGTGACGAAGTCGACGGTGCCGGTGGGCACCTCGGCGCGGCTGCGCGAGCTGGTCGGGCGTCCCGACGTCGCGGTGGTGAGCAATCCGGAGTTCCTGCGCGAGGGCTCCGCGGTGCACGACTTCCTCAACCCGGACCGGATCGTGGTCGGCTCGGACAGCCAGGACGCGGCCGAGCGGGTGGCGGCGCTGTACGCGCGGCTCGGTGCGCCGACGGTGCTCACCGACGCGGCCAGCGCGGAGATGGTGAAGTACGCGGCGAACTGCTTCCTGGCGACCAAGCTGTCCTACGTGAACGCGATCGCCGAGCTGTGCGAGCGGCTGGGCGCCGACATCACCGACGTGACCGAGGGGATGGGCTACGACCGGCGCATCGGGCAGGCGTTCCTGCAGCCCGGCCCGGGCTGGGGCGGCTCCTGCCTGCCCAAGGACACCGCGGCCCTGCTGCAGGTCGCGGAGGCCGTGGAGTTCGACTTCCCGCTGCTGCAGGCGACCATCTCGGCCAACGCGCGGCAGCGGGAGCGGATGGTGGCCAAGGTCGTCGACGCCTGCGGCGGTTCGCTGGACGGCGTCCGGCTCGGGCTGCTGGGCCTGACGTTCAAGGCGGGCACCGACGACCTGCGCGATTCGCCCGCGCTGGAGGTGGCCCGGCTGCTGGCGGCGCGAGGCGCTGAGCTGGTCGCCTTCGACCCGGGCCTGCGCGGCGACGAGCCGGGACTGCCGCTGACCCTGGTCGACGACCCGTACCAGGCGGCGAAGGGCGCCGCGGCGCTGGTGCTGCTGACCGAGTGGCAGGAGTTCCGCACCCTGGACTGGGCCCGCGTGGCCCAGGAGCTCGAAGCCCCGGTGGTCGTGGACACCCGCAACCACCTGGACCCGGACGCCCTCCGCCGAGCGGGCCTGAGCTGGCGAGGAGTCGGCCGGACCCCGGTGGGCTGAGGTGCATGCGGCTCCGTTTTCCCTGGTCAGGACCCGTGAGTGTTTTGTGGTGCCATAGCACCCCGAAGTACTCACGGGTCGTCACCAGCGGAAACGGAGCACGGGGCTGCTGCCGGAGATTGTTGCTTCGGCTATCGATCAACCGGGTGATGGGACCTTAAGGTAGTTGACGTGTTCACTACTCGCCCGGAACTCGCCGGTACGCACGGGATGGTCGCCTCCACGCACTGGCTCGCCTCCGCCGCGGGCATGGCCGTGCTGGAGGACGACGGCAACGCGTTCGACGCCGCGGTCGCAGCCGGACTCGTGCTGCAGGTCGTGGAGCCGCACCTCAACGGACCGGGCGGGGAGCTGCCCGCGCTGTTCGCCACCGCCGACGACCCGCGGCCACGCGCCCTCGCCGCCCAAGGCCCGGCGCCCGCCGGGGCGACCGTGGCGCACTACCGCGACGAGCTCGGCCTCGACCTGGTGCCCGGCACCGGCCTGCTGGCCACGACCGTGCCCGGCGCGTGGGACGGCTGGCTCCTGCTGCTGCGCGACCACGGCACCAAATCGCTGCGCGAGGTGCTGAAGTACGCGATCGGCTACGCGCGCGGCGGCTACCCGATCGTGGAGCGGATCAGCACCACGATCGACACCGTCCGGGAGATGTTCCGGGAGCACTGGCAGACTTCGGCGAACCTGTGGCTGACCGACGGCGCGGCCCCCGCGCCGGGCAGCGTCCTCCGGAACCCGGCGCTGGCCGACACCTGGGAGCGGCTGCTGACCGAGGCCGAGGCGGCCGGGCCGGGCCGCGAGGCGCAGATCGACGCCGCCCGCCGCGCCTGGTCGCAGGGCTTCGTCGCGGAGGCGGTGGACAAGTTCGCGCGGATCCCGCACCGGGACAACTCCGGCCGGGACCACGCGGGCGTGATCACCGCGCAGGACATGGCCGAGTTCGAGGCCGGCTACGAGACGCCGCTGACGATCGACCTGCCCGGCGGCTGGACGCTGGCGAAGTTCGGCATCTGGTCGCAGGGCCCGGCGCTCGCGCAGCAGCTGCGCCTGCTGGAGGGCTTCGCCGACCGGATCGGCTACGTCGACGGGATCGCCGACGCCGACACCGTGCACCTGTCCGTCGAGGCGGCGAAGCTCGCCTTCGCCGACCGCGAGGCGTGGTACGGCGACTCCGCCGATGCCGGCGTGCTCACCGACCTGGTGTCCCGCGAGTACGCCGCCGAGCGCCGCGAGCTGATCGGCGACCGGGCGTCGATGGACCTGCGCCCCGGCGCGCCGGGTGGTCGGCAGCCGGCGCTGTCCGCGCACATCGCGGAGAACCGCGGCGTGGACGGGGCGAAGGACCCGAGCGGCGTCGGCATCGGCGAGCCGACGGTGTCGCCGACCGGTGAGGCTCGCGGCGACACGGTGCACATCGACGTGGTGGACCGCTGGGGGAACATGGTCTCGGCGACCCCGTCCGGCGGTTGGCTGCAGTCCTCGCCCGCCATCCCGGAGCTCGGCTTCTGCCTGGGCAGCCGGGCGCAGATGTTCTGGCTCGACGAGGGCCTGCCGAACTCGCTGGCCCCGGGCAAGCGGCCGCGCATCACGCTGAGCCCGTCCCTGGCGCTGCGCGGCGGGGTGCCGACGCTGGCCTTCGGCACGCCGGGCGGCGACCAGCAGGACCAGTGGCAGCTGTGCTTCTGGCTGGCGCACGTCCACGGCGGTCTGAACCTGCAGGAGGCGATCGACTCCCCGGCCTGGCACACCGGCGCCTTCCCGGGCTCCTTCTACCCGCGTGCCTGGGAACCGGGCCGAGTGGTCGCGGAATCCCGCCTCGGCGCGGAAACCCTGGCGGAGCTCCAGCGCCGGGGCCACGACGTCCTCGACGCGGGCCCCTGGGCCCTCGGCCGCCTCTCGGCGGTCTCCCGGGACCCGGAGACGGGCGTCCTCCGCGCCGCCGCCAACGCCCGCGGCGCCCAGGGCTACGCCGCGGGCCGCTGAGTCGTTCCGCGCGATTTCAATGGAAATCGGGTATCCGATTTCAATTGAAGTTGTGCCCCGTCGGTGTGTCGGGCGCCCGACACACCGACGATGCGTTGGGATCTGCGCGATTTCAATGGAAATCGGACGTCTGATTTCCATTGAAATCGCGCACCCCTCCGGCGTGTCGGGGGCGGCGCGCCGGAGGTCCTCTGTGGAGGGTCAGGCCGCGCGGAGGGTGCGGCCGAGGAGGAGCATGCGGAGGCTTCGGGCCGTGGCGTCTGCGATCAGCTCCGGGGCGCGGTTGATCGCGTCCTCCAGCGCCACCGGGCCGGTCAGGATTCCGGTGATCGCGTCGATGCCGTGGTCGTAGCTGATGTCCGCGCCGGGGCCGATGGTGCCGCACAGGGCGATCACCGGCCTGCTGTGCCGCTTGGCCCGCCGGGCCACCTCGGCCGGGATCTTGCCCAGCGCGGTGGACGCGTCGATGGCGCCCTCGGCGGTGATGACCAGGTCAGCCTTCTCCAACCGCCGGTCCAGGTCGGCGCTTTCGAGGAACACGTCGAACCGCGACTCCAGCTTCGCGCCGAGCACCCCGGCCAGCCCCGCGCCGAGGCCGCCCGAAGCGCCGCTGCCGGAGAGCTCGGCGTAGCGGACGCCGCTGTGCTTGCGCAGCAGGTCCGCCCAGATCTGCATGGCCGCGGCCAGCTGCTCGACCTGCTCCGGCGAGGCGCCCTTCTGCGGCCCGTAGCGGCGGGCGACGCCGTTCGGCCCGCACAGCACGTTCTCCGGGTTCACCGCGACGACGATGTCCACCTTGGACACCCGCGGGTCCAGCCCGCTGACGTCGAGGTGCCGGGCGTGCAGCAGCTCCGCGCCGCCCTCGCCGATCTCCGCGCCGTCGACGTCGAGCACCCGCACGCCCAGCGCTCGCAGCGCGCCCGCGCCGCCGTCGCAGATGCCGGAATCCCCGCAGCCCACGATGATCTTCTCCACGTCGGCGTCGAGCGCGGCGGAGATCAGCTCGCCGACGCCGCGGCTGGTGGTCGCACCGGGATCGCGCTGACCCGGCGGTACCAGTGAAAGCCCTGCGGCGGCGGCCATCTCGACGAACGCGGTGCGCTCGTCGAGCAGCGCGTAGTGCGCCTCCACCGGCTCGCCGACCGGTCCGGTGACGGTGGTCGGCACCAGCTCGCCTCCGGTGGAGCGGGCGAGCAGGCGCGCCGAACCCTCGCCGCCGTCGATCAGCGGGATGGTGTCGACGATCGCGCCCGGCACCACCCGGCGGATGCCGGTCCGGATTGCGGCGGCGACTCCGTCGGCGGCCAGGCATTCCTTGAAACCGCTCGGGGCGACGGCGAAGCGCAGCATGACAATCTCCTCCATTGTGGACTTTCAGAGCAGCGGCAGGCCGAGCAGCGGCCAGCCGAACAGGGCGAACAGGACGACGAGCGCGGCGAGTGCGGGCCCGAGCAGCGCGGCGAGCTTGAGCAGGTCGCGCGGCTGGTAGGTGGGGACCTGGTCGAGCCGGGCGAACATGGCGACCGGCTTGGCCGAGGACGGCAGGGTGTGGCAGAAACCGGCGGCGGCGGTCGAGGCGAAGGCCAGCGCGACCGGGTTGGCGCCGACGGCGAGCGCCGCGGGCACGACCAGCGGGATCAGCACCGAGGACCGCGCGGAGCGCGACTGCACCACCAGGTGCGCGGCGGTGCTGAGCAGGACGACCGTGATCAGCAGGGTCATGACGTCGTTCCCGCTGAGCACCTTCGAGGCCAGCCAGCCGGCGGCGCCGGAGGAGGTCAGCGCGGTGCCGAGCGCGGCCGTGGCGGCCATGAACAGCAGCAGCGACCAGGGGATGTCGCCGATGGCCTTGCCGATCCGCACGGTGCCGAAGCGCGGCGAGGTGATCAGCAGCGCCCCGCCCAGCGCGACCAGCGCGGGGGACAGGTCGTGCAGCGATTCGGTGCTCCAGAGCACCACCACGGCACCGAGCATGGTGACCGCCCGGATCTCGGCGCGCTGCATCTGCTCGGGGACGTTCAGCCGCGCGCGCAGTTCAGCGGCGTCGACGCGCAGCTGCTCGCGGCGGTCCGCGTGCTTGGTGAAGAGCATCAGCACCAGCTCGGCGGCCAGGTGCGAGCTGATCGCCGCGAACGGCAGGCCCCACAGCAGCCACTGCGCGAAGCTGATGCCCTCGTCGATCGTCGCGTCCAGGATCTGGCTGGTGATCAGGTGCGCGCCCGCGCCGACCAGCGTCGCGACCGCCGACAGCAGCACCACGGTCGGGAACAGCAGGGCCAGCGCCCGCACCAGGCGGGGACGGGTGGCGAACACCCCGGCCAGCGCGCTGTAGATGGGCAGCACCAGCGCGGCGCGACCGCTGGTGCTCGGGATCAGCAGCGCGGTGACCAGCAGTCCGAGGGTGACCAGGTGGAACAGGCCGCGGGCCGACCGGGCGCGGCCGACCAGCGCGACGGCGAGCCGGGCGGGCAGCCCGGTCCGGTTGATCCCGGCGGCCAGCACGAACGCCGCCACCAGGAGCCAGATCTGGTCGTCGCCGAGCGTCTCGAACAGCTCCTCGGCGTCCAGCGCGCCCAGCACGACGAGCGCGGCGGCCGCGGCGAGCGCGACGAAGGTGTCGTCGAGCCGGTTGCTCATCCAGCCGATGACCGCGGCGGTGAACACCAGGAGGGTGATCAGCCCGGACTGGCTCAGCTCATTGGGACCGGTCGTGGCCGGTGCGGTGAAGACGGCTGCCACGGCGAAGAGCAGGACCGCGCCCGCGGTGATCGCGACGGCCCAGCCGCGCTCGCGGTGCGGTTCGGACACGTTGCGGACGGTGCGCGCCGGGGTGGCGTAGTCGGTGCGCACCCGTTCGGTGTCGTGATCGCCGTTCATGGTGTCCACGATCGGACGCCCCGCTGAGATGTGCGTGAACGGTTCATGAGGGGGCGTTCATGTCGTCCCCGACGGTTGTCCACACCCCTGTGGACAACTTTGTCCACAGGGGTGTGACCTGCTAGAACTCCCGTCCGTCGGGCCGCTGTGGCGCAAAGTTATCCACAGCTGTGCACAACCTCTACCGACGGGTGCTGACCAGCACCAATCCGGCCCCGATCAGCACCGTCCCGCACCACGCGCCCACGTCCAGCCGCTCACCGACGACGAGCACGCCGAGGATCGCGGCGACCACCGGTTCGAGCAGGCTCAGCGTCGTCGCCGCGCTGGTGGAGGTGTGCCGCAGCCCGGCGCCGAACAGCACGTAGGCCAGCCCCATCGGGATCACCGCCAGGTAACCGGCGACCGCCAGCCCGGACGACGAGGAGAGCAGCGGCCCGCCGGTGAGCGCGAGCACCGGGAGCAGGATCAGCGCGCCGGCGCCGAACATCGCACCCATCACCGCGCGGGACCCGTGGCCCCGGCGCATCAACCGCGACGCCGACCACGAGTACACGACGTACCCGGCGCCGCCGAGCAGACCGAGCAGCGCACCGAGCAGGGTGTTCGCGTCGGCACCGGCCCAGCCGCCACCGGTGATCAGCAGCAGACCGAGCACCGCCAGCGCGGCCGACACCGCCCACCGGCCGTCCAACCGGACGCCGTCGACGACCCGCTCCAGGATCGCGGCGAACACCGGCGCCGACCCGAGCGTGACGACGGTGCCGATCGCGACCCCGGCGAGCGCCATCGACGAGTAGAACGCCAGCGGGTAGACGGCCACCGCCAGCGCACCCACCACGAGCAGGCGGAGCTGGCCGGACCGCAGCACTTCGAAGGCGGAACGGCCCGCGATCGCCAGCAGCAGCAGGCCGCCGACGCCCATCGTGGCGGCACCGATCGACAGCGGGCTGGCGCCGGCCGGGGCGAAGCTGGCCGCGGTACCGGTGGTGCCCCACAGCGCGGACGCCAGCAGGACGAGGAGCGGACCGGAGCGGAACGAGGCGCGCGCGGGCGCGTCGAGGAGTTGGTTCGACATCGTGAACTCTTCCGTTCGAGGAGCGATGGGACGCGTCGAACGGGGGCGCGTGCGTGCAGCGGGTTTCCCGACGCCGTTTTCAGGCAAGACCGACGGAGGACTGCAAGCTTGGGTGAGCGACGGCCGGTTCAGCCGTCGAAGGAGCGCCGCCCGTCAGCGGGACGGCGGCGGAGTAACGCGACGCCAGTACGAGTTCACGAGGTACACCCTAACGGGTCACCAGGGCGTCCGGAACGTGCTCCGCACCGCACCGACGCCGCCCTGGACGTTCCGCGGAGGTCTGCGATGGCGATCCTGCACACCGACATCCCGACGCGCTCCCAGGTCGACGCGCTGCTGACCGCGCGCAACCCGAACAGCGCGTCCCTGTACCTGCCGACCGACCCGGCCTCCACCGGGGACGCCGAGCGGGTCGAGCTGAAGAACCTGACCGGCGAGGCGCTGGAGCAGCTCCGCGCGGCGGGCGCGGACAAGGACGACGTCGGCGAACTGGCCGACCACCTCGCCGACCTCGGCGACGACGAGGCGTTCTTCCGCTACCAGGCGCGCAGCCTCGCGGTGTTCGCCACGCCGGCGTCGATCACCACGTTCCGGCTGCCCAACCACCTGCGCGCCGCGGTCGAGGTCTCCGACCGGTTCCACCTCAAGCCGCTGCTGCGCTCGATCACCTTCCCGAACACCGCGCTGGTGCTGGCGCTGGCGCAGCACTCGGTGCGCCTGCTGGAAGTGCTGCCCGAGCTGGACCCGGTGACCATCGAGGTGCCCGGGATGCCGACCGACATCGACAGCGCGGTGGGCCGGGCGTTCCCGGCCGACCGCTCGCCGATCCGCAGGCTGCAGGCCGACGAGGGCAAGAAGGTGCGCATCCGCCAGTTCGCCCGGCAGGTGGACCGCGCGCTGCGGCCGGTCCTGCGCGGCGACGTGCCGCTGATCCTGGCCGCCACCGAGCCGCTGCAGAGCATCTTCCGCTCGGTGAGCGGCGCTCCCGAGCTGGCGCCGGTCGGCCTGACCGGCAACCCGGAGGAGAGCACCGACCGCGAACTGGCCTCGGCGGCCCGCAGCGTCCTGGACGACCTGCACGCCGATCGGCTCCGCGAGCTGCACGAGCTGTTCGACCTGCGCACCGGGCAGGGCCGGGCGGTCAGCGACATCGCCGACGTGGCCCGCCACGCGACGATGGGCGCGGTGGACACGGTGTTCGTGGACATCGACAACACGACGTCGGGCGTCATCGACGAGGCGGGCGCGGTGGACTTCGAACCGGCCGGTGCGTCCACCTACGGCCTGCAGGACGAGATCGCCCGCCGGGTCTGGCTCACCGGCGGCCACGTCCTGGCGGTCCGCCGCGACGACATCCCGGCAGGCGCGGAGATCGCCGCCATCCTCCGCTACGCCCCCTGACGCGATTTCAATTGAAATCAGGTGTCCAACTTCAATGGAAATCGCGCGGAGACGGCGCGCCACGGTCCGACACGCCGGGGGACTCGGCGATTTCAATTGAAATCAGGTGTCCGATTTCCATTGAAATTGCGGGGCCAGCCCCGGACGGCGGAACCGGGTGGGGTCAGGTGCCGAGGCGGTAGCCCATGCCGCGGACCGTGGTGATGCGCTCCGCGCCGATCTTGCGGCGCAGCGCCCGCACGTAGACGTCGACCACGTTGGAGCCCGGGTCGAAGTCGTAGCCCCACACGTGGGACAGGATCTGCTCGCGGCTGAGCACCTGGCCCGAGTGCCGCAGGAACAGCTCCAGCATCGCGAACTCCCGCGCCGTCAGGTCCACCGTGCCGTTCGGGACCTGGGCGCGGCGGGTGCGCAGGTCGAGCGACAGCTCGCCGTCGCGCAGCACCGTCACCTCCGGGACGCGGTCCACCGGGCGCAGCCGCAGCCGCACCCGGGCCAGCAGCTCCTCGAACCGGAACGGCTTGGTCATGTAGTCGTCCGCGCCGCCCTCCAGCCCGGCCACCGTGTCGTGCACGCCGTCCCGGGCGGTCAGGATGATCACCGGCACCGTCATGTGCTGGGCGCGCACCGCCCTCAGCACCGAGAACCCGTCCTTGCCCGGCAGCCCCAGGTCCAGCACCACCAGGTCGAAATCGCCGGTGAGCAGGTAGTCCTGGGCGGTGTCGCCGTCGCCGACGACGGTGGTGGTGAAGCCGTTGGCGCGCAGTCCCTTCTCGATGAACGCCGCGATGCGCGTCTCGTCCTCCGCGATCAGGATCTTCACAGTCCCGCCTCTCCGCGATTCACAGTGGTGGTCGCGTTCGGGAGTGATCTTGCGGTTTCGGGGTTTCTTGTGGCTGGGTTCGCGTCACGGTCCCCTGAGGTGCGGTTGGGCAGAACTCGGGTTGGCACAAGGCCGTTCATGCAAGGAGCTCCTCGGCTTCGGAGTTTCTTGTGGCTCGGTGTGTGTCAGGGCCCGCTGAGGTGCGGTCGAGGACTGGGGTTGGTACAAGGCCATTCATGCGGAGGGCTCCTCGACTGGGATGTGCGGGGGGATGGCGGGCAGTTCGAGGCGGAAGGTCGCGCCGTGGCCCGGCTCCGACAGCACGCGCACCCGGCCGTAGTGGGCGTCCGCGATGGCCTTGACGATCGCCAGGCCGAGCCCGGCGCCGCCCTTGCCCTTGCCGCTGCCGTGGGTGAACCGGTCGAAGATCTTCTCCACCTCGGCCGGATCGACGCCGGGCCCGCGGTCGGCCACCCACAGCGAGACGGTGCCGTCGACCAGCGACGAACCGACGCGGATCTCCGAACCGGGCTCGGTGTGCTGCACCGCGTTCTGCGCGAGCTGCACCATCGCCTGGGTGACGCGCTGCTCGTCGACCACCACGTCGCCCTCACCGATGTCGGCGAGCACCCAGCGGCGGTCCGCCAGCGACCGCACCTTCGCCTCGATGTCGCTGGTCAGTTCGGCCAGCGGGACCGGGGCGGGGGTGACGAAGTCGGGCCGGTCGGCCTTGGCCAGCATCAGCAGGTCGTTGACGATGCGGGTCATCCGGTCCAGCTCGTCGGTGCACAGCCGCACCACCTCCTCCCGCTCCGCCGGGTCGTCGCCGAGCAGTTCGAGGTTGCCGCGCACGATCGTGATCGGCGTGCGCAGCTCGTGCCCGGCGTCGTCGACGAACTGGCGCTGGATGCGGAAGGCGTCCTCCAGCCGGTCGAGCATCGCGTTGAACTGGTCGGCCAGCGCCGCGATGTCGTCGCGGCCCTCGACCGGGATGCGCCTGGTCAGGTCGTGCTCGGTGATCTCGGCGGCGGTCTGCCGCACAGCCCGCACCGGCGCCAGGATCAGCCCGGCGACCACCCACGACGACAGCGCCGCGATCGCCACGCCGATCCCGCTGACCAGCAGCAGGGTCTGCACGGTCCGGTCGGCTTCGCCCATCGCCTTGTCGGTGTAGCGCTGGACGATGAACCACGCCGGGTCGCTGTTGGCGGACTCGGCCTGCACCTTCACCCAGCTCATCCGGCCCAGCGGCGTGTCCTCCACGCCCCAGGTGCTGGGCTGGTCCACGATCCGCTGCACCATCGCCGGATCCTCGGCGAAGCGCTCGATCTGGTCGTTCTGCTCCTGGGCGAGCGTGCGCAGACCGGTGGGCGTGCGCCACACCCCGATCAGCGCCTCGTCGGGATCCGGGTACTGGCGGCGCAGGTAGGAGTCGAACAGCGCGTCGGGGGCGCTTATCAGCTGGCCGGTGTTCGGGTCGCGGCCGGTGGCGGCGAACGTGGAGAACTCGTGCGCCTCCTGCTCCAGCGACTCCGCGATCTGGTCGTTGACGTCGTTGTGCAGGAACGAGCGCACGATCAGCACCACCGCCAGCAGCACCACGACCAGCACCAGCAGCAGCCAGCCCATGATCTGCGCGCGGGCCGGGATGCGCGTGCCCCGGCGGGTGGGGAGCTTGGGGAGCGAGCGCGTCGGCGCGGGCTCAGTCGTCGTCATCGTCGTCGTCATCGTCGTCGTCGCCGGGCGCGGGCGGCGGGATCTCCGTCGTCGGTGCGGGCGGCGCCGTGGTGGGGTCGGGTCCGGGCGAGCTGCCGATCTGCACGGTGGCGGGCACTTGGGGAACGCGCGGTCCGTCGGTGAGCGCGAAGCTCACCAGCACCGCGGCGATGGGCAACGCCATCGCCGCGAGCAGCAGGACCGCCTTGGGAACCGACCTCATGACGTCCACTCTGACCTTCGTTCCCGCGACCGGGCATGAAAGCCGGATGAGAGGTTTTTCATCTGAGCGAACGCCCCGACCCCGGAGTCACCGCGCGGCCCGGTGGCGGAGTTCCTGCTCCACGTCCGGAACGACGAACCCTTGACACCCTCCGCCCCCGGAACGCGACGCCGCGCAACGGGTTCGGACGTATTGGCACGGGGGCGAGATCCGGGCGATAGCCTGCGGTACGTGGCGAGGGACCCGAAGGACGAGCGGCTGATCGAGTGGACCGGCGAGCGGTGCGTGCCGTGGACCGATGACGTCCAAGTCATCTACGAGCACTACCACCGCTACGCGATGGCCGCCCGGTTCGTGCGCGGCAAGCGGGTGCTCGACCTCGCCTGCGGCGAGGGCTACGGCGCCGCGCTGCTGGCCGCCGAGGGCGCCGAGGTCGTGGGCGTGGACATCGACCCCGACACCGTCGAGCACGCGAAGCGCAAGTACGGCAGCCGCGACGTCACCTTCCAGCTCGGCTCGATCACCGATCCCGAACTGCTCGCCGACGCCAAGCCCTTCGACGTGATCGTCTGCTTCGAGGCCATAGAGCACGTTGAGGACCACGACGCCGTGCTGCGGCTGGTCAAGTCGCGGCTGGCCCAGGGCGGGCTGTTCTTCAGCAGCACCCCGGACACGGCGGTCTACTCGCACGAGCACGGCAACGACAACCCGTACCACGTCAAGGAACTCACCGCCGACCAGTACGAAACCCTGCTGGAGGGCGCGTTCCGGCACGTGGCGGTGCTCAAGCAGAACGTGACGGTCGGCTCGCTGCTCACCCCCGCCGACCCCGGCGACCCGGACACCGCGATCGAAGGCGTCCGGCTGCAGACCATCGACCCGGGCGAGGACGGCTGGACCGTCCAGCAGGGCGTGCCGCACACCTACCTGCTCGGCATCGCCTCCGACAAGCACCTGCCGAAGCTGCCCGCCGCGGCCCTGCTCACCGACGCCCAGCTCACCCTCGCCCGGCGCAGCGGAGACGTCGCGCCGATCATCGAGCAGCGCGACGCCGCGGTCGCCGACGTCGCCAAGCTCAACGACCTCTACCAGCGCAGTCGCGTCGAGGCCGAGGAGCTCAAGAGCGTGATAGGGCGGCTCGAAGAGCTGCGCAAGAGCGAGGAGCAGCGCGCCGACCAGGGAGTTCGCGAGCAGGCGAAGCTGCGAGCGGAGCTCGACCGGCTCGGCGGCGAGCTGCGCGAGCGCCACGAGAGCGCGGAGCGCGACGCGGCGCGCATCGAGTGGCTGCGCGACACCGTCGCGCGGCTCGAAGGACGCGTAGCGGACGCCGAGCGGCAGGCGGCGGAGCTCGGCGAGGCGAACGCCGAGCTGGCGGCGCAGAACTCCGCGCTGGTGCAGCGCGCGGTGACGAAGTACCGCAAGGTCGTGGAGCGGGTGGCGCCGCGCGGGACCGCGCGCCGCGACGCCTACGAGATCGTCCTCGGCCGCAAGCCGGGCGTCGTGCAGGCCGAGGAGGTCGTCGAGACCGGCCCGCTGCCGGTGCCGCGCAGCGACCAGCCGCTGGTCAGCGTGATCGTGCCGGTGCACGGCAAGTGGCCCTACACCCGGCAGTGCCTGCGATTCCTGGGCGGGCACGTGGTCTCCGTGCCGTTCGAGGTGATCGTCGTCGACGACGCCTCACCGGACGACAGCGCCGAGAAGCTCGCCGCCTGCGAAGGCGTGCGGCTGGTGCGCGCCGAGCGCAACCTCGGGTTCATCGGCGCCTGCAACCTCGGTGCCGAGCACGCCCGCGGCGAGTACCTGTTCTTCCTGAACAACGACGCCGAGGTCACCGAGTCCTGGCTCGACATCCTGATGGACACGATGCGCTCCGACGACCGCATCGGGCTGGTCGGCGCCAAGCTGGTCTACCCGGACGGCAGGCTGCAGGAGGCCGGCGGCATCGTGTGGGCCGACGGCAACGGCTGGAACTACGGCCGCAACACCGATCCCGGTGGCGCCGAGTTCAACGTGGTCCGCGACGTCGACTACTGCTCCGGGGCCGCGATCCTGGTCCGCAACGACGTGTTCCAGCAGGTCGGCGGCTTCGACACCCGCTACGCGCCCGCCTACTACGAGGACACCGACCTGGCGTTCGCGGTGCGCGCGGCCGGCTACCGGACCGTGGTGCAGCCGAAGGCCGTCGTGGTGCACCACGAGGGCGTGTCCAACGGCACCGACCTCAGCACCGGGGTGAAGAAGCACCAGGAGATCAACCGCAAGGCCTTCGTGGCGAAGTGGGCGGACACGCTCGCCGCCGAGCACCTGCCGGAGGCCTCGCCGCGCAACCTCTGGCTGGCCCGCCACCGCGGCACCCGCGGCCACCACGGACCGATCGTGCTGGTCAAGGACCACCAGGTGCCGCGCCCGGACTTCGACTCCGGCTCGGTGCGGATCCGCCGCGTGCTGGAGCAGTTCGTCGAGCTCGGCTGCCGGGTGGTGTTCTTCCCGGCCAACCACGCGCACCTGGAGCCCTACACCACGGAGCTGCAGCAGCTCGGCGTCACCGTCCTGCCCGCACCGGAGCTGCAGCAGGCGTTCCTGCACGAGGCCGGTTCGGAGATCTCGCTGGCGCTGCTGTCGCGCCCGCAGGTCGCCTGGAGCCTGGTGGAGGAGCTGCGCACCTGCGCGCCGCAGGCGGTGATCGCCTACGACACCGTCGACGTGCACTTCCTCCGGCTGGAGCGGCAGGCCGAGGTCGCCGAGCAGCAGGGCGACGCGGACAAGGCCGAGGCCCTGCGCCGCAAGGCCTTCGCGTCCCGGCAGATGGAGCTCGGCCTGGCCAGGGCGTGCGACGTCACGCTGGTGGTCTCGGAAGCGGAGCGGGCGCTGCTGGGCGAGCTCGTCCCCGAAGCCGACGTCCGCGTGCTGTCCAACGTGCACGAGGTGGACTGGAGCCCGGCGCAGCCCGACGGCCGCAAGGACGTCGTGTTCGTGGGCAGCTTCGACCACCCGCCGAACGTCGACGCGGTGCGCTGGGCGGCCCGCGAGATCATGCCGCTGGTGCGCGAGGAGTGCCCGGATGCGGTGCTGCACGTGATCGGTAGCAACCCGACCGACGAGGTCCGCGCGCTGGCCGGGCCGGGTGTCGAGGTGCACGGCTGGGTCGCGGAGCTGGAGCCGCACTACGCGCGGAGCCGCGTGACCCTGGCGCCGCTGCGGTTCGGCGCGGGCGTCAAGGGCAAGGTCGGCGAGAGCCTCAGCCTCGGGGTGCCGGTGGTCGGCACGACGGTGGCGGTCGAGGGCATGCACCTGGAGCACGGCAAGGAGGTGCTCGTCGCCGACGACGCGCCGGGCCTGGCCGCCGAGGTGATCCGCCTGCTCAGCGACGACGAGACCTGGCAGCGCCTGGCGGAGGCCGGCAAGTCCGGCATCGCCGCCCAGTTCGGCCCGGACGTCTCCCGCGCCACGCTGCGGGAACTCCTCAAGACCACCGACTACGAAGCCTGACGGAAGCGAAACGGCCCGTCCTCCTCGAACCGAGGTGGACGGGCCGTTTCGCGTCGGTCGTCAGTTGCGGACGGTCGGCGGGGTCTTGGCGAGCTGCTGCGCGAGCACGTCCTTGAACTTCTGCTCGGCCTGGTCACCGCTGGAGTCGATGATGACCACCCAGCCGTGCGACACGTAGGCGGTGCGGAAGGTGCTGCCGGTGGAGACGACCTCCACGCCCTTGTACGACAGCTCCTCCTCGACGGCCAGGCCCTGCTGGGCGTCGAGGTACTTCTGCACCACGGTGGACGCCGCGTCCGGGCTCGGCATGCGCAGCGCGAGCAGCGTGACCTGCGGCGGGCCGTCGGTCTTGGTGAACCAGCCGTCGGTCAGGCCGTTCTGGATCGCGGTGTCCAGGACCGCCTGCGGCTGCAGCACGCCGGCCTTGTGGCCCTGCAGCGCGGGCAGGTCCAGCGGACCGTTCCACGGGTGCGCCGGGCCCTCCACGCCGACCAGCACGTCCTGCGGGTTGGCGGGCGGGTTCGGGTTGGCCGCGGGCGGCTCGGGCAGTTCCTTGGTCGTCGGCGGCGGCGGGGTCTGCACGGTCGGCTCGGCCTCGATGACCTCGCCCGGGCTGTCGTTGCCGCTGGTGAAGAAGAAGATCAGCGCGACGATCAGGCCGACCACCAGCACACCGCCGATGGACAGCCCGGCGATGAGCTTGCCCTTGCCGGACTTGCCCGCGCTGTCGAAGACCTCGGGGCCCTGCCGCATCCAGGCCGCGTCGCCGTGCTCCGGCTGCCCGCCGGGCAGGTCGTCGCCCCACGGGGTGCCGGTGCTCTCCACCGGGCCCCAGCCCTGCTGCGGGCCCCACTGCGGCTGCTGCGGTGGCGGCTGCTGCGCAGGCCACTGCTGTTGCTGCTGGTTGAGGTTGACGACCTGGGTGCTCTCGGAGTCGTTCTGCGGCGGCTGCGGAGCGATCGGGTTCGGCACGACCTGCGTGGCGTCGCCCGATGCCTGCGGCTGGGCCTGCTGCTGCGCCCCCTGCGCAGCGGCGTCTCCCCAGCTGAAAGCGGGCGGGAACGGGCTGCCCTGCTGCGGAGTACCTCCGGCCGGAGTGCCGGGCTGCTGCGGAAGACCGCCCGACGGAGTGCCGGGCTGCTGCTGCGGGAATCCGCCGGAAGCAGGTCCGTTCTGCCCGCCTTGAGCGCGACCGAGCACGGCGTCCCGCCGCTGGCGATACTCCTCGGCGGAAATCCGACCCGCCGCGAGTTCGGCGTCGAGATTCTGCAACTCGTCTTGCCAGGTCACCGATGCGCCCTTTCCGGATTGAACAGCGAACGCCCCCACATGCGATCGATCGCCATTCTGGCACCCGGTCGGTGGGCTGCGGGGCACCGGCCGGATAACGATCCGGCCCCCGGTCTGGTCGTCCCGGGCGGCTACGAGGTAATGGGTCCCCAACCGCCGCGCCCCCAGCTAGGCTACGCAGCGTTGACCTTTCTGGCGGGGGCATTGACTTGATGGGGTGATCTGGGTGGGTGATGCGCGGGTCGTGCACACCCGTCCGGAGTTGTTCGCCGAGCCGCACCACGGTTTCGCCTGGATCCGGATGATCGGTGCGGTGCTGGTCATCTACGGCCACAGCTCACCGCTGGCCGGCGAGGGAGTGCTGTTCTCGAAGGACTGGGCGCTGCGGCCCGACGACGGCGTCCTGATGGGCTTCTTCGCGATGAGCGGCTTCCAGATCACGGAGAGTTGGCTCCGCGACCCGCATCTCGGCAGGTTCGCGGCGAAGCGCGTCCTGCGGCTGTGGCCGCCGATGCTGACCGTGACCTTGGCCATGGCGCTGATCATCGGCCCGCTGGTCACCACCCTGTCCGCGGGCGACTACTTCGCCGCGCACGGCACCTGGGGCTACATCGTCAACAACGCCGGGATGCTCACCCTCAAGCACGAGCTGCCCGGGGTGTTCGCGGACAACCCGTGGCCGGACGCGGTGAACGGTTCGCTGTGGACGCTGCCGATGGAGCTGCTCGCCTACGCGGGCCTGTTCCTGCTGCTCGTGGTCGGCGCGGGCAAGGACAAGTACCGCTGGATCATGGTGGTCGCGCTGGTCGCGCTGGTCATCTGGGACCGGCACCTGGACCAGATCCCCGGTTCGGAGTCGGCGGGTTCGCTGCTCAGCGTCCCGGTCGAGTCGCTGGTGGCGTTCCTGGTCGCGTTCGCCTTCGGCGTGGTGCTGAACCTCTACCGGATCCCGCTGTCGCCGCTGGCCGCGGGCGCCGGGCTGGTGGTGCTGGCGCTGATGCCCAACAGCATCGCCGGCTCCTTCCTGATGGTCTTCGTGGTCAGCTACGCGGTGGTGCTTGCCGGGCACTTCTGGCCCGCCCGGCTGACCGTCCCCGGGGTGTGGGTCAACGGCAGCTACGGCGTGTACGTGTGGGGCTTCCCGATCCAGCAGCTGCTGGCCATGGCGGGCGTGCGCAACCAGTGGCTGATGCTGATCTGCGCGGCACCGCTGGCGTACGTGATCGGCACGCTGTCGTGGAAGTTCATCGAGGACCCGACGATGAAGCTGCGGCACTACCTCACCCCGGCCCCGAAGAAGAAGGACGACCCGGTCGACGTCGAGGAGCCCGAAGAGTCCGAAGAGGACGACGAGCCCGACCCGAAACCGGCCCCGGACGCGACGACGAAGGTGACCGCGGTCGGCCGCCCGGGCCGTCGCCGCGCACCCACCCCGCCCCGCGGCACGCCGGCGCAGGACGACCGGGCGCAGGACGACCGTCCGCCCACACCGCCTCGCGGCACGGCAGCGCAGGACGACCGCCCGCGTCCGCCGACACCTCCGCGCGGTACCCCGGTGCCGGAAGCCGGCCGCCCGCGCCGGAGGGCGGAGGACGCCGACCAGCCGCGCCGGGTCAGGCCCGTCGGCGAGGTGAAGCCGTCCGATCAGCCCGCTGTGCCGCCGCGCCCGGACGTCGGCGTCGGCCGCCGGAGGCGCGCGGACTCCCTGCCGAACCGGGCGGACGGGCCGGTCCGCCCGCTGGAGGCGCGCAACGGCGCACCGCAGGACCGCAGTTCCATGCCGACCGGAACCGCCCGCCCACCAGCGGACTTGCCGCCGAACGGTCGCCAGAGCGCCGCCGAACCCCGCAACGGCGTGGCACCGGGTCGCCCGTACGCGCGCCCGCAGCGTCCGATCGACGCCCCACCGCGCCGCCGCGCGGCCCCGCTCCAGGAGGACTCCGCGCTGGCCAAGCGCCTGGTCGGCGACGTGGAACCCCGGCAGACGCCGCCGGGCCGACCGCGCCCACCGGCTCGCCGCGCGGGGACCGGCCGACACTCGCGCCCGGAGCCCCCGCCGGGCCCGGACGAGGAGACCCGTCCGCATCCCAAGCACCAGGATCGCCGCTGATCCAGGCGTACCCTCGGGAACATGGCGCTTTTCGGTGACAAGACGAGCCTGATCGACCAGGCGGCGGCCCTGCCCGGACGGGACACCCCGCTGCCGGTGGCGGAGTTCCACGCGGTGCACCCCGATCGCCGGATCGTTCCGCCGTTCCCGGACGGCTACGCCACGGCGGTCGTGGGCATGGGCTGCTTCTGGGGCGCGGAACGCGTCTTCTGGCGCACCGAAGGGGTGTGGACCACCGCGGTCGGCTACGCGGGCGGCTACACCCCGAACCCGACCTACGAAGAGGTCTGCTCCGGCCGCACCGGGCACACCGAGGTGGTGCTGGTCGTCTTCGACCCGAAGGTGATCAGCTACGCCCAGGTCCTGAAGGTGTTCTGGGAGAACCACGACCCCACCCAGGGCATGCGCCAGGGCAACGACATCGGCACCCAGTACCGCTCGGCGATCTACCTCACCGACGACGCCCAGCGGGCCGAGGCGGAGGCCAGCCGCGAGGTGTTCCAGCAGGCCCTCAGCGCGGCGAACCGAGGCGAGATCACCACCGAGATCGCCCCGCTGGAGGCCTTCTACTACGCGGAGACCTACCACCAGCAGTACCTGAGCGACGCCAAGAACCCGAACGGCTACTGCGGCCTCGGCGGCACGGGCGTCTCCTGCCCGATCGGCACCGGCATCACCGCCCAGGGCTGAAAGAAACCGTGCTCGTTCTGCGCGGCGGTGCGGGTGGCGGAACCTGAGCGGTTCCCTGGACTGCGGATGCCCCTCCTGATGTATGTCCAATACACGGCGGAGGGGCCGTCCTCGCCAGGAAACCGCTCAGAACCCGCGGCGGTGCCGGTTGCGAGCTTGGGTTAAGCGCTGCGCGCTTGCGACAGCTCATGCCGTTGTCGCGACACACCTCGCGGCTGCGGCCCGAAGGAGCCGGATCGACCGCTTAGCGGGAGCGGAGGGCTGCGGCGCCGTCGCCTTCGAGGTCGTCGCAGTACGTCGTGCGGCCGACCATCGCCATGATCAGCGCCAGGGTGGTTCCGGACGCGAGCTGCCCGGCGCCGGTCTCGAACGGCCCGTCGTTCGCGGCGAGCCGCAGACCACCGATGCGGCCCTTCGCCCGGACGACGAGGTCGGAGCCGCGGTAGTACTCGGCCAGCCGCGTGATGGTGCTGATCGGGTAGTCGCGGCGGATGCCCAGCGGCCGCCGGATGTCCTCGCCGTGCACGATCACCTCGCCGAGCAGCGCCACCACCGGCAGCGGCGGCTTCGTCCGGCTCGTGATGACGCGGCGGAACCGGTCGAGCGTCTCGGCGCCGTCCGCGCCCAGGTGCTCGGCCAACCGCATGGCCACCTGCTTGTCGAAGTCGAAGCGGCAGCGGATCACGCCCGCCAGCCACTGCACGGGGTTCAAGCTCGCGGCCGCGGTGATGTGCGCGAGCACCTCCCGCACGGTCAGCCCCTCGCAGAGCGACGGCGTCGACCACTGCTCCTCGGAAAGCCCCGATAGATCAGCCGCCAGCGCTTCGCGCTCCTCGTGGACCAGCTCCCAGAGCTCTGCGGTCATGTCCGTTCCTCCGCGATGTCGAAACTGCCACCCCATGGACCCCGCCCACGGCGCAGAATCATCGCAACGCGGAGAAGAACTCCACCGATCTCAGCCCGCGACGACCAGCAGCTCCTCGACCACCTGGCGGGCGACCGGTTCGAGTTCCGCGGTCGGCGCCGCGGCGCTGTAGCGGACCGCGATCGTCATGTTGGCCTTGGCCGCGACGAGCTGGACGTCGCGGGGGCTGCGGATCAGGACCGCTCGGGCGTCCAGGTCCGGTACTTCGGCTGCGCCCGGTTCAAGCTCCAGGTAGTCGAGGAACTGGTCGACGTAGGTGGTGTCCGGGCGTGCTTCGCGGTCGAACTCGATCGCCATCTCGACGTGCAGCCGGGTCTTCCGCTCGGCGTGCACCGGTCCTTCGGTCCGCCACTGGCACTTCGAGCTGTGCCGGCCGCCGTCGATGCCGTGCCGCTGCTCGTAGACCTCGGCCTGCCGCGGCTCGAACGCCTGCTCCAGCGAATGCGGTGAAACCGACTCGCAGGTGTTCGGCACGCTCGTGTAGCCGGACGCGGTGGGCGAGGGCAGGATCCAGCCGGCCGCGGCGAGCCCGATGCCTACGGCGAGCACGCACAACCCGACGCCCGACAACCGCCGCACCCGCGAACGAGTGGCACCGGACATGCAGCTCCTCCCCGCGCACGGCGACCCGTGCTCCGGGGAGGGAGCTTATCGGCAGGGCGCACCCGCCCGGAACCGCTCGGCGGAGCCGATCCCGGCAGCGACGGCGAACCGGATCAACGCGGAAGTAATTCAACTCCGGTTCAGCATTTGCGAATTAATCCTGCGCGTGCTGAATGGGGAATGGGGATCGTCGGCTGTCGCGGTGATCCCGATCTGAAAAGCGGTGGACGAACATGCGCGCGAAAAGGGATGTGCCGCGCCCGCCACCGAGCGCGGCACATCCCGGAACTCAACCGTTTGCGCCCTGAGCGTTCTCGCCCTGCGCGTAGCTGTACGCCCAACCGTCGCCCTGGACGTAGCTGGAGGACGAGCCACCCTGCGCGCTGCCACCCTGCCCGCCGTCGCCGGATCGGGCGGAAGTGCTGGTAGTGGTGGTGGACGTCGTCGAAGAGGTGGTGCTGGAGGTGGTGGAGCTCGACCCGCCCTGCCAGGAGCTGAACTTCTGCCCGTTGATCTGCCACCCCCAGGATTCCGAGGAATTCGGCTGCTGGTAGGGCTGGCCAACTGCATTGGCAACCCCGCCTCCGATGCTTCCGAGAACTCCGAAGGCCAGCAGACCAACAACAACCCGACGCATGAAAAACCCTCCAAAAACCGAGAACAAGGCGCTCACGAGAAGATCACACCCCACCAACCCGCGCACCCCGCATAACCCCAGAGTCAGGAAAATTCCCAATTTCGAGCGAACCCAAAACCAAAAAGAAGATCAAACCAAACCCAAAACCCACCCAAACCCCCCAAACCCCACCAAGCCGACCCCCGAGAAGAACCCACCACCGAAGACGAACCGGCCCCACCCCAGCAACACCGACACCCAACAACGAAGAGATCCCACAGATGCCAAAGCAGACACCCACCAGCCCACCCAGAAACCAACCCCACAGAACCCGAGTCACCCGAGTCAAACCATGACCAACAGCCCGATAACCCAACGAGCAAACGGCCCCACCGATGCCTGGGTCCTGTGGCCCCCACCGACGTCAGCGCCGAATCGCTGGTCCAGAACCCAGGCCGGGAACGCCCCCCACCGCAAGGAGCACTCGAAAACCAACCCCCGCACCGTGGGGGGGCTTGGGGGGTTCGAACCCCCCAATAAAATGGCGAGGAGCCGAGGCCAAAACGAAAGTTTGGCACACGGCTCCCAGCTCCGAGCGGATGACGGGACTCGAACCCGCGACCCTCACCTTGGCAAGGTGATGCGCTACCAGCTGCGCTACATCCGCATCTTCATCGCCCCGGTGGGCTGTTGGTGACTACTCTAGCCCATGCTTCCGAGCATGTTCACCGGGGGGCCCCAATTGATCAGAACGGGCGTCGCGCGGATGGGTTCGGCGTCCAGCGGATCTCGGTGTCCTGCCCGCTTGACCTGGTGATATGCCGTTCAGGCCGGATGTCGGCCGGAGGTGCTCCAGCAGCGGCGGGGGAGATCGTCCGGGAGGGCGCGGAGCCACGCGGGTGGGTGGCGGCGGAGGTTGCGGTCTTCGGCGGAGCCAGCGACAGTCTGACGGTGACGTGCCCGGCGCGGTCGGCGGTGGCCGGTGCCGGCGTCATCTGGGGGAGTTCCACCGGCGCGCTGAGCGCAGCGCGGGTGGCCGATCGTTTCGCGGGTTTCGCCGAGATCCACCGCGACCTCCTGGTGCCGCCGTCGTCCGGGGCGTCCGCGGTGGCGATTCCGGCCGGTGCGGAGGGGTTCGCCGGTCGGCTGGGCTGGGGGAGGAACGTTGGGGCTGAGCGAAGCTGCGGTGCTGTCGTCGGAGGACGGGGCGCTGCTGGCGCGGTTGCGGGCGGGCGACGATTCCGCTTTCGGGGAGCTCTACCGCAGGCACGCGCCCATGGTGCGGCGGTTCGCGCTGAGCATGCAGCGCCCGGGGATCGACGTCGACGACGTGGTGGCGGAGGTCTTCCTGCGCGTGCTGCGCGCGGTTCGCGCCGGGCACGGGCCTCGGGACGCGATCAGGACGTACCTGTTCACGGTGGTCCGGCGGGTGCTCGCGGAGTGGGCGGCCGCGCGGCGGGACGAGCCGATGACCTCCGACGAGCTGGGCGAGCACGTGCCGCGGCAGGGCGATCACCAGGTGGCGCAGGCGGAGGGCGAGCTGCTGGCCAGGGCGTTCCTGCGGCTGCCCGCGCGGTGGCGCGAGGTCCTGTGGCGCACCGAGGTGGAGGGGCACCGGCCGGCCAGCATCGCGCGGCAGCTCGGTTTGACGCCGAACGCGACCGCCGTGCTGGCGCACCGGGCCCGGCGCGGGCTGCGTGAGGCGTATCACCAGGCGTCGGATCTGCCGGTCGGGCGGTCGCGGAGGTGCTTGCGCCGCGCTTGACGTGCCGCCGCGGGGTTGGCCCGGGCGTCGGACATGATCGACAATGGGCCCGTTCGGGAACGACTATCACCCGTCGGGCCCATGACGCGCGCGGTACCGTTGCTTCACGCTCGGTTAGCGCCGGGGTTCCAGTGGCGAAGCGATGTTGGCGAGGCGACCAGCCCGGGTGGGCGGGGAGGCGACGATGAACCGGGTGGTGCGGGGCTCCGACGGCCGCGAGTGGACCATCAAGGCGAACCTGGAGTGGTCCAATCCGATCGCGGCGGAGGAGTTCGAGCACGACGTCAACGGCGGTGCCGGTCCCGGCGTGGTGATGGGCGGGGTGCTGCTGTTCCTGGTCGTGCTGTTCGTGATCTGGACGCCCGACGAGGTGTACGTGCCGTCGTGGCTGATCCTGCTGCTGATCGTGGCGGTGCTGTTCTTCCCGGTGCGCTGGGTGCTGCACCGGCCGTGGACGGTCACCGCGGCCACGCCGGGCGATCACGAGGAGAACCCGCCGGAGACCTGGGTGGGCGTGGTGCGCGGCTTCTACGACGTCCGCAAGGAGGTCTCCGAGGTGGCCCGCCACATCGAGCTCTACGCGGAACCCGACATGAACGGCAGCCTGCAGCCGGTGGAGTGACCACGCGGCCGTGAGCGCTTCGGGGTGTCGCAGCGCCCCAAAACGCTCACGGACACCGCACACTGGTGTCGTGCCGGAACTTCCTGAGGTCGAAGCGTTGGCGCAGCACCTGCGCGACAACGCCGTGGGTCGGAGTGTGGTCCGGGTCGACGTCGCGTCGATGAGCGTGCTGAAGACGGCCAGCCCGCCGTGGACCGAGCTGCACGGCCGCACCGTCACCGGGGCGGCGCGCCACGGCAAGTACCTGGACCTGGACTGCGACGGGCTGCACCTGGTCTGCCACCTCGCGCGGGCCGGCTGGCTGCGCTGGTCGGACAAGCTCTCGCCCGCACCGCCGAAGCCCGGTCGCGGGCCGATCGCGTTGCGCGTGCACCTCGGCGGGGTCGGGTTCGACCTGACCGAGGCGGGCACCCAGAAGAAGCTGGCGGTGTGGGTGGTCGCCGATCCGGCCGAGGTGCCGGGGATCGCGAAGCTGGGCCCGGACGCGCTGGACCTGGACGCCGACGGGCTGGCCGCGATCCTGTCCGGGCGCACCGAGCGGATCAAGACGCTGCTCACCGACCAGTCCGCGCTGGCCGGGATCGGCAACGCCTACTCCGACGAGATCCTGCACGCCGCGAAGCTCTCGCCCTTCGCCACTTCGGGCAAGCTCGACGCCGATGCGGTGGCGCGCCTGCACGAGAGCACGCAGGAGATCCTGAAGGACGCGGTGCAGCGCTCGCTGGGCCAGGACGCCGCGCGCTTGAAAGCGGAGAAGCGCTCGGGGCTGCGGGTGCACGCGCGGACCGGCTTGCCCTGCCCGGTGTGCGGGGACCTCGTCCGCGAGGTGTCCTACGCGGATCGGTCGATGCAGTACTGCCCGACCTGCCAGACGGGTGGCAAACCACTGGCGGATCGCCGGTTCTCCCGGTTGCTGAAGTAGTTGTCCACAGGTTGTGGATGGATTCGGCGGTTGTGCACAGCCGAATAGCCGCAGGTGGAGCTGGTCCATACCGCTGAACGGAAGAGTGAGGTACCGCTTACCGATGGAAAGCGCGCACTGAGCGTAGCTGTCTTGATTCCTAGTGTGCGCATCGGGCAGATTGATGTTGTGGCGGAGTTGTTGACTGAGCGGACGGTGCTGACCACGCTCGCGGCGCTCGCCGTGCTCGGCATGTTCGTCCTGCTGTGCCGGGCGCGTCGGGTGAGCACCTCGGTGGAGGACGCGACGTTGGCTGCGTTGCACCGCGTGACGAGCGCGGCTCCGCACCTGCGCGCCGGGCTGACCCCGGCGTCGGCGGACAAGGCCGCGCCGCACCTGCGCGAGCTGCTGGCGTGCGTGGCGGTGGGCATCGTGGACGCCGACGGCACACTGCTGAGCTGGGACGGCGAGGCCAACCACCACTACGCCGACCTGCGCACCAAGATCGAGCAGGTGCTGCGCACCGGCAAGCGCGAGTTCCTCGACCACGGCGACGTGACCTGCGAGCACCGGCCGTGCCCGATGCGGCACGCCGTCGTGGTGCCGCTGGAGGTGGAGGACGAGACGCGCGGCGCGCTGGCGGTGATCGCAGGTGGCGACCGCAAGCGCCTGCTGCGGGCCGCCGCCGAGGTCGCCAACCACGTGTCGACCCAGCTGGAGCTCGCTGAGCTGCAGGAATCCAAGGAGCGGCTGGCGCAGGCCGAGGTGCGCGCGCTGCGGGCGCAGATCTCGCCGCACTTCATCTACAACGCGCTGAACACCATCGGCTCGCTGATCCGCACCGACCCGGAGCACGCGCGGGACCTGCTGCAGGAGTTCGCCGACTTCACCCGCTACTCGTTCCGCACCAGCGGGCTCTACACCACGCTGGCCGACGAGATCCGCAACATCGACCGCTACCTGATCCTGGAGAGCGCCCGGTTCGGCCCCGACCGGCTGAAGATCCAGCTCAAGATCGCGCCGGAGGTGCTGCCGGTGGTGGTGCCGTTCCTGGCGCTGCAGCCGCTGGTGGAGAACGCCGTCCGGCACGGCCTGGCGAACAAGCCGGGCGGCGGCACCGTGTCGGTGACCGCCGAGGACAACGGGACCGAGGCGTTGATCAGCGTGGACGACGACGGCATCGGGATGGACCCGGAGCGGCTCGACGCGGAGCTGGCCAACGCGCACCTGACCGGCGCGCACGTCGGGCTCGGCAACATCAACAACCGGATGCGGGCGACCTTCGGCAACGACTACGGCCTGGTGGTGGAGACCGAGCAGGGCGCGGGCATGAAGGTCATCATGCGGGTGCCGAAGTTCGCGCCGGGCGTGCGTCCGCTGCCGCCGCCGGCGTACGACGAAACGGGCATCGGGTTGGCGGCCGGGCCGGCGGTGAGCCGGTAACGTCGGGGTATGACCGAGAAGGCGCCGCAGAAGTTCACCGACCTGTTGTCCGGCAAGTTGTCCGCGAAGCTGCCCGGCAAGCTCGCCGAGCGAGCTGAGCGCGGACCGGTGGTGGCGGTCGTGAAGCTGCACGGTGTCATCACCTCGACCCCGTCGCCGATGAGCCGGCCGACGATCTCGACCCAGACGGCCGAGTCGGCGCTGACCCGCGCGTTCGGCCACGACCGGCTCGCCGGAGTGGTCCTGGCGGTCAACTCGCCCGGCGGCGCGCCGACCCAGTCGGCGCTGGTGGCGGACCGGATCCGGGAACTGGCCGCGGAGAAGGACGTGCCGGTGCTGGCCTACTGCGAGGACGTCGCGGCCTCCGGCGGGTACTGGCTGGCCTGCGCGGCCGACGAGATCTACGCGCACCCGACGTCGATCGTGGGATCCGTCGGCGTGGTCAGCGCGAGCTTCGGGCTCACCGGGCTGATCGAGAAGCTGGGCGTGGAGCGCCGGGTGTACACCGCGGGCGAGCACAAGGTGCGGCTGGACCCGTTCCGCCCGGAGAAGGAGGAGGACGTGCAGTGGCTGCGCGGCCTGCAGGGCGAGCTGCACGAGCAGTTCCGGGACTGGGTGCGCAAGCGTCGCGGCGGCAAGCTGCAGAGCAGCGACGACGACCTGTTCTCCGGCGAGGTGTGGACCGGCGCGAAGGCCGCGGAGCTCGGTCTGGTGGACGGCGTGGGCTCGCTGCGGGAGATCGTCAAGGAGAAGTTCCCGGACGCCCACCTGCACATCGTCGAGCAGCGCAAGCCGCTGCTGGCCCGGCTCGGCATGTCCTCGTCGATCCGCCTCGGCGGCTCCCCCGCGGACGCGGTCCTGTCCACTGTGGAGGCCCTGGAGCACCGCGCGATGTGGAACCGCTTCGGGCTCTGAACGCGGTTTTCCAGGCTCGTTCTGCGTGGCGGTGCGGGTGGCGGAACCTCAGCGCCCGCCTGGCTCCGGGATCGGCGTTCTCATGTATGTCCGATACACGACGAACGGGCTGTCCTCGCCAGGCGAGCGCTGAGAACCCGCGGCGGTGCGAGTTGCGAGGGTGGGCTGAGCGGCTGCGCCGCTTCAAAGACAAGGTGAGGTCACGGTTCCCGTTGGGAAGGTGATCCCGGAACGTGATCGACCGCAGTTTCAACCGGAACTGCGGTCGTTCTCGGCGTGCCCGGGCGACGGTGGTGCGGACGGTGATCAAGGCCGTTGCTCTGCGTCGACGTACCTGCTTTGGTTGTCACTCGTTCGGTCGCAGTTGTTGGGCTGAACGGGCGAAGAACCGTTGCGCCGAGGGGGGAATTTCGTGGTAAGCCCCCTGAGAACCACCGCGCTCCGTTAGCAATTAGCTTTGTTGGCAAGGCGTGACTGGACTCACTCGGGGCGAGTGGGGATGCGACGGCAGGATATGGCGTGCAGTGAGTACACGAGAGAACCCCGCAGGCCTCGTCGTTCTGGCCGTTGACGACGAGATGGCCGGGCTGGACGAGATGAAGTACCGGCTCGGCAGCAATCCCAGGGTCGGGCGGGTGCTGACGGCCTCCGATGCCGCCGAAGCGCTGCGCCTGCTCCGCAGCGACGATCCCGACCTGTTCGGCCAGCGCGACGCGGACGAGTCCATTGTGGATGCCGTGTTCGCGGACGTGTCGATGCCGGGCCTCAGCGGGATGGAGCTGGCGCGGGTGCTCACCGCGTTCCGCAACCCGCCCGCCCTGGTGTTCATCACCGGGCACGAGGAGAACGCCCTCGAAGCCTTCGAGGTCGGCGCGCTGGACTACATCATGAAACCGGCGAACGCCGAGCGGATCGACCGCGCGCTGCGCACGATCGAGAAGAACAAGCTGCAGGCGGCCAAGGGCCTCCGCGCGCTGGAAGCCCCGGCGCCGGACGACGAAGAGGTCATCCCGGTCGAGCTGGCGGGCACCACGCGGATGATCCCGCGCAAGGACGTCCGGTGGGTGGAGGCGCAGGGCGACTACGCGCGCCTGCACACCACCGACGGCTCGCACCTGGTGCGAATCCCCCTGGCACAGCTGGAGGAGCGCTGGGCCGAGGCCGGTTTCCTGCGCATCCACCGATCCTTCCTGGTGTCGTTGTCGCTGGTCACCGAGCTGCGGATGTCCTCGTCCGGGTACTCGGTGGTGCTCGGCGGCGGCCAGCCCAAGGAACTGCCGGTCAGCAGGCGCCACACCCGCGAGCTCAAGGACCGGCTGGTCCGCGCACCGAGGCAGAACTGGGGCCAGCAGTGAGGCTTTTCCAGGCTCGTTTTGCGTGGCGGTGCGGGTGGCGGCCCCCCTGCGGGAGTTGCAGCGCCCGCCTGGACTGCGGATGCCCGGCCTTATGTATGACCAATACACGGCGGCCGGGCCGTCCTCGCCAGGCGGACGCTGAGAACCCGCGGCGGTGCGAGCTGCGAGGGTGGGCCCGAAAACGCCTGACGGCGCTTGGCGACGGCTCGCGTGAGCGTGCCAGCTGGGGCATCGCGGCGGCGGTGGTTGACCAGGACGGAAGATGCGCAGTGACCCGCGGTTCGGCCGGATGAGTCCCGAGGGCTTCGACATCCGCGGCCGGCTCGGCGAGTTCACACCCCGCCCGCGCCGCAAGCGCGTGGTGCTCGCCGACCGCCGCCGGACCCGCCAGGTCGCGCGCACCATCATGGAGCTGGAGGAGCAGAACAGCGTCGGCGAAGTGCTGGTCACCAGCTTGGTGAAGGCGCAGCTGCGCAGCGCGCTGATGCTGACCGGCGTCGTGGTCGCGGTGCTGTTCGGGCTCCCGGTGCTGTTCTGGGCGGTGCCGTCGATCGGCGATCTGGCGGTGCTGGGCGTCCGGTTGCCGTGGCTGCTGCTGGGCGTGCTGATCTACCCGTTCCTGGTGCTGATCGGCTACCTCTGCACCCGGCGGGCGGAGCGGCACGAGCGCGATTTCCTCGACATGGTCGAGAAGTGACGCCCGTGAGCGACGACTTCGGCGCGATGGCCGCGAACGCCTGGTCCCTGGTCGGCGTCGCGCTGATCGTCGCGGCGACCTTCGCCATCGGGATCTGGGGCTCCCGGTCGGCGCGCACCACGACGGACTTCACCGCCGCGCGGCGGGAGGTCCGCGAGGAGCACAACGCCGCGGCGATCTCCGGCGAGTACCTGTCGGCCGCCTCCTTCCTGGGCGTCGCTGGGCTGGTGCTGAAGGACGGCGTGGACGCGCTCTGGTACCCGATCGGCTTCGCCGCCGGATACCTGGCGCTGATGCTGTTCGTGGCCGCTCCGATGCGCCGCTCGGGAGCCTTCACGCTGCCGGACTTCGCGGAGGCGCGGCTGGATTCGCTGCGGCTGCGCTCGCTGTGCACCGCGCTGGTGGTGCTGATCGGCTGGCTGTACCTGGTGCCGCAGCTGCAGGCCGCCGGTATGACCTTGGCCGCGATCGTCGGTTTCCCGTACTGGGCCGGGATTCTCGTGGTCGCGGTGATCGTGCTGGGCACCGTGGCCACCGGGGTGCTGCGCGCGGTCACGCTGGTGCAGGCGTTCCAGTACTGGGTGAAGCTGTTCGCGATCACGGTGCCCGCCTTCGCGCTGTTCATCGTGTTCTTGGGCGGCGCGCAGCGGCAGGCGCTCGACGCCCCCTTGCCGCCGGTCTTCCCGATCGACACCGCGGTCCGCATCGACACCGACGTGCGGCTGACCGTCCGCGAGCCGGTGTGGCTGGCCGACCAGGACGGCACGCTCTACCTGCAGCCGGGCGAGCACACCTTGCGCGCGGGCAGCGAGCTGCGCTTCCCGGCCGGGGCGCCGGTGCCGGTGGTGTCGGACGCGGAACCGGACAACGCCACCTGGCTGCGGCCGGAGCGCGACGGGGCGATCGGGCTGCTGGAGACGTATTCGGTGCTCGTCGCGACGTTCCTGGGCACCATGGGCCTGCCGCACGTGCTGGCCCGCTTCTACACGAACCCGAGCGGCACGGCGGTCCGCCGCACCACGCTGTACGTGGTGGCGATGCTCGGGGCCTTCTACCTGTTCCCGACGATCTTCGGGCTGCTGTCCCGGATGTACGCGCCGCAGCTGCTGGTCACCGGCGAGACCGATGCGGCGGTCCTGCTGCTGCCGAACGAGATGCTGGGCACCGGCTGGGCGGGCGGGCTGCTCGCGTCGATCACCGCGGCCGGGGCGTTCGCCGCGTTCCTGTCCACCTCGTCGGGGCTGGTGGTGAGCCTGGCCGGGGTGCTGTCCTCGCGGGACGTGCTGCGCGGGCGCTCGCTCGACTTCCGGCTGCTGGCGGTGCTGGCCTGCCTGGTGCCCGCGGTGCTGGCGCTGCTGGCGGACAGCCACGACATCGCGCGCAGCGTGGGGCTGGCGTTCGCGATGGCCGCTTCGACGTTCTGCCCGGTGCTGGTGCTCGGGATCTGGTGGCGCGGGCTCACCGCGGCGGGCGCGGCCAGCGGCATGGTGGTCGGCGGCAGCCTGGTGCTGATCGCCGCGCTGCTCGCGTACTTCGTGGGCCGCGTGGAGACCTGGTGGGCGACGCTGATCGGGCAGCCCGCGCTGATCACGGTGCCGGTCGCCTTCGCGGTCACCGTGGTGGTCAGCCGGGCGACCAGGGCCCGGGTGCCCGCCGGGGTGGGGCGCGTGATGCTGCGGCTGCACGCGCCGGACCGGCTCGGATTCCTGGACCAGAAGCTGGTCGCGGAGCCCGCCGACCAGCCCGAGACCCGGGGACGGCACCAGCGCTGAGCGTGATGCTTCCTCGGATTGTTTAGTCCGTTCGTCGGGTTTCGTGCAGAAACTTCGTCACTTTAAGTGAGCTGATGTCTGAACCATTCGGATTCAATAGTCCGAACGGGTGAAATTGTCATATCGAGTTGCCTTTTCATGACTGCGATTGGCCTTCACCAACTTCACTCGATCGTTAGCTTGTGTACTCCTTCCGGGGCTTCACAGTGGTGGGCGAACTACGTAGCGTTCCCGCCTTGAAAGCGATTCAGGCTCGCGTCCCGGCATCCCCGGGGCGGGGCCTTTTTCATCTGGGAGGGACCCCGTGAGCACCACGGACCAAGTCGGGTCCGGGTCCGGTATCGACGCCGAAACCTGGGCAACTGCGCAAAGCAGCCCCGAATTCACCGCCTTGCGGCGCAAACTGCGCAACTTCGTCTTCCCGGTCTCGGCGCTGTTCCTGGCCTGGTACCTGGTTTACGTGCTGCTCGCCGACTACGCGCACGGCTTCATGAGCATCAAGCTGGTCGGCAACATCAACGTCGGGCTCGTGCTGGGCCTGCTGCAGTTCGTGTCGACCTTCGCGATCACGACCTGGTACGTCCGCTACGCCAACCGCAACCTCGACCCGGTCGCGGAGGAGATCCGCGAGTCCCTCGAGGGCGGCGCGACCCCGGCGGCCTCCGAGAAGGGTGACGCCGACAAGGGCGACGCTCCGGTGGAGGACACCAAGAAGAGCGATGCCCCGACGGAGGACGCCGGAAAGGGCGACGCCCCGAGCGAGGATGCCGAGAAGGGCGATGCCCCGGCTGAGGATGCCGAGAAGGGCGATGCCCCGGCCGAGGATGCCGAGAAGGGCGATGCCCCGGCTGAGGATGCCAAGAAGGGCGACGCCCCGGACGAGGACGCCGAGAAGGGCGATGCCTCGACGGAGGACGCCGAGAAGGCTGAACCCGCTGCGGACGACACCGAAGGAGGCCGGGAGAAGTGATCGCCGCGCTGTCCCCGCTGGCCCAGAACGAGACCGCGCAGAACAGCGCGCTCAACATCGGCATCTTCGGACTGTTCGTCGTCGTCACCATGGTCGTGGTGTTCCGCGCCAGCCGGAACACGAAGACCGCCGCCGACTACTACGCCGGCGGCCGGGCCTTCACCGGCCCGCAGAACGGCGTCGCGATCGCCGGTGACTACCTGTCCGCCGCGTCCTTCCTCGGCATCGCCGGGGCGATCGCGGTCTACGGCTACGACGGCTTCCTGTACTCGATCGGCTTCCTGGTGGCCTGGCTGGTGGCGCTGCTGCTGGTCGCGGAGCTGCTGCGGAACACCGGCAAGTACACGATGGGCGACGTGCTCAGCTTCCGGATGAGGGAACGTCCGGTGCGCACCGCCGCGTCGCTGTCCACGCTCGCCGTGAGCTTCTTCTACCTGCTCGCCCAGATGGCGGGCGCCGGTGGTCTGGTGGCGCTGCTGCTGGGCATCACCAGCAAGTCCGGGCAGGCCCTGGTCATCGCCGTGGTCGGCGCGCTGATGATCGTGTACGTGCTGGTCGGCGGCATGAAGGGCACCACCTGGGTGCAGATCATCAAGGCGGCGCTGCTGATCGCGGGCGCGCTCGTGATGACCGTCTGGGTGCTCGCCATGTACGGCTTCAACCTGTCCGGTCTGCTCGGCCACGCCGCCGAGGTCGCCGGGCCGTCCGTGCTCGACCCGGGTGCGCAGTACGGCACGAGCGAGACCAGCAAGCTGGACTTCGTCTCGCTCGGCATCGCCCTGGTGCTCGGCACCGCCGGTCTGCCGCACGTGCTGATGCGCTTCTACACCGTGCCCACCGCCAAGGAAGCCCGCCGCTCGGTGGTCTGGGCGATCTGGCTGATCGGCCTGTTCTACCTGTTCACGCTGGTCCTGGGCTACGGCGCCGGCGCGCTGGTCGGACCGGAGGCGATCAAGGACGCCCCGGGCGGGGTGAACTCGGCCGCGCCGCTGCTGGCGCTGCAGATCGGCGGCCCGCTGCTGCTGGGCTTCATCGCCGCGGTCGCCTTCGCCACCATCCTGGCCGTGGTCGCCGGTCTGACGATCACCGCGTCCGCCTCGTTCGCGCACGACATCTACGCGAACGTGATCAAGAAGGGCAAGGTGGACGACAAGAACCAGGAGGTCAAGGTCGCCCGGATCACCGCGGTGGTGATCGGCATCGTGTCCATCCTCGGCGGCATCGCGGCCAACGGCCAGAACGTCGCGTTCCTGGTGGCGCTGGCCTTCGCGGTGGCGGCCTCGGCGAACCTGCCGACGCTGCTGTACTCGCTGTTCTGGAAGCGGTTCAACACCACCGGTGCGCTGTGGAGCATCTACGGCGGTCTGGCGGTCACGATCCTGCTGATCGTGTTCTCGCCGGCGGTCACCGGCAGCGAGTCCGCGATGTTCCCGTCGCTGGACATCGCCTGGTTCCCGCTGAAGAACCCGGGCCTGATCTCGATCCCGGTGTCCTTCCTGCTCGGCTACCTCGGCACGATCTTCGGCAAGGACAAGGTCAACGAGGCCAAGTACGCCGAGATGGAGGTCCGCTCCCTCACGGGCGCAGGCGCCGAGAAGGCCATCTCGCACTAGAGCTCTTTCCAGGCTCGTTGTGCGTAGCGGTGCGGGTGGCGGAACCTCAGAGGCTGCCTGGCTGCGGGATCCCGTTCTTGTGTATGACCAGTACACGGCGAACGGGCTGTCCTCGCCAGGCAACCTCTGAGAACCCGCGGCGGTGCGAGTTGCGGGGGTGGGGTCATGCGCCTGCGGCGCAGCACCTCCGGAGACGCAGCCTGAGCCGTCGCCGCTGCGGACAATGGCAAAGCGGAGAGGGAACTCGACTTCAGGGTCCGCAGAGCGCCCGTCCGGTTTCGCGCCGGGCGGGCGCTCTGCTGCTCAGGTGGGGACGAGTTCGGACTCGGTGGCGGTGAAGTGGACCTCCCACATGCCCTCGTCGGCCGGTTGCGGCTCGACGAGGGTGATCAGCGTCTGCACGCGGGGATCCGTCATCCGGACGAAGCCGGTGAAGCGGGGCAGTCCGCCGCCGTCCGGAACCTCGGCCAGATGTCCCCATTCGCTGCCGTGCGGCCAGCGGAGAATGGCTCGACTAGACACGGGAACCCCTTTCGGTCGGACCTGAATCGAGCAAGCAAGCGAACCTTCGCACGAGATGATCTTGCTTCGCCAATTTCGAGGGCAGGACCGCCTGAAAGCGTGAACAACCACGAAACAGCCTCGCATTTCGCCTGGTCAAAGCGCTTTTTCCGGGCGCATCGGCTGCCTCGGGCTCCGGTCCGGCCCCGAAGCGGTGACGCCGGTTGGTCCGCGTTCACGACTGACACCGCCCCGGTTCGCTGGTTCCAACCCCGCCAGGTTTCCCGGCCCGGACCGCTCCGATGCCTGGTGTCGCTCGAACGTCCGGTGGAGCCCCACCGCCGGGCGACGGCGCTCACGCGACGAATTCACCGGGCGGGCCTCACGCGGGCGCCACGTCCGGCGTGGCAGCATCGGGGTGTGACTACTCCAGTTCCCGGTCATCAGGTTCCCGGCGTGCAGCCGGAAGACATTCCCGCCCAGCTGCCCGAGGGCAGCGTGCTGCTGGACGTCCGGGAGGACAACGAGTGGCAGGCCGGGCACGCGCCCGAGGCCGTGCACCTGCCGATGAGCGAGCTCGTGGAGCGGCTCGACGAGATCCCGGAGGCCGACCAGGTCTACGTGATCTGCCGGTCCGGCGGCCGGTCGGCGAAGGTCACCGCGTACCTCAACGCCAACGGCTGGGACGCGGTGAACGTCGAGCGCGGCATGAACGGCTGGTCGGCGAGCGGCCGGCCGATGGTGTCCGACGACGGTGAGCCGTTCGTGCTGTGACCCCAGGACCTCCGCGCCCGACCCGGTGGGTCGCCACTCCGCCCGGCGGCCCACCGCGCCCGAAGCAGCGCAAGCAGCCACGCCGCTACAGCGGTCCGCCCGCCTACCCGGCGGTGCCGCGCTGGGGCTTCCCGATGCTGGCGTGGCGCTGGCCGCTCGCGCTGCCCGCGCGCCAGCACGTCAACGCCGAGGTGCGCGCGGAAGCGACGGCCGGAACCGCGCTCGTGACGCTGTGGATCACCGCGGGCGTGGCCGGGCTGGCGACCCTGGCCGAGGGCTGGCGCTACGTCCTGCTGCTGCTGAGCAGGGACGGGGCGCTGGCGCGCACGCCGCTGGCGATCTCCGACGCGCTGGTCAGCACGACCGGGTTCCTGCTGTGGGTGCTGGGTGCGCTGAGCGGGGTGCTGGTCGTGCTGTGGGGCCTGCGGGCCCGCGCTGCGGCCGCGGAGCGCATAGGAGTGCGCAACGCCCGTCCGGACTGGCAGGTGATCGTCGGCGTGCTGGTGCCGGGGCTGAACCTGTTCGTGCCCGGCTCGGCGGTCGCCGAGCTGGAGCACTCGGTGCTGGTCGCCGAGGGCGCCCGGGAACGCGGCGCGCGCCCGTTCCCGACGCTGCGCGTCCGGTTGTGGTGGGCGGTGTGGGTGGCGACGCTGCTGGTCGGCTGGTTCACGATCCTCTGGGGATTCCGCGACACCGTCCAGGCGCTCGCCGACGGTGTCGTCCTGCACACCCTGAACAACGCGCTCGTCACGCTGCTGGCGGTGCTCACCGCGCGGCTGATCAAGTACGTGATGACCCTGCTGGTCGAGCCGGACCCGACCGAGCTCCAGCGCTTCCAGGTCCGCGCGGTGCGCGCGACCCCGCCGCCCCCGCGCGCCGCGCGCCCGGCCTCCGCCCCGCGCTGACAGCGCCGATCGGCACCGCGATGTTTCGGCAGGTGATGGCCCGTGAATACTTTGGGGCGCCATAGCCCCAGAAAGCACTCACGGGTTCTGACCAGGCCGAACATCCAGGCTTGGCAGAACGACTCGCGCGTTGCGTCACAGATGCCGGAACTCGATCGGAGCGGTCCGGATAATCGGCGTCGTGTGGCAGCCGACTCCCGACGTCGTCGCGCACCGGGGAGCTTCGGCGCACCGCGCCGAGCACACCCGCGGTGCCTACGAACTGGCCCTCGAACAGGGCGCCGACGCTCTCGAATGCGACATCCGGGTGAGCCGCGACGGCCACCTGGTGTGCGTGCACGACCGGCGCATCGACCGGACCTCCAGCGCCCGCGGCGTGGTCAGCGAGCTGACCCTCGCCGGGATGTCCGGAGTGGACTTCGGCAGCTGGCACCGCGAACTGCCGGGCACCGCCGACGAACTGGTGAACTGGGCCCGCCCCGATCCGGAGCACGGCGTGCTGACCCTGGACGAGCTCCTCGGTCTCGTCCGCGATCACCCGCAGCCGGTGCGGCTGTTCGTCGAGACCAAGCACCCGGTTCGCTACGGCGGGCTGGTGGAGCACAAGCTCGTCGCGCTGCTCGCGCGGCACGGCCTGGCCGCGCCCGCCGACCCGGAGCACTCGCCGGTGCTGATGATGTCGTTCTCCCAGGCCGCCGTCCGCCGGTTCCGCGCCGCGGCACCGCGGGTGCCGACGGTGCTGCTCTTCGACCGGTTCCGCAGCGCGTGGCGCAACGGCGTGCTGCCGCCGTGGGCCGACATCGCCGGCCCCGGGATCCGGCTGCTCCGCGAGGATCCCGGTTTCGTCGCCCGCGCCGCCGCACTCGGCCGCGACACCTACTGCTGGACGGTCGACGACCAGGCCGACATCGATCTCTGCCACCGCGCCGGCGTGCGGTACCTGGCCACCAACTCGCCCGCCTCGACCCGCTCCCACCTGGATGATTCGGACAGCTCGCGGTTCGGTAGCGTCACGACGACGTAACCGCGAGCGAGGGGATCTGCAGTGTCGAAGCGAACCGCGCCCAAGCCCGAGGCGGACACCGGGATCAAGCCGCGCCAGCCCTGCCCGTGCGGTTCCGGCAAGCGCTACAAGGCTTGCCACGGCGCCGCCGGTGGTGCCGCCGACGTGATCGTGACCAGGCCCTTCGAGGGTCTGGCAGCGGAGTGCGAGCTGATCGCGCTGCGCGAGTTCGTGCCGTCGGCGACGGCGAAGCTGCCGCTGCGCGGCGACGGCGAGATCACCCTGGCGACGGTGCTGCCGATGGCCGCCGCCGGACTGCGCCGCAACGACGACAAGTCGTTCATCGGGCTCCAGGTGCAGACCCACTCCGGGGACATCAGCCGCGACCTGGCCCGCGCCGTGGAATGGGTGCAGGGCGCTGAGCTGGGCGAATCGCTGTCGGTCGTCGGGCCGGAGACCGCCGAGGCCGGTGCCGTGCCGACCCGGCTGCAGGACCTGCTGGACCCGGAGGCGAAGCTCGACGTCGAGGTGCACGAGGACTTCGCCTGGTGGCTGCCGGGCGACGTCGAGCCGACCGGCGAGGTGGCGCTGTCGCTGGAACGTGCGAACGCGGCGATCATGCCCACCGATCGGCTGACCGCCGAAGGTGTGGAATCGGCGTACTGGGTGGATGCGGGCGAGAAGGCGCACCTGCGCTGGGTCCGCCCGGAGCCGGAGGAGAAGCTGGTCGCCGCGCTGGCCCGCCTGTCCGCCCGCGGTGAGCTCGCGCTCGACGACGACAGCCGCTACGCGGGTTCCTTCCGCGCCCACGGCCTCCTGGTGCCGGTGTGGGACCTGGACCGCGAGAAGCACGCCCGCGAGTGGGACGAGCCTGCCGCGCGCCTGGGCCGCCGCCTGGAGGAGGCCCTGGCGTCCCTGGACGACAAGCCGCTCGACGCGGCGGAGCGCCGGGCCCGGGACGGTCTCCGGGGCCGCCAGGTCACCATCCGCTGAACCGTGGATCACCCCGTCGACAGCCGCGGCCGTCGGCGGGGTGATGCCGTTTCAGCGCCTGGTCGCGCCGGAATCGCGCGGGCGGTGCCGGCTTTCGGGCACCTGGTCCGCGGATTGCTGCGCCGATTGGGTGATCGCGGTATTGATGGGGGCAACCCCCGGGTGCGCTGCGGCGTGTTCTCCACGGCGATACCCGAAGTGGACGGGGGTGGACCGGGTGACCGCGCACCTGCCCGCAGTGCCGACCGCCGAGGCGGCCGGCACTTATCAGCGGCAGGCGCGCCGGGGGGACATGGCGGCGACGGAAGACGACTTCGCGGAATTCGTCCGGGTGGCACTGCCCGGACTGATGCGCTACGGCCACGCGCTGACCGGCAACCCGCACGACGCCGCGGACCTGGTGCAGGCGGTGCTGGAGAAGGTCGGCGCCCGCTGGGCCAAGGTCAACCGCAACTGCGCGGACCCGACGGCCTACGTGCGCAAGGCGATGGCGAACACGCACGTCAGCCGCTGGCGCCGCACCCGGCGCGAAACCCTGCTCGCCGACTTCCCGGACATGCCCGCGTACGCGCAGCCGGACCGGTTGGAGAACGAGCCGCTGTGGCAGGCGCTGAGGAGCCTGCCGCCGCGGCAACGCGCCGTGGTCGTGCTGCGTTACTACGAAGGCCTCTCCGAAGCGGAGATCGCCGAGAGCCTCGGCGTGAGCTGCGGAACGGTGAAGAGCCAGGCGAGCAAGGCGATGGCGTCGCTGCGCAAGCGCCTCGGGTCGCTGGAAGGAGGTGACGTGTGATGGATCTGGAGGACGAGCTCAACCGCATCCTCCGGGACGACCGCCTGGACATCCCGGTGCGCACCGGAGCGGAGTGGTCGGTGGTCGCGGGCGCACGTCGCCGCCGCCAGCGCAACAACATGCTGGCCGCCTCCGGAAGCGCCCTCGCGGCGCTGCTGCTGGTCGGCGGCGGCGTGGTGCTGGTCAACCACCAGCCCGAACGACCGCTGCCACCGGCGGCCCCTCCCGTGGTGAACTCGACCCCGATCCCGACCTCGACCAGCGCGGACCTGCCTGCCGTGCCGCCCCCGCACCACCCTCCGGTTCAACCCCCGCAGCCCCCGTACCGCCCCCGGCCACCGCAGACCTCCGAAGAACCCCCGGAGATCCTGAGCACCCAGACCACGGCACCGGCCCCGACGACGTCGAAGCCCACCCAAACCACCCAACCGGACCCGACGACCTCACCGAACGCCACCACCCAAGCCCAACCCCCACCCCCGGCCCAGTGACGCGGTGAAAGTGGCTGTGGGAGCGCCGGTCCTGAAGAAGTGACCGCACGGCACCGAATTTGACGGGGAGAGGCCGTTTCCACGTGCGGTCGCAGCGCATTCCGCCTCCCGCCCGGTTCGCGGTTCCAACCGACGCCGGTCTCCTGCGAACCTTCAGCTGAACTTTTTCCTGACGGTCACGGATTCCCGCCGACGTGTCGTAGCATCGGCCGCGCTGCGCAGAACGTCCGATTTGGGCTCCTTGGACGGCCGCTGCCCAATTGGTTGCACGGAGAAGTTTGGGGGTAGGAGTTTTGCCGCTCGAAAACCTTGCGCTGGCAACGCTGAACGTCCCGGACAGCCCGCAGCTGCGGGCCCGCACGGCCGAGCTCACCCGTCCGGGCGGCGTGGAACTCCAGCTGGCCAACACGTACGAAGCCCGCGATCGGACTGGATTCATCGCGATCGCGGTGAACAGGTCGCGCATGGTGGAGAACGCCTGGATCCGGCCGGGCTGGCCAGATCGGATCCGGCCGGACGCCTTTCCGGCCGTGCTCTACAGCACGTACATGACCGCGGTGCAGCGGGCACTCGCGGTCGAGCTCGCCCACCGTCCCGTGCAGCAGCCGAGCGCACCCGCACCGGACGACGCGTACGTGGATCCCGCGGCGCTGTCACTCGAGGAGTGGGTTCGCAGGACCAGGTCCCGGCTCGACGCCATCGATGCGGAGTACGACGCGATCCGCCGCCGGCAGCAAGCTCCGCCGCCGGACGTCACCGAGATCCGCAGTCCGCTCGGTTACCTCACCATGCAGATGCGCCGCGGGGGTCCCATCGCGATCACCGGGGACCCGCAAGCGCTGGACAACCCGTCGAGCACCGTCCTGGCGGACGAAATCCTGCAGTTGTTCGGCCGGGCGGGTCTAGGAGTCGCGCTGGGGGAGCCTTCACCTCCGGTGCACCCGCAGGACGACACCGCCGGTGAGGCGAGGGAGAACTGCTACGAGAGCAGAGTGGCGGAAGACGACCACTTCGCAGAACTCAACGATTCCGGATGGTTGGAATGACGGGCTACAGAGCTGTTACTGGACAGATTCGAGACGAAGCCAAGTTGTGGCAGGACAAGGCGGCGGAAACCGAACCAATCCTTCAGGCAGTGAGAGATGCGTACTTGTCGCCTCCCGCGTTCTTCGTTGGTGATCTCATGACTCTCGTGCCGGGGGCGGCCAATGCGGCTCTCGAGGCCATGTACTACGAAGAATTTCGCGCTTTCATGGAGAGGATCCTCCAGGAGGCGACCGCTGAGTTCCATCAGATCCATGGTTCTTTGCGCATGATCGCCGATGAGTACGAGAGAACCGACGGGATGAATGAGGTCGATATCAACAAGGCGTACGGTTCATAGGATTGGTGACCAGCATGCCCGTTTCCGAAGATCTGATCGGCCCGCTCGGCCAAGCGTTCAATGGACTGGAGGAAAAGACTCAGGAGAGCGTTGACAGGTTCAATGCCGCTGTTGCCCACATCAATGAGTGGGGATTCATTCTCGGGCCGTTGGTGGCTTCCATCGAACCGGCCATCGAGTTTATCCGCGCGAAACTCTCGGAGTTGGTGAAGCTTGTCAGGACGGCAGTGGAACACCACACGCCCGTCGTGTCCCTCATTGTGCAGTCATTCAGCTGGACTGAAAATGTCCAGAAGCCGGTGAACAACCTAACCCATACGTTCGGGAACCGTCTCTACGACTGGGAAGGGAAAGCGAGCAGCGCGTATAAGGACAAGGCGGGCAAGCAGAACGAGGCGATCGGGGCGGTCGCGAACAAGGCGGACCAAGTCGGTAGGTGGCTCATCGATATCGCCCAGTACAACGTCGATTACATGGCCGAGTTGGCCAAGATGGTGACTGGTTTCCTGGGAGCGCTCGTCACCGCTTCGCTTGAAACGTCGACCGTCGTAAACATTCCCTTCGCGGTCAGTGATCTGGCAGGTGCTGTCGGCGATGTTGTCGCCAAGTCCCTCGACAACTTGGTGGGAATTGCCAAGAGGTTCGTGGCGGCGCTCAGCAAGGTCCGGGACCTGATCAGCTACATGACGGATCAGAAGCTCCCCCGAGGTCACTGGCCTCAGGCGGTCGAAGGCTGAGTTCTTGTCGATGAGTAGGGGTCATGAGTAGTAAATCAGTCTGTTCTCGAAAGCCGTCTGTTGTTGGGTTGTTGGCTGTGGCGATGCTGTTCGCCGGTGGTTGCTTCGGCCCGGCGATCGAGCCGTTCGAGACGCCTGGGGGCAGCGATTCGAGTCCGTCGTCGCCGAGTGGCCCGCCTCTCGGGCCGGTCAAGTACGACTTTGCGGATTTTCCAGGTTGCCTGGAGATTCAGCAGAAATTGCCCGAGCTGAAGATGTTGGACGGCTCGCCCGGTGAAGATGCGACGGGTAGTCCGTCGCGGGTGTGCTCCTTTATGCCGGTGGAAAGCGGTGCTGTCGTCATCGGCTTCGAAGCTCGGCTGTACGGAGGCCGGGAGAATGCGGACGGATTCCAGTCCGGGGCCGAGCGTGCGAAGGTCAGCTTCAGCGAGCATGCGCTGTCAGAGGTTGAAGAGGATCGCGGCGTGGGGGTTGGTTCGGCAGCGCACTGGACTCGCTTCGTGGAGGGCGGTGGCTGCACGATCCAAATTCTCGACGAGAACGCGGTGATTACCGCTACATACTATGATCCGCCTGCTGGGGACTTCGACCCGCGCAGCGAGGAGTGCCGTGGAGGCGCGCGTGAGGTTGCGCGGAAGTTCTACGCCGCTGTGCAGCCGCGGTGAATCCGGGCAGCGCGGGCGGAGGTGAGCGCCGCCTGGGGTTGCCCAGGCGGCGTTGCCGCTACCTCGAAAGGGGCCCTCAGACGGAGCCGCCTGCGGCCTTGGGGGCTGTCGCGTCCGCTCCTTCGTCCCCGACCGTTTCGCGGGCCAGGAAGTTCTCCACGTCGAAGAGGTTGCCCTTGGCCCGGTCGACCACGTTGAGCAGGGTCGACATCTGGGAGACCTCTTCGACCTGCTCCTTGAGGAACCACTGCATGAACTGCTCGCCGAGGTAGTTGCCCTCCTCGCGAGCCGTCTTGGCCAGCGTCTCGATCTCGCGGGTGACCTCGCGCTCCTGCTCCAGGGCGAGCGCGACGAGCTCGCGGGTCTCGTTGAAGTCGTTGCGGACCTGCTCGATGGCGGGGATGATCGGCTTGATGTCGTTGTCCATCAGGTACTGGACGATCATCATCGCGTGGTTGCGCTCCTCCAGCGCCTGCCGGTAGAAGTGCCCGGCCAGCTGCGGCAGGTCGTTGTCGTCGAACCACACGGCGACGGCGATGTACTGGTGCGAGGCGGTGAACTCGTTGCGCACCTGCTCCTGCAGCAGGTGCTCGAACTTGGATTCCTTGTGCTGAATCTTCTTCGCGGTGGCGGTCATGCCAATCAATATACTCTGGAATCAATCCAGATACATTCCAGGGAAGCCTAAGTGAATTGCGGTTAGCCTAAGGTTCGCACAATTAACGAAGGCAACCCTGGGTAAATTCAGGCAAGCCAAACCTGACCTGTTTCCGCTGGTAGATGGCTCAGCGTAGGTGTTCGGGGTTGGAGTTGCGCATGTCACCACCAATTCGAGTGATCACCTTTCGGCAAAAGGCGCCTCCAAGCGACTCATTCGCTGGGAGACGCCTTCACCGGCTACCCGATCAGGTGATCGCGGGGAGTGGGGCGCGCGTGATCGGGCAGGACATGCAGCGCGGTCCGCCGCGGCCGGAACCGAGTTCCGAACCCGAGATCCGCAGCACTTCGATGCCCGCTTCCTCCAGCCGGGCGTTGGTCTCGGCGTTCCGCTCGTAGGCGACCACCACGCCGGGGGCCAGCGCCAGCGTGTTGTTGCCGTCCTCCCACTGCTCGCGCTCCGCCGTCACCGGGTCCAGGCCGGTGTCGATCACGCGCAGGTGGTCGATCTCCATCGCTTCCGCCGCCGCCGTCAAGAACGGCGTCGGGCCGGACACCTTCAGCTCGTCGCCCGCCGGGCGCAGCGTGTAGGCGCGCAGCGAGTGCTGGATGGCCGGGTACATCACCACCGCGTCGCGGTCGACCATCGTGCAGACCGTGTCCAGGTGCATCGACGCGCGGGCCTGCTCGATCGGCACCGCCAGCACGGTGTGCGCCAGGTCGTCGGCGAAGACCGAGCGCGCGAAGGACTCCGCGCCGGCCGGCGTGGTGCGCTCGCCGACGCCGATCGCCACCACTCCCGGCGCGAGCAGCAGCACGTCGCCGCCCTCGACGGGGGCGGAGTGCGCTCCGTACGCGCGGGCCGAGTGCGAGAAGCGCGGGTGGTAGGCGTAGATCAGGTCGGTGAGGGCCGATTCGCGGCGCCGCGCGGGCATCGCGAGGGCGGCGATGGCGACCCGGTCGCCAACCCACACCGACGAGTCGCGGGTGAACAGCAGGTTCGGCAGCGGTTCGATGGCGAAGTCGTGCGGTTGGTGCATGCGGCGGACCAGCGACTGCCCCTCGGCCGCGGGCAGCTCCTCGAAGGTCATGCCCGCGATGAGGATCTCGGCGAGCGCGGCCTCATCCACAGTGGACAGGTGGGAGCGCAGGGTGTCGGCGATGTCGGAGCCCAGCCTGAGCTCGTCGACGCCGCTGAGCACGGCCGCCGCCCGCGCCCGCGAGTCCTGCAGCGCGTCGGTGAGGACGTCGCGCAGCAGCAGTACTTCAACGCCTCGGCCGCGCAGGACCTCGGCGAAGGCGTCGTGCTCCTCCTGCGCGCGATCGACCCACGGGATCGCGTCGAACAGGAGCTGGTCGTTGTTGCGCGGGGTGAGCCGCTTCAGCTCCGTGCCCGGCCGGTGCAGCAGCACCGCGTGCAGCGGCCCGACCTCGCTCTGGACGTGTGGTTCGGTCACGATTCGCAGCGTAGCCACGACGACGCAAAACATCTGCACTCGACGCGTTTTTCGATGGATCGTTAACGGAAACACCGTTGCGACCATCAGAACGTTGCGTAGAACGCCCGGATCGAAGCGCCTGCTCCGGAGCTCCTCCGGTGGGTGGCCGCGCAATTTCAATTGAAATCACACCTCTGATTTCAATTGAAATTGCACTCCTACGGCAGCCAGGTGACGGTTCCGCGGAGGGCGGCGTAGCCGACGAAGGCGACGACGTCGATCAGGGCGTGGCCCACGATCAGCGGCCACAGGCGGTTGGAGCGCTGCCAGATCCGCCCGTAGACCAGGCCCATCACGACGTTGCCGACGAATCCGCCGATGCCCTGGTACAGGTGGTAGCTGCCGCGCAGCACCGCCGCGAACCACAGCGCCCGGTTCTCCGACCAGCCCAGCTGCCGGAGCCGGGTCAGCAGGTAGGCCACCACCAGGACCTCTTCGGCGAAGGAGTTGCCGAAGGCGGCCAGCGTCAGGACCGGCGCCCGCCACCACGCCTCGTCGAGCGTGGACGGCTGCACGGTCAGGCTGAGGCCGAGCGCGTGCGCGGTCAGGTAGAGCCCGAGCCCGGGGATGCCGATCAGCGCCGCGAGCCCCACGCCGCGGACGAAGTCGCTGCCCGGGCGGGTGCGGTCGAGGCCCACCCGCCACAGCGCGATCCCGCCGCGCCACAGCAGGTACGCGCCCAGCGCGCCCCAGGCGATCAGCCGCGCCACGTTCGTCAGCTGCTGGAGCATGTCGAGCAGCCCCAGGTCGGCGCGAGGGACGTTGATCGCGGCGTGCTGGTCGGCCAGCGGTTCCGGGCGCAGCAGCGCGTCGAGCAGGGACAGCAGGCTCTGCAGGCCGGACATCCCGAGCGTCACGGCGAACACCACGACCAGCTCGATGGTGATCGCCTTGCGCTCCCGGCGGTCGGTGACGACGGCGGGGTCGCCGGGGCGGGCGGGGGCCAACCAGGCGCGCATGGTGCTCACGCGACGAACCTACCCGGGCCGGTGACGGCCCCCGTCCGGTCTGGCAAAACCGGGAAACCCGAGCCGGAACTGCCCGCGCGGCGGTGGCGTCGGATCGGTGACGGCCCGGCGGAGGTGGGCATGGACGTGTTCGTGTGGGGTTCGGCCGACACCGGACGCGCGGTGCGCGTGCTGCAGGCGGTGCGCGGGTTCGAGGCGCTCGACGGCCCGGTGGGCGCGGCCGACCTGTTCGGCGTGCGCGACGGGGTCCTGGTGGAGCTGCGGCACAGCGATCCGGGCGGGTTGCAGGTGCGGTTCGTCGACGGGACCCGGCCCGGGCGGGCGGCGGTCGTCGCGCGCTCGTTCCTGTGGATGATCACCCGCCGCGGCGGCGTCGACGAGGCGCTGCTGGTGGGCCCGGGAGAGACGCGCCTGCGGTTCCGCAACGGCCGGATCCAGCACCTCGAACCCCTCGACTCCGAAGCCGTCCAGGACGACTGACAGTGCTTGAGCAGGCGCAACGGATCAAGCGGATCTGTTGTCTTTGAAGCGGCGAAGCCGCTTGGCCCCACCCTCGCAACCGGCGCCGCCGCGGGTTCTCAGCGTTCGCCTGGCGAGGACGGCCCTGACGCTGTGTATCGGTCATACATGAGTCGGGGCACCCGCAGTCCAGGCGGGCGCTGAGGTTCCGCCACCCGCACCGCCACGCAGAAAGAGTTCGTCGGACCGGATTTCAGGCGGAGCGTTGTTGGGCGAGGAAGGGGCAGCCGACCAGGCGGCGCAGCTCCGTGCCGAGGTTCTCGGTGGTCGTCACCGGGCGGGAGAAGGCCAGGCGGACGTCGTGGTCGCCGTCGGTCGACTCCACGCGCAGGCGCAGGCCGTACTTGTCCAGGCCGAGCGGGCGGATGTGGCCGCCGCGCAGCTTCTCCGGCAGGTGCCTGCCGAGCAGGCCGACGACGTCCCGGTGCGAGAGCTCCAGGTGGCGCAGCCAGGAGTCCTCGTGCATGCAGAACGGGTCGGGCTCGGCGGCCTGGAAGTCGGCGGGCTCCACCGAGCTGGTGCCCTCCGAGTCGGCCAGCACCAGCGACGCCGACTCCAGCTTCAGCACGGTCGCGCCGTGCCCGGCGTCCAGCAGCCTCGGGTCGGGGCGCTCTTCGGCGACCGCGAGCACCTCGGCGCGGGCGTCGGCGCCCTGCAGCAGGCTCATCCAGCCGGTCAGCCACAGCAGGCCGCGCACCGGTTCGCGGAGCCGGACGGGCGTCGGGTCGGCGACCTCCAGCACCGCGGCGAGTTCGCTGCGCGGGGCTTGCCAGGCGGTGGAGATCAGCGGGTGGTCGTCGGCGAGCAGCACGGTGGCGGAGCCGTCCGCGTGCACGTGGTGCAGCAGCGGCGCGACGCGCGCCGCTGTTTCGCCGGACGGCAGCAGCGCCGCCCGGCCACCGCGCTTGGCGATGCTCCTGGCCCGCTCCGCCGGGCTCGGCGTGGCAGGTCTCCGGGTCCTCGTCTCGCTCACCGCTCACCTCCAACTTAGGCAAGCCTAACTTACCTTCACGGGGTCTGGAAGTGCTCCGCTCGGGGGAACTCGCCCCGAACTGCCGCCCACATGCTCTTAGTACCAGCTGGAAGGCCGCAGCGGGAGGCGATCTCGCGCAGTGGGGGAAGGGTGCCGTCAGCCGATGTCGGTGCTGGGTGGATGATGAGGTCTGAACCAGGCGAGGGAGGAGCCCATGACCCCGCCAGACGTCCGTTTATCGGGCACCTTTGTTCACTGGCTGATACGGCATTAGCGTGTCAGCCGTGTCAAGCGCTGTTGAGCTTCGCGCGCCCGGTCCGCGCGGCATCCCGCCACTGTTCGCCCGTCTGGTCGACGACGCCTCGTTGTTCCCGCCGGGAGCGCCTGCCGTCCCGCAGGTGGTGGCCGACCACCTCGAAGCGCGCGGCGGCGCCCTCACCGGACTGCTCGGGCCGATCCTGTGCCAGGCCTCGCGGCTCGCCGAGCTGATCACCGAGCTGGCCAAGGCCAAGCCGAGCGCGCCGGTGCCGCTGTCGCTGGTGTGCGACACCGGGCTCGGCGGCGTGCCCAAGGCGCTGTCGATCATCGAGGGCCGCCAGGAGCTGCTGGCGCTGCGGATGGTGGAGATGCCCGCGCCGTCGGACGTCGACGACATCTGGCTGGAGCGGGTGTCGGAGTTCGTGCCCGAGGACATCATCCGGGTCGTCGAGCCGCGGCGCGGCGGCGACGGCTGGCTGGACGGCATCCGCCGGGTGGCCGAGCACGGTTGCTGGCCGAAGCTGCGCTGCGGCGGGCAGACCGCCGAGTCGGTGCCGTCGGTCGACGTGGTCACCGACTTCCTGGCCGTGGCCGCCAGCCTCGACGTGCCGTTCAAGGCCACCACCGGGCTGCACACCGCGGTGCGCGGCACCGATCCGGAAACCGGGTTCACCAACCACGGCTTCCTCAACCTGCTGGTCGCGGCCGCGCGTTCGCTGTCCGGCAAGGACGTGCGGGAAGCTCTGGCCAGCACCGACGGCGCCGCGCTGGCCGAGGAGGCCAAGGCGCTGTCCGACGACGCGGCGAACGCCGTCCGCGACGTCTTCGCCTCCTACGGGGCACGATCGTTGAAGGACCCGGTCGTCGAGCTCGAAGGATTGGGACTGCTTTGACCTGGATCGAGGATCCGGAGTTCGCCCCGGACCAGCCGTTCGGACCGCAGACGCTGCCCTACGGGGTGCTGGTGACCGGCAGCGGTCCGGTCGTCGCGGTGCGGGTCGGCAGGCACGCGCTGCCGCTGCGCGGCGTCGCCGAGGCGCTCGGACCTCGACTCGCCGAGCTGGTCTCGGCCGATTCCCTCGATACGCTGCTGGCGGCCGGTCGTGAGCGCTGGCAGGAGCTGCGCGAGCGGCTCACCGAGATCGTGTCGGCCGACCGCGCGCCTGCCGGTGCGCGCCTGGTGCGCACCGACTGGCACACCCTGGTGCTGCCGTTCGCGGTCGCCGACTACGTCGACTTCTTCTCCTCGCGGCACCACGTGGAGAACGTCAACCGCATCCTGCGCCGGACCGCCGCGCCGGTGCCGGAGAACTGGACGCACATGCCCGTCGGCTACCACGGCCGCGCGGGCACGGTGTACGTCTCGGGCACCGACATCCACCGCCCGAGCGGGCAGCGCAAGGCGGCCGGCGACCTGCACCCGGCGTTCGGGCCGACCCGGCGGCTGGACTTCGAGGCCGAGGTCGGGTTCGTCTGCGGCGGGGAGGCCGCCACCCGGGTGCCGACCGCGGACTTCGCCGAGCACGTGTTCGGCGTGGTGCTGGTCAACGACTGGTCGGCGCGGGACGTCCAGGCCTGGGAGTCCGAACCGCTGGGGCCGTTCCTGGCCAAGTCCTTCGCCACCTCGATGGCCGGCTGGATCACCCCGCTGGCGGCCTTCGAGGACGCCCGCATCCCGCTGCCGGAGCCGGACCACGTGCTGCAGTCCTACCTGCTGGAGGCCGAGCCCTGGGGCCTCGACCTGCAGCTGGAGGTGCGCTGCAACGAGACGGTGCTGTCCCGGCCGCGCTTCGAGCACATGTCGTGGTCGCCCGCGCAGCAGCTGGCGCACCTGACCGTCAACGGTGCCCCGGTGCGGCCCGGCGACCTGTTCGCGTCGGGCACCGTGTCCGGGCCGCAGCGCGAGCAGCGCGGCTGCCTGCTGGAGCTGACCTGGGGCGGTGCCGAACCGATCACCCTGCAAGACGGCGAGCAGCGCACCTTCCTCCAGGACGGGGACCGGGTGACACTGCGGGGGACCGCGCCCGGGCCCGGTGGAACGGTGATCGGGCTCGGTGAGGTGACCGGCACGGTGCTGGCCGCCGCTCGGAGGTGACGCGATGGCCCCACCAACCACCCCAGAACCGATCCGCACCCCGCTCGGCGCGCCCCGCGACTCCCAGCCCGTGGCGAAGGAGAGCTCGCTGACGCTGGAGCGCGGGCTGAGCCTGCTGCAGGCGGTGGCGGAGTCGGAGAGCGAAGCGCCGACGATCAGCGACCTGGCGGCGACCGTGGGCGTCAGCCGCGCGGCCGTCTACCGGCTGCTCGGGCCGCTGCAGAGCCGCGGCCTGGTGCGCCGGGAGGGTTCGAAGGTGCGGTTGGGCCTCGGCGTGCTGTGGCTCGCCGGGCGGGTGCTGCCGCAGCTGCGCGTGGCGTCGCTGCCCGCGCTGCGGGCGCTGGCGGAGCGCGTCGGTTCGACGGTGCACCTGACCGTCGCCGACGGCAGCGAGGCGCAGGCCGTGGCGGTGGTGGAGCCGTCGTGGACCAGCTACCACGTGTCGTACCGGGTGGGCAGTCGTCACCCGGTGCACCGCGGCGCGGCCGGCCGCGCGGTGGACCTCCCGCCGGGCGGACCGCGGTGGATCGCCAGCAGCGGCGACCTGCAACCGGGCGCGTTCGCCGTGGCGGCGCCCGTGCGCGGGGTGCCCGGTCTGCGCGCCAGCGTCGGAGTGGTGGCTCTGCAGCCGCTGGTGCCGGAAGAGATCGGCCCGCTGGTCCTGGAAACGGCGGAATCGGTGGCGGAAGCCCTCCGCTGAGGTCCGCTCCGGACATTCTTTTCGCGCCGGTTGCCTGGTGAGGTGTTCTCCCAGTTCGACGCGGGTTTCCGCGCGCCGGAAAAAGCAATTCTCCACTGTCTTCCGGTGCATTGTTTCCGCAGGTCAGAGGGTTATGTGAACAACGTGTTCATGTTTGCTCGGCGGGAGATCGGCGGGGCAGGATGAATCGTCTTCGAGCGCTCGACATCCCGACCCGATTCGTCGAGAGGACGTAATGACGCCCTTGTGTCAACCGGAGTGCTGTTCAACCGCACCTCAGGGGACCGTGATGCAACCCAGCCACAAGAAACCGCAACACGGGAGATCAACGCCCAACGCGACCACCACTGAAAATCGCGGAGAGGCGGAAAGGACTGCGCATGACCATCCTGATCACCGGAGCCACCGGGAACGTCGGCCGCCACGTCGCGCGCCGGCTGGCGGACGCGGGCGAGCCGGTGCGGGCGCTGACCCGCGACCCGCGGGCCGAGTTCCCCGCCGGGGTGTCGGCAGTGCGCGGTGACCTCGCACGACCGGACAGCCTGACCGAGGCGTTCCGGGGCGTTGAGCGGCTGTTCCTGTTCCCCGTGCCGGAGACCGCGCGGGAGGTGGTGGCCGCCGCGGAGCGGGCCGGTGTGCAGCGCGTCGTGGTGCTGTCGTCGGGCGCGGTCACCGGCGGTTTCGACACCCACTTCCACCTGCCCGTGGAGCAGGCGGTGGAGGCCTCCGGGATGGCGTGGACGCACGTGCGGCCCGGCGAGTTCGCGCTGAACAAGCTGTGGATGTGGGGTCCGTCGATCCGCGCCGAAGGCGTCGTGCGGGACCCGAACCCGGACGCCGTGGCCTGGTACCCGACGCACGAGCAGGACATCGCGGACGTGGCGGTGGCGGTGTTGCTGGCCGACGGGCACGACGGCCGTGCCTACGACGTCAACGGCCCCGACCTGCTCACCCACCGCGAGCAGGTCGAGCTCATCGCGGAAGCCGTCGGCCGGGAGATCCGCATCGCGGAGGTCACGCCGCACGAGGCCCGGGAGTTCTACCGGGCCCAGGGCGGCTTCGCCGCGGCGAACGCCGACTTCCTGCTGGGTTTCGAGGACTACTCCGGAGCGGAATCCGACCCCTCGGCGCTCGCGGACTTCGACAAGTCGGCGGTCCCGCCGATGCCGACCTCGGCACCGGTCACCGGCCGCGCCCGCGGCTTCGCGGAGTGGGCCCGGGACCACGCGGCCGACTTCGTGCGTGCGATCTAGGCCGCTCGGGGGTATTCCGAGCCCCTCGGGCGCCTGTGCGGGCGGCCGGGTCCTTTCCGAGTGCTTTGGAGGCCCACGGATGACACGGCAGATGACCACCGAAATGCAGCAGTGCATCGACATGTGCCACAAGTGCCACGACATGTGCGAGCGGATGCTGTCGCACTGCATGGAGAAGCGCAGCGACGAGGCCATGCAGATGAGCATGGTGATGATCTCCTGCGCGGACATGTGCCGGATGTGCGCGGACATGATGATGCGCTGTTCGAGCATGGCGAAGGCCAGCGCGGACATGGTGCAGATGTGCGTGCGGATGTGCGGCATGTGCGCCGACATGTGCGACATGACCGCCGAGATGTGCCGCCGCATGGAATCGCGGGAGATGGCGGAGCTGGCGGACATGATGAACCAGTGCGCCTCGATGTGCCGTCAGATGACCCCGCAGGCGATGCAGCCGGCGTGAAACCGTTCCTCCCGGGTCGCGTTCGCCAAACGCGGCCCGGGAGGTTCATTCGCCGCCGCCGTCGCCGTCACCGCCCCCCGAAGTGGAGGGGCTGGGAATCGCACTGGTGAGTGCACTGGTGGCGCGGAGGAGGCTGGGCGGCACATCCCCGAACTGCTTGGTCTTCAAGACGGTCCGGACGCTGAGCCCGCGCCGCATCTCGCTGCTGAGCCCGTCGGCGTTGGCGAGCTGGGTCAGGACGAAGGTGCGCCCGTCGAAAGGGCGATGACCTGCGATGCTGGCGTGCAGTTCGGCGAGCAGCGCCTCCCGCGCGCCGGGGTGCGGGAAGTAGCGGTCGGGTTTTCTCCGGGATTCGGGTGGCGCGTGAGCCAGCAGGCCGCGGGCGAGCAGCGCGGACCGGTGCTGGTTCAGCGCGTCCGAGCTGCGATGGCGGGCCCAGCTGGTCACGGTGACCGGTTTGGACTTGGCGGCTTGCCGTCGTACGAGCCCGTTCAGCACCTCCTCAGCCCAGACGAGTCCGGTGCTTCCGGAGTCGACCAGTTCGATCTTGCCGGACCCGATGAGCACCGCGCGGCCGAAGAGCCGGCGTTCCTTGTGCCAGATCCGGATCTTGCCGCGCAGCAGGAGTTCACCGAGCTCGGCCGCCGCGCAGCCGAAGCTCGTCGCGGGTTCGTACCTGACTTCTCCGGTTTCTCGCTGGGACAGCAGGACGAATTCCTCTGGCAGGGAAAGCGGCAAGGGCACATCCACGCGGCTCAGTTTCGCAGCTCGTCTCGATGCGCGTGCTCGTTCAGCGGAAATCGCTGCCCTTTCAGCCTACACCGGTCGTCGCTCCGGGCAGTTCCGCGCCGGTGCCGGTGGAGCCGTCGAAGATGCCCATGCGCTGGAACTCCGGCCAGAGGTCGGGCCAGGGCGCGCGGGGTCCGCTGGCCAGCCAGATCGTGGTGCCCTCGTAGTAGGTGTCCACTGCGAGCCCGGTGTCCACTGTGGTCATCGGGCGGACTTCGCGGAAGTGCTGCAGCAGGTAGTCGCGGGTGCCGCCGACGTAGAGCACCTGGCCGCCGCTCGGCCGGCTCAGGTGCCAGAAACCTCGGCTCCCGCTGTGCACTCCGGTGATCCCGACCGCCGGGCCGTAGTGGTGCAGCGCGCTCGCCGACCAGTAGTCGTGCGTGATGACCTCGGTGCCCGGCGGCGTGCTGCGGTGCGCGTCGGCGACCGCGGCGGTCAGCTCGGGCCAACCGATGCTGCCCCGGGCGAACACGTCGTGCTTCGGGATCACCGGCATCGGCAGGATCGGGAGCGCAGCGATCGCTATGACGGCGGAGGCGGCGTAGGCGGTCCCGACGATCCAGCGGCGGATCGGTCGGTGCTCCCACTCGACCGCCGCCACGGCGTAGAGCAGCCCGAACAGCCCGGCGACGTAGTACGGTCGCCCGTCGACGGCGGCGAACGCCAGCGCGATGCCGATCGCGGCCCAGCCCAGGTAGCGGTACGGGCTCAGGTGCGGGGCGCGCAGCAGTCGCCACGTGCCGAAGCAGACCGCGACGGCGCCGACGAGCCCGGCGCAAGCCACGGCGAGCGGGAGGGTCAGCCAGCCGGTGGAGTTCTCGGACGCGACCGTGGCGGGCATCTGCAGCTGCGGCCAGCCGTTGGCGTGCTGCCAGAGCAGCGTGGGTGTCAGGGTGAGCGCGCAGAGGACCGCGCCGCACCAGAGCGTCGGGCGTCGCAGCAGGTCGCGCGGGCCGGTCAGCAGCGCGGCGATCCCGACACCGAGCCACAGGACCGGGATCAGGAACTTGACCTGCAGCGCGACCGCGGTGACCGCGCCGGCCCAGAGCAGCAGCCGGTCGTCGCGCAGCCGGGTCCACCGCACCAGCAGCCAGGTGGCGGTCGTCCACAGGACCGGATCGATCGACCAGGTGGTGAGCATGTGCCCGGCGCTGGCGAACTGCGCGGTGACCGCCCAGGTCCCGGCCGCCGCGATCTGCGCCCGGCGGCCGCCGCCGAGCTCGCGCGCGATCAGCGCGGTGACCACGACGCCCGCCGCCATGGCGAGCGCGGCCGGAGAGCGCAGCACCACGAGCGAACCGGGCGCTAATCGGTCCAAAGTGGACGCGAGGAGCGGTATCAGCGGCGGCTGGTCGGCGTAGCCCCAGGACGGGTGGTGCCCGGCGGCGATGAAGTAGAGCTCGTCGGCGAAGTACCCGTAGCGCGGGCTGACGAGCACCAGGACCGCGGCCACCGCCGAAGCGATCAGCAGCACCGGGCGCCAGGCCATCGGGTGGAGCGCGGAATCGGCTTTCCGCAGAACGGTTCTCGCGAGCACGGTGGTCATGTGCGGACCCCTTTCCGGGCGTGCGGGGGCAGCACCTGAATTCGTCGAATTCAGGCGTGCGTATTCGTTTTCGGAGCGCTATCGAATTGTGGTGGCCAATGCCCCGATGGCTTCGGGGTCGCAGTTCCGGTACGCCGCGTAGTACGCGGACATCCACTCGCGGCCGGGCGGGGCGGCGGGCCGGTCGTCGAGCAGCCAGCCCGCGGCGATCCGGTACGCGTCGAAGAAGTCCTGACCGCGACACGTCATCTGGCGGGGCAGGACCAGGTACGACGCCATCAGCTCGCGTTCGGCCTCGGGATCCGCGAGCCGACCGGTGAGGGTGATCGGGTGCTGGTAGGTGTTCAGGCCCGCGTCCGCCGGGCTGCCGCTTCCGGTGCGCAGTTCGGTCGGAGCGCCGGGAATTCCGTCGAGCTTGCGCAGCATCGGCTGCGTCAAGGCGGCGACCTCGGCCAGCGCGGGCTCCTGGTACTTCGGGACGCACACCTTCGGCGTGCTGGTCGTGCACACCGGTTGGGCGCCCGCCGGGTCGATGGCCACGTGCTTGTCGTACGACAACCCGGAGAAGTGCGCCGACACGGCGATGACCAGCCCTGCGGGCAGCAGGGCGAGCCATCGTCGCCGCGCCGCCGCGGCGATGAGCAGCGCGCCCGCGATGGCGCTGAACAACACGGCCTGCAACGCGCTCGAGAAAGCGGTGAACATGCTGGAATTCGCGATGTCGTTCGGGCCGAGTGCCACGCCGATCGCCGACGACCAGCTGGGGATCTCGACGTAGACGATCAGGGTGAACGTCAGCAGCGGCGTCGCCACGGTGATCAGCGGCCACCGCACCGACCGGCCCAGCAACGTGCCGAAGGCCACCATCGCACCGAAGATCGGCACGTTCGCCAGCATCGTCAGGAGCCACCGACCGCTCGTCGGCGCGGCGGTCGGGATGACGAAGAACGCCGCGATCGCGAGCGCGATCACCATGCCGAGCACCGAGATCAGGGTCAGCGCCAGCCAGGGCACGAGCAGGGGCTGCCACACCGGCCGCGTCGTGGTGGCCAGCAGTTCCGCGGTGCCTCGGCGGTGCTCCCGGTTCGCCGCCCACGCACCGGCGGCGGCCATCAGCGGGCCCACGTAGAGCACGCTGAACCGCAGTGCCGTGGTGAGCGCGTTCCAGTTGCCCGCCCACCACGGCTGCAGGAACACCAGCACGGTGAAACCGGCCGCCACCACCAGCGCGAACGGTGCGCCCTTGCGCAGCTCGCGATGCAGCGCCCGGATCATGCCGCGCTCTTCCGGTTCGCGCGCAGCACCGGCGGTCGAGGAGTGCTGATCGGCATCATTTCCAGGCCCTTTCTGGGTGTGCGGCAGCGGCACTCGACCGCGCGTGGTCCGGGTGCGCCGTGCCGTTGTGCGGTCAGGCGTTCGCGGTGGCTGGGAGCAGCAAGCGCATCGCCTCGCCGTCGCAGTTCGCCTTGGCCGCGAAGTAGGCGGCGATCCATTCGCGGTCGGGGGCTCGTCCACCGAGGAGCTGCCGTGCTCGCGGGATGTCGCCGAGCAGCCAGTGCTGGGCGGCGTCCGCGGCGGCCACGTACTCGCCGCGCACTGTTGGCGTGCAGTCGGCGTAGTGCCGTCCATCCGGTTCCAGGGACAGCAGCAGGTACGCCAGCGACACGCGTTCGCCCTGCGGATCCAGCAGTCGCCCGGTCAACGTCACGTCGAGGCCAGGATCCGTTTCGCGGGAGAAGTGCACTGCCGTCGGAGCCGAGGCGATTCCATCGAGCCGTGCCAGCATCGGCTGCACCAGACCAGCGAGCTCCTGGAGCACGTGCTCCTGGTAGCGCGGTACGCAGACAGTTGGGCCGGTCGTGGTGCACACCTGCTGGGCGGCCGCCGGGTCGTCGCGCATGTGCTCGTCGTAGGACATCGAGGCCAGCTGCACCGACATCGCGATGGCCAGCGCCATCGGCGGCAGGGCGAGCCACCGCCGACGCGCCGCGCCGATGGCGAGGAGAGCCACCGCGATGGCGGCGTACCACCCGGCTTGCAGCGCGCTGGACAGGCCGGTGAACGTCGCGTAGTCGCTCGCCGGGCCGGCGTTCATCGTCAGGGACACCGGGGCGGACCAGCCTCGCCGCGAGGCGAGGAGGATGCCCAGGAACGTCAGCACCGGGGTCAGCGCGACGATCAACCGCCACCGCACCAACCGGCCCAACGCCATCCCGAACGCGACCAGCGCCCCGTAAGCAGGAACGCAGAGGAACAGCTCGGGGATCCACAGCTCGCCGCTCGCGGTGATCGGGTGCACGAAGATCGCTGCGACTGCGCAGGCCAGCACCAGCCCGATCAGCGCGGCCGCGGTGAGCGCCGCCCAAGCCGCCACGTACGGCTGCCAAGCCGGCCGTGGTGCGGTGGCCAGCAGATCGCCGGTGCCGCGGCGCAGTTCCCGGCCTGCGGTCCACGCACCGGCCGTCGCCATCAGCGGGCCCGCGTAGAGCATGCCGAACCGCATGGACTGGGCGACGGCGTTCCAGTTGAGCGCTCCCCACGGCTGCACGAACAGCAGCGTGGTGAGCACGGCGAAGACGACCAGCGACAGCAGCACCGCGGCGCGGAACTCCCGGCGCAGTGCCCGGATCACGCCGCGCTCTTCCGGTTCGCGCGCAGGACCGCGTGGTAGCTCTCCTCCAGGTTCCCGCTGCCCAGCTCATCCGGTGCGCCCCGGAAGACCGGCCGCCCCGACTCCAGGACCCACAGCTGGTCGCAGGCGCTGGCGTCGCCCATCACGTGCGTGCTCAGCACCACGCAGCGGGTTTCGCCGAGTTCGCGGAGGAGTTCGCGGAGCTCCACCTGCTGCTCGGGATCCAGCCCGGCGGTCGGTTCGTCGAGCAGCAGCAGTTCCGGGTCGTTGACGATGGCCTGCGCGATGCCGACCCGCCTGCGCATGCCGCCGGAGAGCTTCTTGAGCTTCTCGTCGGCGCGGTCGGCCAGCCCGACGCGGGTCAGCGCCCGGTCCACCGCGAGCGGCAGTTCGGCGGCCGGGACCTCCTTCAACCAGGCGAAGTGCTCGACGAACTCGCGCGCGGTGAACCGCGGGTAGTAGCCGAACTCCTGCGGCAGGTACCCGATCCGGCGGCGGATCTCGCGCAGGTCGGTGCGGCCCAGCAGCCGGATCGAGCCGCTGGTCGGCGCGACCAGCGTGGCCAGCGCCCGCAGCAGCGTCGACTTCCCCGCGCCGTTGGGGCCGAGCAGGCCGAGCACGCCGTCGTCGAGGTCGGCGCTGATCCCGGTCAGCGCGGTCCGGCGGCCGAATCGGATGGTCAGGTCGCGGATCTCGGTGGGGGGCAAGTCAACTCCCGAAGTTCGAGTGCAGTCGGGTGCGGCGCAGGTAGAGCACGGCGGCGGAGGCAGCCATCAGCGCGGACCACAGCAGCGGCAGCGGCCGGTCGACCAGCACCGGGACCTGTTCGTTGAACAGCGGTCCGCCGACGAGCACCCACCAGGTCGCGGTCACCGCGACCGCGACGATCTCCAGCCGGAACAGCGAACCGAGCGCCAGCGTGAGCGCGGTCAGCCCCAGGCAGGGCAGCAGCCAGGTCGTGACCGACGCGCGCCCGGTGATCGCGCCGACCAGCGCGGCCGCCGGGACGGTCGTGAGCAGGACGGACATGGTGCGCCAGAGGACCAGCCGCAACCCGCCGAACGGCGTGACCGCGGTGATCTCGTAGGCCGGGTCGCCGAACTGCCCGAAGCACAGCGCGACGCCGAGCACCGGCAGGACCGGCGCGAACAGCAGCAACGCGGAGCCGTGCTGCGACCACCAGCTCTCTTCGGGGGTGATCTGGTCGAGCCCGATGGCGCAAGCCAGCACCACGAGCACGGCGAACAGCCACGCGCCGCGCACGGCGGGCGCGGAGTTGAGCAGCATCCGGATCCGCCGCCACCGGCTGGGCCGGGGCCATTGCGGCGGCAGCGTGACGAGCGAGGCCCGCACCTGCTCCAGCAGCGGATCGCCCGCCGCCGCCTCGTTGATCAGCTGCCGGCACGGAGCGCAGCCGAGCGCGTGGTCCTCGATCGCGTCGGCTTCGGCGGCCTGGCCGGCGGCGTAGGCACGCAGGGTGGACGCGGGGAAGTGCTCGTGCGTCATGCGAGTGCCTCCTTCAGCATGCGGCGGGCTTTGCGCATTCGGGTCTTGACCGTGCCTTCGGGTATGCCGAGCAGCGCCGACGTCTCCCGGACCGTGCGCCCGTCGAGCGCGGTGGCCTGCAGGACCGCGCGCAGCTCCGGGGACAGCAGCCCGATCGCGGCGGCCAGCTCCGGGGCGAGCGTCCGGTCCATCACCTCGGACTCGGCGGAGTCCGCGACGAGCGCCGACTCGGCCGGTTCGCCGGACGACCGGACGCGGGCGCCGCGGCGGCGGTGCGCGTCGATCAGCCGCCGGGACGCGATGGTCCACAGCCAGGCGGCGGCGTTGCCCTGCGGGTCGAACGACCGCGCTGAGCGCCACGCCAGCAGGAAGCAGTCCTGCAGCACCTCGGCGGCCAGCCCGGGATCGTCGCAGCGGCGCCGCAGCCGCGCCGCGAGCCACCCGGCGTTGCGCTGGTAGAGCGCGTCGAACGCGGCCCGGTCGCCGCGGGCCACGGCCCGCAGCAGCTCCTCGTCGCTCTGTTCCTCCCGCACGTCTGGTCAGACGCAGCAGAACGTGAAACGGTTTTCCGCGCTCATCCGCACCGCCGCCCGGGCGCCTGACCGCCTGGTTCCGCGACCACGACGACGTCGGCGCGCGCCAATCGCCTCGCCGTGCGGTGGTGCCCGCCTGGGAGCGCGCGCAGTCCGCGCCGGGGCGGTGCGGTGGTCCGGCGGCGCGATCTCATCAGCAGCGCGATCACCGCGGCGAGCACGCCGGCGGCGACTACCGGTGTTCGCATGGCAGATCCTCTCCGTTGGGTCCACCGGGTAGTACGCACCTCGCGTTGATCCGGTTTTCGCCGGAACATCTTTCCCGTCACCCGATTCGGCTGGTAAGAAGTAGTCCGATCGGTGAGGATGAACGCGCTGCGTCGATGGGACCAAGGTCCTGTCCGCCATAGGACCCTCGTCCGGGCGATAAAGGGCCCTTGCCTCTGCGGATTTCTCCCCGGCGTGGACAGAGTGGAATCGTGGATCTGCTCGACATCGCCCGATGGCAGTTCGGGATCACGACCGTCTACCACTTCCTGATGGTTCCGCTGACCATCGGGCTCGCGGTGCTGGTCGCCGGGATGCAGACCGCCTGGTACCGCACCGGCAAGTACCGCTACCTCAAGATGACCAAGTTCTGGGGCAAGTTGATGCTGATCAACTTCGCCATGGGCGTGGTCACCGGCATCGTCCAGGAGTTCCAGTTCGGCATGGCCTGGAGCGCCTACTCGCGCTTCGTCGGCGATGTCTTCGGCGCGCCGCTGGCGATGGAGGGCCTGCTCGCGTTCTTCGTCGAGTCGACCTTCCTCGGCCTGTGGATCTTCGGCTGGGACAAGCTCTCCAAGGGCGTGCACCTGGCCTGCGCGTGGGCGTTCTCGCTGGCCACCGTGCTGTCGGCCTACTTCATCCTGGCCGCCAACTCCTGGATGCAGCACCCGGTCGGCGTGGAGCTGGTGGACGGCCGGCCGCGGCTGAACTCGATCTGGGCGGTGCTGGGCAACAACACCGTGCTCGCCGCGTTCCCGCACACCGTCTTCGGCTGCTTCGCGGTCGCCGGGTCGTTCCTGATCGGCATCGCCGCCTGGCAGATCGCCCGCCACCACCGCAAGTCCGCCGTCGACGACGAGGACCGCAAGGCCTGGCACGGCTCGCTGCGGCTGGGCGCCTGGGTCGCGGTGATCGCCTTCGCCGGGCTGGCGATCTCGGGCGACATCCAGGGCAAGCTGATGTTCCAGCAGCAGCCGATGAAGATGGCCTCCGCCGAGGCGCTGTGCCACAGCGAGGCCCCGGCCAGCTTCTCGATCTTCGCGGTCGGCGACGTGGCCCGCCCGGACTGCGAGAACGTCAAGAGCATCACCGTGCCCTACATCCTGTCCTACCTGGCCAACGGCGACTTCACCAGCGAGGTCAAGGGCGTCCAGGCGCTGATCCCGGAGTACCAGGCCAAGTACGGCACGCACTACCCGGACGACCCGCGGCTGGGCCAGTTCGCCGGGCAGCCCATCGACTACACGCCGAACCTGCCGGTGACCTACTGGGGCTTCCGGTTCATGATCGGCTTCGGCGGTCTGGCCGCGCTCGGCGCGGTGGCGGTGCTGTGGCTGACCCGCAAGCAGAAGTTCCCCGAGGGCCGCTGGTGGGCGCCGCTGGCGGTGGCGGCGATCGGGCTGCCGTTCGCGGGCAACATCGCGGGCTGGGTGTTCACCGAGATGGGCCGCCAGCCGTTCGTGGTGGCGCCCAACCCCGATCCCTCCGGCATCGACGGCGTGTGGATGTACACCGCGCAGGCGGTGTCCGCCGGGGTGACGGCGGGCGAGATGCTGACCTCGGTGATCGCGCTGACCGCGCTGTACGGCGTGCTGGCGGTCGTGGAGATCTTCCTGATGGTGCGCTACGTGCGCGGCGGGTTCGACGCGGTGATGCCGCCGAAACCGCCCGAGGGCGAGAAGGCCGACGAAGCCCTGTCCTTCGCGTACTGACGAGCTGAAGAGGACTTGCGATGGATCTGCCCACCTTCTGGTTCTGCGTGATCGCCCTGCTGTGGCTGGGCTACCTGTTCCTGGAGGGCTTCGACTTCGGCGTCGGCATGCTGCTGCCGATCCTCGGCCGCAAGGACGTCGAGCGCCGTGTGCTGATCAACACGATCGGCCCGGTGTGGGACGGCAACGAGGTGTGGCTGATCGTCGCCGGTGGCGCCATGTTCGCGTCCTTCCCCGGCTGGTACGCCTCGCTGTTCAGCACCGCCTACCTGCCGCTGCTGTTGCTGCTGGTGGCGCTGATCGGGCGCGGTGTGGCGTTCGAGTACCGCGGCAAGGTGGACACCCACCGGTGGCGGCGCAACTGGGACCGGGTGATCATCGCCGCGTCCTGGATCTCGCCGCTGGTGGTGGGGCTGGTGCTGTCGGCCAACGTCTTCGGGCTGCCGCTGGACGAGCACGGCGACCGGGTCGGCGGCTGGTGGACGATCTTCAGCGTGCCGAGCATCGTCGGCGCGCTGGCGGTGTGCGGGTTCTCGCTGCTGCACGGCGCGGTGTTCCTGTCGCTGAAGACCGAGGGCGAGATCCGCGAGCGGGCCCGGCGGTTCGCGCTGCGGATGGGCGTGCCGCTGCTGCTGCCGGTGATCGCGCTGCTGTTCATCGCGCAGTTCACCGAAGGCTCCGAGTGGACGTGGGTGCCGCTGGTGATCGCGCTGGTGGCGGCGCTGGCCGGGCTCGCGCGGCTGTACCGGTGGCGCGACGGGCAGGCGTTCGCGCTGCAGGGCGTGGCGTTGGCGAGCGTGGTGATCACGCTGTTCGGCGCGCTGTGGCCGAACGTGATCCCGTCCACTTTGGACGCCGCGAACTCGCTGTCGATCGCGGACACCGCGTCCAGCCCGTACACGCTGACGGTGATCACCTGGGTCGCGGCCTTCGGAACCCCGGCGGTGCTGATCTACCAGGGCTGGACGTACTGGGTGTTCCGCAAGCGCATCGGCACCAAGCACATCCCGCCGGTGCACGCGCCCTCCGCGTGACACCTCCCGCTGTTCGACGCAATTTCAATGGAAATCAGAGGTCCGATTTCAATTGAAATCGCACGGGGTTCTCGGCGTGCCGGGTGCCGGACACACCGGGGCATGTCGAGCACCGCGAAATCACCGATCCCCTCGACACTGTGGGGCGGAGGTAGCAGGACGGAGTGGTGAGGAGCGAGTGATGGGTCCGCTGGGTGCGCTGCCGCGGTTGTCGGCGTCGGCTCGCCGGGCGCTCATGGTCGCCGGGCTGCTGTCGGTCGGCAACGCGATCGCGCTGATCGTGCAGGCCTGGGCGTTGGGCAGCGCGCTCGCGGCGGTGGTGACGCACGGCGCCGATCCCGGCGAGATCAGCGACTACCTGATCGTGCTGGCCGGTGCCGTGGTCGCGCGCGCCGTGCTGGGGTGGGCGACCGAGTCGGTATCGGCCCGCGCCGCGGCGGGCGCGAAGGAGGAGCTGCGCGGCCTGCTGCTGGACTCCGCTCTGCGCCGCGGCCCGGAGTGGATCCAGCGGCGCGGGCCCGCCGAGCTGACCGCGCTGGCCACCAAGGGCCTCGACGCGCTCGACGCGTACTTCACCAAGTACCTGCCCGCGCTGGTGACGGCGGCCGTGGTGCCGCCGCTGGTGGGCGCCTGGATCCTGTGGTCCGACTGGGTCTCCGCGCTGGTCATCGTGATCACCGTGCCGCTCATCCCGCTGTTCGCCTGGTTGGTCGGCAAGTACACCGAGCAGCGCACCTCGCGGGCGGCCGACGCCGTCCAGCGGCTGTCCGGGCAGCTGCTGGAGCTGATCCGGGCGCTGCCGGTGCTCACCGCGTTCGGCCGCGCGCGGGCCCAGGGCGAGGTGGTCGGCCGGGTCAGCGACTCGCACCGCCGCACCACGGTCGCCACGCTGCGCGTCGCGTTCCTGTCCGCGCTGGTGCTGGAGCTGCTCTCGTCGCTGTCGGTGGCGATGGTGGCGGTGGGCATCGGCCTGCGCCTGGTCTCCGGCGACTTCGACCTGGCCACCGGCCTGCTGGTGCTGGTCCTGGCCCCGGAGTGCTACCTCCCGCTGCGCGCCGCGGGCGCCGCGCACCACGCCAGCGAGGACGGCGTGGAGGCCGTCCGCCGGGTCGACGAGATCGTCAGCGGCGATGCCGACGACCAGCGCTCACGACCGGATTCCGGCGAACCGCGCGCCGGGGAGCTGCGGATCGCCGGGCTCCGGGTGCGGCGGCGGGACGGGTTCGCGCCGGACGGGCTGAGCTTCACCGCGCGGCCGGGCGAGATCGTGCGGCTGGAGGGCTTCGACGGCATCGGCCCCAGCGGCAGCGGCAAGTCCACGACGATGGCGGTCCTGCTCGGCTTCGCCGAACCGGAGAGCGGCACGATCACCTGCGACGGCGTGGACATCGCGGAATTCGCGCCGGCGGAGTGGCGCCGCCGCATCGCCTGGGTGCCGCAGCGCCCGACCTTCTCCGGCGGCACGGTCGCGGACGAACTGGCCGTCGCCACGGCCGACCAGCCGGACTTGTCGGCGTACGTCGGCGAAGCGCTGGCCGAGGCAGCGGCGGCGCACCTCCGGGACCGCCGCACCGACGAGCTGTCGACGGGGGAGCGGCAACGAGTTGCGGTGGCCCGCGCTCTGCTCCGGCTGCGTGGCGACGCGAGGATCCTGCTGCTCGACGAGCCAACCGCGCACCTCGACACCGCCACGGCGCACCAGATCAACACCGCGATCCGTCGCGCCGCCGACGCCGGTGCGACCGTGGTGCTCGCCAGCCACCGGCCGGACGCCGCCGCGGAGCGCTCCGAGCAGGCGCTCGCGGCCGCCCCGGCCGCTGCCCCCGACCTGCCCGCCGCCCGCGGTCGCCTGCGCGACCTGCTGTCACCGCGCCTGCTCTTCGGCACCGGTCTCGGTGCGCTGTCGCTGCTCTCCGGCCTCGCGCTGGCCGCGACCTCGGCCTGGCTGATCGCCCGCGCTTCGCAACAGCCGCCGATCCTCACGCTGTCGGTCGCGGTCGTCGGCGTGCGCACCTTCGCGCTGTCGCGTGCGGTGCTGCGCTACGTGGAACGGCTGGTCACGCACGACGCGGCGTTCCGGATGTCCGGCCGGATGCGCCGTCGGCTGTGGGACGCGCTGGTCCGGCTCGGGCCGGTGCGCACCGCCGGACTCCGCCGTGGTGAAGGCATCGCCCGTCTCGTCGACGACGTCGACGCGGTCCGCGACTTGGTGCCCAGGGTGATCTTCCCGCCGCTGGTGGCCGTGATCGTGATGATCGTGGCGGTCGTGGTGCAGGCGCTGGTGCTGCCCGAAGCCGGTGCACTGCTCGCCGTCGTGCTCCTCGTGGCGTGCTTCGCGAGCCCCTTCGCCGCTGTGGTGGCGGAGCGGCGCGCGACGACGGCTGTGGCCGAAGGACGGCGGCGGGTGGCCGCCCGTGTCCTGGGGCTGCTCGACGGTGCGGCAGAACTGCTCGCATTCGGCGCGCACACCGGACAGCGCGCCGAACTGGCGGCCGAGGACACGCGGCTCGCCGCGCGAGCCCGGCGCGCAGCCTTCGGCGCGGGTGCGGCCACAGCGGTGATCATCGTGCTCATCGGCATCGCGGTGCTCGGCGGCGCGTGGCTCGGAGCGGCGGCGGTGTCCGAAGGCCGCTTGGCGCCCGAACTGGCGCCGCTGCTCGGGCTCGTGCCGCTAGCGGTGGCCGAGGCCGTCGCGCTGCTGCCTCCGGCCGCGCAGCAGTGGCGTTCGCTGCGAGCCGCTCAGAACCGCCTGGAACCGCTGCTCGCGGTGTCCGACGACGTTCCGGAGCGGAAGGCGCACACGGACGGCGAGATCGAGCTCGCCGGCGTCGACGTGCGCTGGCCGGGCGCTGCCGAACCGGCGCTGCGAGGCGTGGACGTGCGTGTGCCGGTCGGGACGCACGTGGCGATCGTCGGGCCTTCCGGCGGCGGCAAGTCGACGCTCCTGGCGCTGCTGCTGGGATTCCTGAGGGAGGAGAGCGGCGAGGCCCGGGTGCCGCGGCGGATCGGCTGGTGCCCGCAGGAACCGCAGCTCGTGTCGACGACCGTGCGCGAGAACCTGCGGATGGCCGCGCCGCGAGCGAGCGACGACGAACTGATCGCGGCGCTCCGGCTGGCCGGGCTGCCGGACTGGAACGACCGGCTGGACACCGCGGTCAGCAGCACCGCGATGTCCGGTGGCGAAGCGCAGCGCCTGGCGCTGGCCCGCGCGCTGCTGGTCCCGGACGCGGAGCTGGTTCTGCTCGACGAGCCGACGGCGCACCTGGACGTCCCGACCGCTGAAGCGCTCCTGGACCGCCTGACGCACGAGCTGCGCGGGCGCACGCTGGTGCACGTGACGCACCGCTGGTCGGAAGCCGAGCGCGCCGACGTCGTCCTGCGCGTGGAGAACGGCGTGGTCCGCGCGGAAGCCGGGCAGGGCCATGCCGTCGTCGGCTGAGCGGGAACTCCGCTGGCCGGAAGCCGATGTCGCACCGGCCGCCCGCGTCGCGGTAGGAAGTCGGGTCGTGTTCCTCGCGCAGCCCACCGCCTGTGACCTGCGTCGTCAGGAGGCGCCAGCGACCGGTTTGGAGCTATAGCCTCGTGCACGACATGGATTCCTCCCTCGCCCGGCGAATGCTGGCGGCATCGACCGAGATCACCCGCGTGGCGCTGTCCGCGGAAGATCCCGACGCGGTGCTGCCGCTGGTCGTCCGCCGCGCCGCCGAACTGGCCGAGGCCGACCTCGGCGTCGTCACCGTCCGCGCCGACGACGGCCGCCTGACCGTCGAAGCGGCCTACGGCGCGCCGTCCGCGACCGGCCCGCTCGGTGACCCGGTCGGCACCGTCCTGTCCTCCCGGTCGGCCGCGGCGCGCGTCGCCCGCAGCGGTGTCCCGGTCGTCGTCGACGACCTCATCGACGACCCGCTGACGGCCCCGTACGTCCCGGCTGCGCTGCGGGTCTACGGCCCGTTCGCGGTCGCCCCGTTCGGAACCCGCGAACGCCGACTGGGCGCGCTGGCGGTCTACCGCAGGCGCGGCGCGAGCACGTTCACGCGAGTCGCGGTCGACGTGCTGACCTCGTTCGCCGCGCAGGCCGGGCTGGCGCTCGTGCTCGCCGAGGGCTCCACCGCGCGGCAGCGGATCGCGGTGTACCAGGAGCGGGAGCGCATCGCCCGCGATCTGCACGACGTGATCGTGCAGCGGCTCTACGCCACCGGCGTGCAGCTGGAGGTGCTGGAGCGGCGGCTGTCCGGGCAGCTCGCGCCCGCCGACGCCTCCCGGCTGTCGGAGACCATGGAGCAGATAGACCAGGCGATCGCCGAGGTCCGGGCCACCGCCCGCACGCTGCGCTCGGCCGACCCGGAAACCCCCGACCACGCGCCCGCGCTGGACGACTCGATGCGCTCCGAGGTGCAGATCGCCGGTGAGCTGCTGGGCCGCCCGCCGCGGCTGGAGATCGAGGGCGACCTGTCGGACGTGCCGGTCCAGGTCGCCGACCACGCCCGCGCCGCCCTGCGCGAAGCGCTGTCCAATGTGGTCAGACATGCCGGGGCGAAGACGGTGCTGGTCCGGGTCCGCCGCTCGACGGCCGGACTCCTCCTGCAGGTGGTCGACGACGGCTGCGGAATCCCGCGCGACGTGAGCAAGCGAGGCCTGCGGAACCTCGAAGAACGCGCGGTCGCAGCAGGAGGCCGCTGCGTGCTGACCTCGTCCCCGGACAGCGGAACCACGGTCACCTGGGAAGTACCCCTCAACGCGGCCACGTGATTTCGGTTCCGAACTCGTAGTGCGTGGTCAGGCGGCTGGTGCGAGCATCCCTGAGCCACGGTCCCGGGTCCTGCTCAACCGCACCTCAGGGGACCGTGACGCAACCCAGCCACAAGAAACCCCGAAAACGGGAGATCATTCCGAACGCAACCACCACTGTGAATCGCGGAGAGGCGGCTCAGCCCTGGCGGCGGGCGACCCAGGCCGCGGCTTGGGTGCGGCGTTCCATGCCGAGCTTGGCCAGCACCGAGGTCACGTAGTTCTTCACCGTCTTCTCCGCCAGGAACAGCTGTTCGGCGATCTGGCGGTTGGTCAGGCCCTCGCCGATCAGCTCCAGCACCCGGCGCTCTCGCTCGGTCAGCGACGCCAGCTCGTCCTGCTCCGGATTGCTGGACTGGCGCAGCCGGGCCAGCACCCGACCGGTGGTGACCGGGTCCAGCAGCGAACGGCCCGCCGCCACCTCGCGGACCGCGTTGACCAGGTCCTGGCCCCGGACCTGCTTGAGCAGGTAGCCGGAGGCCCCGGCGTTGATCGCCCCGACCAGCGCGGCCTCGTCGTCGAAGGCGGTCAGCACCAGGCAGTACGGCGGTTCGGGCAGCTCGCGGAGCCGTCGGCACAGCTCCAGGCCGTCGCCGTCGGGCAGCCGCATGTCGATGACGGCGACGTCGGGCACGGTCGCCTGCGCGCGCACCAGCGCTTCGCCGACGCCACCGGCCTCGGCGACGATCGTGACGTCCTCCTCGGTGTCCAGCAGGTCGCGCAGACCGCGCCGGACCACCTCATGATCATCGACTAGCAGCACGCTCACCGGCACGACACCCACGCTACGTAGGTACCCGCCGACGGGTGCGCTTAGGGTCGGATCCGGCCCTATTTCTTGATCTTCGCCATGCCCCTGACCGCGTCGGCGGTGTGGTGGGCCTGGGCGGAGACCTTGCGCGCGCGGCGCTTGGCCCGGTAGCCGACGGAGGGCTTGCCGCCGGTGTCCACCGCGGTCAGCAGCAGGCCGCCGAGCAGCCCGAGGTTCTTGAGGAAGTGGACCTGCTGGTTGGCGCGTTCCTGCGGGTCGGAGATCTCCCAGAAGGCGTGCGCGGCCAGCGTCGTCGGCACGACGCTGCCCGCCAGCAGCAGGGCGGACAGCCGCGGGAACTTGCCGAGCGCCAGCATCACGCCCGCCCCGATCTTGACCGCGCCGTCGATGCGCACCAGCGTCTCCGGGTCGGTGGGCACCTGCTCGGGCAGCGAGTCCTTGATCGGTCCGGTGGCCTTCTCCAGCAGCGGGGCCGCCGCTTTGGCGTGGTTCGGCGCGTCGCGCAGCGACCCGATCCCGCCGTAGATGAACACCGCGGCGAGCATCGGTCGGGCCAAACGGCGAATCAGCATCGGGGAACCTCCTCGGTGGTCAGTGCGCCCGACGGTACTCACCACCGTCCGGTTCCGCCTGATCGTCAGCGCTGATCGACGTGGGTGAAGACCTCGTCCCACGCGGCGGCGATCTGCCGCGCGCACAGGTCCGGCGCCACGCCGCCGACGCCGGTGCCCAGCCCGGGCATCGCGATCGACCGCACCACCTGCCGCACCAGCGCGCCGTTCTCCAGCACCGCGCTGGCCCAGAGCCGCAGCACCGCGCGCGCCGCCAGGTAGGGGTGCACGGTGTCGGCCGGCAACAGCTCCCCGGGCTCCCGCATGGTGGGCGCGCTGATCAGCCAGATCGGGTTCGGCGCACCGGTGGGCACCAGCAGCGCCTCGCCGACCGGCAGCTCCCCGCCGTGGTAGGCGAGCACGGCGCTGCGCACCTGCTCCTCCACCTCCGGGAAGGCCCGCGCGTACACGGCGTCGATGCCGCCGCGCATCCAGCCGTAGGAGTTCGCCGGGCTCACCACCGCGTCGACCGTGAGGTCCAGCACCGAACCCCGGTGGACGCTGAGTCCGGCGCGGTCGTCTGCGATCTCCTGCCAGGCTGCGGCCAGCGGCTCGTCCAACGCGCACAGGACGAGCTGCAGCTCCGGCTCCGCTCCCTCCGACGAGCGCCCCGAATCTGCGGTCACGACACACAGCATCGCAGGAAAGCCCGAACAAGTGGCATCGGGTAGGTCACACCTGAGGTGCATTGCGGTTCCGAGGCGCCGCGACCGGTTCGCGAGGGCGGTGCCCAGCTCGGCGAACCGCAGGTCGAGGTGGTTCAGGTGGCTTCTCTAGGGTGGTCGTGTGCCACAAATCGCGTACCTCGGCCCGGCGGGCACCTTCACCGAGCAAGCCACCAGGTCGCTCACCGGGGACTTCGACGCCGAACTCGTGCCGTTCGAGACCGTCCCGCTGGCGCTGACCGCGGTGCGCCGCGGCGAGGTGCTGGCGGCCGGCGTTCCGGTGGAGAACTCGGTGGAGGGCTCGGTGCCCGCGACCCTCGACGCGCTGACCACCGACGAACCGCTGGTCGCCGTCCAGGAAGCCCTGCTGCCGGTGCAGTTCGACCTGCTGGTCAGACCGGGCACCGAGCAGAGCGCGATCCGCACCGTGGCCAGCCACCCGCACGCGCTCGCGCAGGTCCGCGACTGGCTCGCGGCGAACCTGCCCGGCGCGGAGGTGCGGGCCACCAGCTCGACCGCGGCCGGTGCGGCGGCAGTGGCGGCCGGCGAGTTCGACGCGGCGATCTCCGCGCCGGTCGCCCTCGAGCACTACCCGTCGCTGGAACGGCTGGTCGGCGGCATCGCCGACGTGCGCGATGCGGTGACCCGGTTCCTGCTGGTCCGCCGCCCCGGCAAGCTCCCGGAACCGACCGGCGCGGACCGCACCTCGGTGTGCGCGGTGATCGGCGACGAGGTCGGCTCGCTCGCCGAGCTGCTCGCCGAGCTGTCGCTGCGCGGCATCAACCTCAGCCGCATCGAGTCCCGCCCGATCAAGGACCGCTTCGGCGAGTACCGGTTCTTCCTGGACTTCGACGGCCACGTCGCGGACGCCCGCATCGGCGACGCGCTGACCGCCCTGCGCCGCAGGTGCAGCACGGTCCGCTTCCTCGGCTCCTACCCGAAGGCCGACCGCACCCCGGCCAGCGTCCGCGAAACGGCCTCCGAACAGGCCTTCCGCCTCTCCGCCCAGTGGGTCGAAGACGTCCGAGCAGGACGGCTCGCATGAGTGGGCTGGAGTCGCGGTCACGAGTCCTGCTCAACCGCACCTCGGGGGACCGCGACGCAACCCGGCCACAAGGAATCGTGAAACGCGAGATCGCTCCTGATCGCTACCACCACTGGGAATCGCGGAGAGGCGGAACAGCATGAGCGGGCTGGAACTGGCAGCGCCCACCGGACTGCGCCTGGTCCTGATCCGCCACGGCCAGACCCCGGCCAACGTGGCTCACTTGCTCGACACGCTGCCGCCCGGCCCCGGCCTGACCGAGCTCGGGCAGCAGCAGGCGGCGGAGCTGGCGGTGCGGCTGGCCGAGGAGAAGATCGTCTCGATCCACGCGAGCCGGGCGATCCGCGCCCAGGAGACGGCGCAGCCGCTGGCGCAGCGCCACGAGCTGCCCGTCGAGGTCGTCGAGGGCACGCACGAGGTCTACGTCGGTGACCTGGAGCGCCGGGGCGACCCGGAGGCGCTGCGGAGCTTCCACGAGGTCTACTCGCTGTGGCACGGCGGCGAGCTCGACGTGCCGATGCCGGGTGGCGAGACCGGCCGCGAGGCGCTGACCAGGTTCGTCGCCGGAGCGCGCAGCGCGATCGACGGCGTAGGGGACGGCTCGGTGGCACTGGTCAGCCACGGCGCGATGCTGCGCCTGGCGGCCTCCGCGCTGGCCTCGAACGTCGACGGCGCGACGGCCAACTCGGTCTTCCTGCCGAACACCGGCGTGATCGTCCTGGAATCCGACCCCGAAGCCCCGACCGGCTGGACCTGCACGGCCTGGGACGGCCTCCCGGCGCTCTAACCCACCGGAACGGGTGAACGACCACGCGATTTCAATGGAAATTCGACGTCCGATTTCCATTGAAATCGCACAAAACCCGACGCACCGTCGGCGCGTCGGGCGCCCGACACGCCGACGTCGTACGCAATTTCAATTGAAATCGGACACCTGATTTCCATTGAGCGTTTTTCATCCTGTTCCGGAGCGGTAGCCGCGAGGCCTGACCGGCACCGCGCGGAAGGGGTCGCATGCGCCGCAGGCGCATAACCCACCTACGGCACTTGCACCGCCGCGGGTTCTCAGACGTCGTCTGGCGAGGACAGCCCGTTCGCCGTGTATCGGACATACGTCAGAACGGGATCCCGGAGACCAGACGGCGTCTGAGGTTCCGCCACCCGCACCGCCACGCAGAACGAGGATGGACAAACTTCATTGAAATCGTGCGCCCGCGCTCAGCCCCAGCCGAGGGCGTGGAGCTTGTCGTCGTCGATGCCGAAGTGGTGGGCGATCTCGTGGATCACCGTCACCGCGATCTCGTCGACCAGCTCCTCCTCGTCGGCGCACATCTCCAGCAGCGGCTCGCGGTAGATCGTGATCCGGTCCGGCATGACCCCGGCGTAGGTGCTGTCGCGCTCGGTCAGCGCGATGCCCTCGTACAGGCCGAGCAGCGCCGGGTCCTCGGGATTGGCGTCCTCGACCAGGACCACGACGTTGTTCATCGCGGCCGCGAACTCCGCGGGCAGCAGATCCAGCGCGTCCGCGACGAGCTCCTCGAACCGGGCGCGGGTCATCTCCACCGGCATGGACCCGTTCTACCAGCTCAGCGCGGCTCGGTGGCGGGTGCGCCGGGCTCGCCGGGAGCGGTGACGCGCGGCGCGGGCTCGGTGCCGACGCGCACCTCGCCCTTGACGCTGCCGGTCACCGGCGCCAGCCCGCTGCCGTCCGGCAGCTGCGCGCTCACCTTGCAGTTGACCTGCCGCGATCCGGCGTCCCAGCTCTCCTGCGGGAGGGTGTCCCAGTAGACGACGAGGCCCTTGTCCTTGGCCACCGTCGGGCCGCCCGCGTAGCGGCCGGTCATCTCCTCGCACCGGCCGAACAGGAAGTCGTCCTGGGCCTTCTCCTCCGGGTAGCCGCCGGGGAACTGGTCGGCGAGGTCGACCACGCCGGTGATCTCCACCGAGTGCGGCCGCGCGCAGTCCACCGGGTCCCACACCGCGGTGCCGTTGACGCCGAGGCAGCGGCCCTCCGGGTAGGTGTTGGACTGGTCCATCGTCGAGGCGCTGCCGGTGATCGGGTAGAGCTTGCCGGACGGGCCGGGCTGCTGGAGGCCGCAGTGCAGCTTCCGGTCGCCGTCGGCCCAGCCGTCCTCGCTGGGCGTGAAGGCGCCGACGCTGAACCGGCCGTTGGGGTCGAACCGGCCGGACAGGAACCCGGTGGAGACCTCCACGCAGCGCTCCTGCTTGAGCTCCTGCCACTGCTCGGTGTTCGGGAACGGGGCCTGCGGGCCGAACTCCGGGCCCAGGTCGGCGGTGCCGGTGACCTCGAACAGGTGCGGCTCGGCGCAGGTCACCTGGCGGATGTCCGAGGCGTCGGGCTCGGCCCAGTTCAGGCAGCTGCCCGGCGGTGCGCTGAACACCACCTTCGGCGCCGGGGACTGGCCGAGCTGGTTGGGCCCGCCGCTGCGCGAGGACCCGCCGGTCGGCCAGTTCAGCAGCGCGCTGACCACCAGGACCAGCAGCGCGCCGAGCACGGCGCAGATCATCACCAGCCGGGTGTTCGGCTTCTTCCGGCTGGGGCTCTGGGGTGCATCGGGCGCGGCCATCGTGGACATGATGCCTGGTCCGACGTCGCGTTGCGCGGTTACCTGCGGCTGGTTCGGAACCGATTCGTTGCCGGGGCCGTCAGCTGGGTAGGTAATGTTGCTTCCGGGAGTGGGGCTATGACGGAAGATGGCAAGCCAGTGGCAGACGAGCAGTCGGGTGGGGGAACGCCGCCGAACCCTCCGCAGCAGCCCGAGCAGCCGACGGCGGGACCGGCACGTGGTCAGATCCGGCACCAGGATGCTGAGAGCACGACCCCGCGCGAACCGACGCTAGCGGAGCAGCGCGCCCGGATCGCGGCGGAGAAGCGCCGCGAGGAGAAGCACCGCGCCGAGCTGGAGGCGGCCGAGCAGAAGAGCCAGAAGCGCCGCCGGATCATGATCGGCGGTGGCGTGACGGTCGGCGTCGTGGCGTTGGTCGCCGCGATGTACTCGGCGTCCGAGGTCAGCAACGAGGCCAACGCCAGCGAGCAGTACTGCGCGACCGACCAGTCCGGCCAGCCGGGCGTCCGCGACGACGACCAGTTCTGCGATCCGGCGTACGTGCAGAGCCACGGTGGCCACGTCAGCGGCGGCATGTTCTTCATGCCGATCTTCCTGCCCAGTGGTGGCATGGGGCAGGCCTCCTACCGCTACGCCTACACGCCTGCCGGTGTGTCGGCGCCGCCGGTGGGTTCGCCGGCGACCGGATCGTCCTTCACCAAGCCGACCGGGTCCACCATCAAGGACACCAGCGGCAAGACCATCCAGCGCGGTGGCTTCGGCATCAACAACAAGAGCGGCAGCAGCGGGAGCTGACGGGTGCGACGCAGGACTACCGAACGGCGGCCGGACTGGCAGGCCAAGGTCGAGGAGCTGGGGCTCGTCTTCGGCACGCCCGCCCGCGCGGCGGACGGCTCGGCGCGGCCCTACTGGGACGAGGGCGCGCACTACGAGTTCAGCCTCGACGAGGTGCTCTCCCTGGAGGCCGACGTCGAACTGCTGCACTCGATGTGCTTGGACGCGGTGGACCACGTGGTCACCACCGAGCGCTACAAGGACTTCGGCATCCCGGAGTGGGTGTGGCCGCGCATCGCCGAGTCCTGGAAGCGCGGCGACCCGCATCTCTACGGCCGGTTCGACCTGCGCTACGACGGCACCGGCCCGGCCAAGCTGCTGGAGTACAACGCCGACACGCCGACCTCGCTGTTGGAGGCCGCGGTGGTGCAGTGGCACTGGCTGACCGAGTGCCACGAGGGCGACGACCAGTGGAACTCCATCCACGAGAAGCTGGTGGAGCGCTGGGGCGAGATCAAGGACCAGCTGGCGACCAACGAGGTGCACTTCACCTGGTCCTCCGCCGACAGCACCGGTGAGGACAACATCACCGCCGCCTACCTGCAGGAGACCGCGGCGGAGGCGGGCCTGGACACCGTCGGCCTGGCGATCGAGGAGATCGGCTGGGACAACCTGCTGGAGCGCTTCGTCGACCTCGAAGAGGCGCCGATGAACTCCGTCGTCAAGATCTACCCCTGGGAGTGGATGGTCGACGACGAGTTCGGCAAGCACGCGGTCGGCACGCTGCCCGCCACCCAGTGGATCGAACCGCTGTGGAAGATGCTGCTGTCGAACAAGGCGCTGCTGGCGATCCTGTGGGAGATGCACCCCGGGCACCCGAACCTGCTGCCGACGTTCCTGGATCAGCCGGGCCTGCTCACCGAGTACGTCCGCAAGCCGCGGCTGGGCCGCGAGGGCAACAACATCTCCGTGGTGGCGCCGGGCTGGGAGACCGAGACGGCCGGCATCTACGGCGAGGAGGGCTACGTCTACCAGGCGTTCGACCCGCTGCCGGAGTTCGACGGCATGCGCCCGGCCCTCGGCGCCTGGGTGGTCGGCGACTCCTCGGCGGGCCTCGGCATCCGCGAAACGGCGGGCCTGATCACCGACGACGGCGCGGCCTTCGTCCCGCACCGGATCCCCGGCGGCAGCTGAGCGCGGAGGTGCGTCGATTTCGCGAGAGATCGACGTTCACCCGGGTGATGGTCAATTTCGCGCGAAATCGGCACCCAGAGGCCGGGGTCGGCGCGGGAAGGACTACGCTGACCAGCTGTGATCGACCTGAAGACGCTACGCGATGATCCGGAAGCCGTGCGCGCGTCGCAGCGTGCGCGGGGTGAAGACGCGTCCCTGGTGGACGCGCTGCTGTCCGCCGACGAGCGTCGCAGGTCCGCGGTGTCCCGCGCGGACAACCTGCGCGCCGAGCAGAAGCAGCTCGGCAAGAAGGTCGGCAAGGCCAAGGGCGAGGAGCGCGACGCGCTGCTGGCCCAGGCCAAGGAGCTCTCCGCGCAGGTCAAGGAGGCCGAGGCCGCGCAGGCGGAGACCGACGAGGAGCTGCTGCGCGCGCAGAAGGCCGTCCAGAACATCGTCGAGCCCGACGTCCCGCCGGGCGGCGAGGACGACTACGCGGTGCTCAAGCACGTCGGCGTGCCGCGCGAGTTCGACTTCGAGGTGAAGGACCACGTCGACCTGGGCAACGCGCTCGGGGCCTTCGACATGGAGCGCGGCGCGAAGGTGTCCGGCGCCCGGTTCTACTTCCTCACCGGCATCGGCGCCCAGCTGGAGCTGGCGCTGCTGAACATGGCCGCCGCGCAGGCCACCGCCAGCGGGTTCAGCCTGGTCGTGCCGCCGGTGCTGGTCCGGCCGGAGATCATGGACGGCACCGGCTTCCTCGGCGCGCACTCCACCGAGGTCTACCGGCTGGAGGCCGACGACCTGTACCTGGTCGGCACCTCCGAGGTGCCGCTGGCCGGCTACCACTCGGACGAGATCCTGGACTTCTCCGACGGTCCGCTGCGCTACGCGGGCTGGTCGACCTGCTTCCGCCGCGAGGCGGGCTCCTACGGCAAGGACACCCGCGGCATCATCCGCGTGCACCAGTTCAACAAGCTGGAGATGTTCGTCTACTGCCGGGAAGAGGACGCCAAGGAGGAGCACCAGCGCCTGCTGGCCTGGGAAGAGGACATGCTGGCCAAGATCGAGGTGCCCTACCGGGTGATCGACACCGCGGCGGGTGACCTCGGCGCCAGCGCGGCCCGCAAGTTCGACTGCGAGGCCTGGGTGCCCAGCCAGCAGACCTACCGCGAGCTGACCTCCACCTCGAACTGCACCACGTTCCAGGCCCGGCGGCTCAACACCCGCTACCGCGACGAGGAGGGCCGCACCCGCATCGCGGCCACCCTCAACGGCACGCTGGCCACCACGCGCTGGATCGTGGCGATCCTGGAGAACCACCAGCAGGCCGACGGATCGGTGCGCGTCCCGGTGGCGCTGCGCCCGTTCCTCGGCGGCCGAGAGGTCCTCGAACCCAAGTAGTCGAGGTTTCCAGGCTCGTTCTGGGTGGCGGTGCGGGTGGCGGAACCTCAGCGCCCGCCTGGCTCCGGGATCGGCGTTCTCATGTATGTCCGATACACGACGAACGGGCTGTCCTCGCCAGGCGAACGCTGAGAACCCGCGGCGGTGCGAGCTGCGAGGGTGGGTCATGCGCCTGCGGCGCATGCGACGGCGTCTGCGGTGCCCCGCGTAGGCCATCGCAGTCACGTAGCCGACCAGGGCAAAGGCATCCGGAGCCGTGAGCGGCGGTGTCCTAGCGCCGCCGCTCACGCCCGGATCAGCGCGGCCGCCAGCCGGGCCAGGTCGTGGCCCTCGACGTGCTCGGCCAGCCGTTCCGGTTTGGTGGGCAGGCCCAGCTTCCGCGCACCCGCCAGGGCCTTCTCGTCGAAGAACGGCCGCAGCTCGGGCCACACCAGCTGCACTTCGCGGCAGAAGATGTCCGCGCCCACCGGGCCGATCCGCGGCACCTCGGTGAGCAGCTCCCGCAGCACGTCCAGATCCCCGTCGGCCTTCGCCCGCATCCGGCGCAGATCGCCCTGGTAGCGGTCGAGCAGCAGCTGAGCGCCCTTGCCGAGCGCCGTCGAGGTGCTCTCGTCGTAGCGGGCGTAGCGCCCGCGGTCGAGCGCGTCCACCCGCTGCTGCCAGGTCGCGTCGCACATCTTCTGCGCAGTGCCGAACTCGCTGAGCTCCCGCGCCGCCGACACCGCCAGCTCCGCCTTGATCCGCGTGGACATCAGCAGCGCCAGCACCAGCAGCCGGTACAGCGGGGCGGGCTTGTTCTCCAGCTTGATCCCGGCTTCGGCGGCGTAGGTGGTGCCCTCGTCGTCCAGCAGGCGCTGCACGGTCTCCCGAACCGACATCACCACCACCTCCTGCCGAACATGGCTACCCGGCGTGGCATCGGGGCACACGCGCGATCGCAGCGAACCCGCCGCACCCGTCTTATGGTGTTCGACGTGTCCGATACCCCTGGTAGTTCGCGCGCTCTCGCCGGGCTCGGCGACCGGATCCGCCGGTTGCGGGCCTCGCGCGGGCTCGACCAGGGCGAGCTCGCGGCGCGCGCGGAGCTCGACGTGTCCAACCTGGTCAACATCGAGCAGGGCGAGATGACACCGGCGCTGGACGTGCTGGCCAGGCTGGCCACCGCGCTGGACGTCGGCCTGTCCCAGCTGTTCACCGACGGCAGGCCGGGACCGGCGGCGATGGTGTTGCGCGGCAACGAGGTCCCGACGGTCGACACCGACGGCATGGCGCTGCAGGTGCTGACACCGCGCGCGGTGATCCCCGGCCTCTACGCCGCGCGCTACCGGATCTCCCCGACCAGCGAGGGCGTGCGCCCGGTCAAGCACGAAGGCCACGACTGGCTCTACGTGCTCAGCGGCCAGCTGCACGTGGACTTCGACCAGGGCGCGACGACGCTGCGGGCCGGGGACAGCGTGAGCTTCAGCGCCCGCGTCCCGCACCGCCTTTCGGCCCTGGGCGGAGCGCCCGCCGAGTTCCTCGCGGTAGGCGCGACGCTGCTCGCCGCACCTCGCGGCGAGGTCTGATCAGATCTCCGGGAGGACTTCCGAGGCGATCTCCTCGACGGTCGACTCCTTGCCCGCGTAGGGGCCGTCGGCGCGCGGCCAGTGGGTGATCACGTCGGTGAAGCCGAGCTCGCGCGCGCGGCCCACCACATCGCGGAAGTGCTCCACACTGGACATCGAGAACACCGGCGCCGCGTCGGCCTGCAGGTAGCGGTCGAACCTGGCCGGATCGCGCCCCTGCTCGGCGAGCGCCTCGGCGAAGCGCAGCGAGAGCTCGGCGACCGACCGCCACCACGCCTCCTGGTCCTCCGCCGCGCGGCCGGTGGTGACCCAGCCCTTGCCGTACCGGGCGGCCAGCTGCATCGAGCGGGGGCTGTTGGCGGCCACCACGAACGGCAGCCGGGGCAGCTGCACGCAGCCGGGGTGCCTGCGGGCCTCCACGGCGGAGTAGTAGGTGCCGGAGTAGTCGGTGGAGTCCTGGGTGAGGATCCGGTCCAGCAGCTCCAGGAACTCGGCGAACCGGTCGGAGCGCTGCGCGGGCGTCAGCTCGGGCTGGCCGAGCACGCGGCTGTCGAAGGCGGCGCTGCCCGCGCCGATGCCGAGCGTGATCCGGCCGTCGGAGATGTCGTCGAGCGCGGTGAGCTCCCGCGCGAAGTGCACCGGGTGCCGGAAGTTCGGCGAGGCGACCAGGGTGCCCAGCCGGATGGTCGAGGTGACCATCGCGGCCGCGGTCAAGGTCGGCACCGCGTCGAACCACGACTTGTCCACAAGGGACCGCCAGCCCAGGTGGTCGTAGGTCCAGGCGTGGGCGAAGCCGTACTCCTCGGCCATCCGCCACAGCGGCTCGGCGGCCCACCAACGGTGCTCCGGCAGAATCACGATCCCAACTCGCACACGTCGACCGTACTGGTCGAGCCCCGCCGCTATCGACCCGATCAGGTGATGCGGGGTGGCGCGTGTCGCGTTGGCGGGGTGCTGGGTCCGGGGTCGCCCGCCCGCACCAGGCAGGATGGCGGCGTGCGCAAACCCGGCCTGGTGGCATCAGACGTGGACGGAACCCTGCTCGACCCGATGGAGCGGGTGAGCTCGCGAACCGCCGGAGCGGTGCAGCGGGTGGTCGCATCCGGAACGCCGTTCGTGCTGGTCACCGGCCGCCCGCCGCGCTGGATGCCGATGGTCGTCGAAGGCCTCGGGGTGGCCGGCGTGGCGGTGTGCGCGAACGGCGCGGTGCTCTACGACGCCGCTGCCGACCAGGTGCTCCAAAGCCACGTGATCGAGGCCCTGGAGCTGCACGACGTGGTGCGCGAGCTGCGCCACGAGCTGCCCGGCTGCGCCTTCGCGGTGGAGCGCACGACGGACGGCGCGCACGACCGGCCGCACGAGCAGTTCCTGGCCGAGGCCGATTTCCGCCGGGTGTGGCCGAACGCGGACATCCACGTCGCCGGGACCGACGAGCTGACCGGCAAGCCGGCGGTCAAGCTGCTGGTGCTGCACGAGCACATGACGAGCGCGGAGATGGCGGAGGCGGCAGGCGCGGTGCTCGGCTCCCAGCTGCAGCTGACCTACTCGACGTCGTCGGGGCTGATCGAGCTCTCGGCGGCCGGTGTGGACAAGGCGACCGGCCTGGCCGCGGTGGCCGCGGACCTCGGCGTCGACCAGGCCGACGTGATCGCCTTCGGCGACATGCCCAACGACGTCCCGATGCTGTCCTGGGCGGGCCGCGGGGTGGCGATGGGCAACGCCCACCCGGCAGCGCTGGCCGCGGCGGACGAGGTCACCACCAGCAACACCGACGACGGCGTAGCCGAATACCTCACCCGCTGGTGGTGACGGTTCCGCCTCTCCGCGATTCACAGTGGTGGTTGCGATCAGGAGTGATCTTGCCTTTTCGGGGTTCCTTGTGGCTGGGTTTCGTCACGTTCCCCTGGGGTGCGGTTGGGTGGGACTCCGGACCGTGGCTTAGGGGTGCTTGCGCCGGGGCGGAGTTCGGGGAGGCCGTGCAGGTCTAGGTCGCCGCGGCTGCGGGTCTCAACCAGGTTCAGGGCCGGGCGTGGCGCTGTTGCAGGACCGCCGCGCGGGAGCGGATCGGGTCGAGCTTCTCGTAGCCGCGCTGACCCGGGCAGACCGTCCGGCTCACGTCGCGGTGCCCGAAGATCGTCGGCAGCGAGACCGCGGCCCCGGCCGGGTGGTGCGAGTTGTTCGCCGGCTCGGCGACCAGCTCGGTCCGGCCGTCGGCGGGCACGCCCGCGGTGCCCAGCTTCCAGGCGCTGATCTCGGCGACCGACTCGACGGTCTTGCTGCTCGGCGTCGCCCGGTCGTAGTTGCCGAGCATCGACACGCCGAAGGTGTGGCGGTTGAAGCCCCGCGCGTGCCCGCCGACGACGTCGCCGCCCAGCCCGCCCGCGCGACCCTCGAACACGGTGCCGCACTTGTCGACCAGCGCGTGGTAGCCGATGTCGCCCCACTTCAGCTCGACGGCGTGGTAGCGGTAGATCGCCCGCACGATGTCGGCGGACTGCGCGCAGCTGTAGTCGTTGGTGCCCGCCGTGTGGTGCACGATCACCGCTTTGGTCCGGGTGGGCTCGGGCGGCCAGGTCATCAGGTTCTCGTCGGCGCCCCACTGCGCCCGCCCGACGACCGGCGGCGACCCGGCGATCCGCGTGTCCGGCGTGACGGCGGCCCTCGTGCCGGGGTCGATCGCGATCAGCTCGAGGTCACCCGTCGCGTCCGCGCCGCCGCGGCTCGCCCGCACCTGCGCGGTGTCGGCCCGTCCGGTCCACAGTGGTTCGCTGCCACCCGCCTCCGGTTCCAGCTCGATCCACTCGCTCCACTCCCCGGAGCCGCGGGTGCGGACCTCGACCCGGTCCGGCCCCGGCCCTTCCCAGGCGAATCCGACCAGGTCGAACGGCGTCGAGGTGCGGACCTCGCGGGCCTGGGTGCGGTCCAGCGGAGCTTCGCGCAGCGGAATCCGGGTGCTCGACTCCGGGGCGGCGGCGCTCGCTGCGGGCAGCGCCGCCGTGGCCAGCAGCAGCGCGATCGGGAATCCGAGCCGACGACGCATTCGGTACCTCGTTTCCGCGCAAGGGCTTCGGCCGTCGGCCGGAAGCGTTTGGTGGACCGAAGCGAGTATGCGGTGGACTCCGATCAGCCGCCGGTCAACTGCTCTGTCCGGGTGACCGCTGTCCCCAGTGGATGGTCCCGGGCCTCCGGCGAGCACCGCCGCGGAAACCGCGAAATTCCCTGGTCGCCGTTGATTCCGCCGGCGAGGTGATGCGATTTCAATGGAAATCAGACGTCGAATTTCCATTGAAATCGCGGAAACATCGGTGTGTCGGGCACATGACACGCCGACGGACGCGCGATTCCAGCGGAATCGAATCCGGTCAGCGGTAGTGCTGGGGCGCAGCGGCCGGGGGCACGTCGACGGGCGCGGGTGCGCGGACGGCACCGGGCCGGAACCGCGCGTAGGCCACCGCCACGGCGACCAGGAATCCGATGCCGATCAGCGTGTAGGAGTTGCCGACCACCTGCTGCGAGAACGTCCAGGCCAGTTCCTTGTCCCCGGTGTTCGGCAGGTACCACTGCGGCGCGATCAGCACCGTCAGCGCGCACAGCACCACCGTGAACAGCACCCCGTACCAGCGGTGCCGCAACGACATCGCGAACAGCAGCGCGAGCGCCGGCCCGGCCCACACCCAGTGGTGCGACCAGGAGATCGGCGACACCAGCAGGATCCACACCGCGTTCAGGCACACCGCCAGCGGCAGGTTGCCGACCCGCAGCGCGTACCGCATGCCGAGCACCGCCAGCGCGAGCAGCAGCAGCGAGCCGAGCACCCACAGCGCGTTCAGCTCGAAGCCGGTCACCGACTGCTTGGCGATCAGGCTGCGCAACGTCATGTTGCCCACGTAGACGGTGCCGAGGGAGTCGCCGGTGGAGAACATCGAGTCCAGCCACCAGTCCGCGGAGTCCTTCGGCATGGCGATCAGCCCGATCACCACCGTCGCCGCGAACGTGATGCCGGTCACCGCCATCGCGCGGAAGTCGCGGCGCAGCAGGAACAGCAGCAGGAACCCGAGCGGCGTCAGCTTGATCGCGGCGGCGATGCCCACCAGCAGGCCGCGCGGCCAGCGGGTGCGCGGCAGCAGGCAGTCGGCCGCCACCAGACCCATCAGCAGCAGGTTGATCTGCCCGTAGTTGAGCGTCTCGCGCGTCGGCTCGATCAGCGTGAGCCACGGCAGCAGCAGCGCGGTGGCCACCGCCAGCTGCCCGGCCCGCGGCGCGAAGTAGCTCGACGACCGGGCCAGCGAGTACGCGGTGACCAGGATCGCCAGGTGCGAGATGACCGACACCAGCACCACCGCGGTGTCGCCGGAGAGCCAGGTCAGCGGCACGAACAGCAGCACCGCGAACGGCGGGTAGATGAACGGCAGCGTGCCCGAGTCCGGCGACTCCGGGGTGAGGTCGTCGCCGTACACCTCGTTGCCGTTCAGCCAGGCGCGGGCGCCGAGCCGGTAGATCTCGGTGTCGATGTAGCCGCGGGTGTCGATCCAGTGCACGAACCAGATCGCGAGGATCTCCAGCACGATCGCCGCGACCAGCAGGTGCCGCCCGTCACGAGCACGTGTCACCCCGATGTTCACCACCCCAGATCCGGCGCCCGCGCTCGCGAGCGGTGGGAGCGGGGCGCAGCAGAATGCGATCCGCGATCCTACTCGGCTCACGACACGCCGGGCGGATCGCCCGACAGGTATTAGCAGTGACGAATAGTTGCAAACCGTATTGCCGTTCTTACTCGGAGTGGGTGAGAGCAGAACGCTCAAAATGCCGAGAAGATGCTGTTTGCGGCGATATCGACACGCGCCGTAGCCATGTGTAGCCGCGAACGTCAACGCGGTTTCGGGCTTGCGGTCAGCCCCCAGTACCCTCGACGGCTGTGAGCTTCGCAGGCTATGACCTGATCGTTGTTGGTTCCGGATTCTTCGGCCTCACGATCGCAGAGCGCGCCGCCACCCAGCTGGACAAGCGGGTGCTGGTGCTGGACCGTCGTGACCACATCGGGGGCAACGCCTACTCGGAGGCGGAGCCCGAAACAGGCATCGAGGTGCACCGCTACGGCGCGCACCTCTTCCACACCTCGAACAAGCGCGTGTGGGACTACGTGAACCAGTTCACCGAGTTCACGGACTACCAGCACCGCGTGTTCACCAAGCACCAGGGCCAGGTTTACTCCTTCCCGATGAACTTGGGCCTGCTCGGCCAGTTCTTCGGTCGCGCCTTCACTCCGGACGAGGCGAAGGCGCTGGTCGCCGAGCAGGCGTCCGAGATCGAGACTGCGGACGCGCAGAACCTCGAGGAGAAGGCCATCTCGCTGATCGGACGCCCGCTGTACGAGGCGTTCGTGCGCGGATACACGGCCAAGCAGTGGCAGACCGATCCCAAGGAGCTGCCCGCGGCGATCATCAGCCGCCTGCCGGTCCGCTACAACTTCAACAACCGGTACTTCAACGACAGCTACGAGGGCCTGCCGGTCGACGGCTACACCGCGTGGCTGAACAAGATGGCCGAGCACGACAACATCGAGGTCCGGCTGAACACCGACTTCTTCGACGTGCGCGGCGAGCTGCCGACCGACGTCCCGGTGGTCTACACGGGCCCGCTGGACGGCTACTTCGACTACGTCGAGGGCGAGCTGGGCTGGCGCACCCTGGACTTCGAGACCGAGGTCGTGCAGACCGGCGACTACCAGGGCACGTCGGTGATGAACTACGCCGACGAAGAGGTCCCGTACACCCGGATCCACGAGTTCCGGCACTTCCACCCGGAGCGGGACTACTACCCGAAGGACAAGACGGTCATCGTCCGCGAGTACTCCCGCTCGGCGGAGAGCGGGGACGAGCCGTACTACCCGATCAACACCCCGGAGGACCGGCGCAAGCTGGAGGCCTACCGCGAGCTGGCCAAGAAGGAGGCCAAGGAGCGCAAGGTCGTCTTCGGCGGGCGGTTGGGCACCTACAAGTACCTGGACATGCACATGGCGATCGGCTCGGCGCTGAGCATGTTCGACAACAAGATCGCTCCATACTTCACCGAGGGCCGCTCGCTGGACGGCTCGCTGGAGGACTGACGTGACCGACCGGACCCCCCGAGAGGACCGTTCTCCCGCTGCGGGGGAGAGCAAGATCAGCGACGTGACGTCGATGCGCTCCGGTACCGCCGACGTGTCGTCCCAGCAGGTCCTGCAGCGCGTGGTGTTCCCGCGCAGCGAGGACCCGCTGGACGTGCGCCCGCTGTACATCGACGAGCCGGCGTCGCTGGACAGCGCCGCGACCGTCGTGTCGCGGCGCCGGCTGCTGGTGCCCGCGCACCGCAAGATCTCCCTGGCCTCCTACTTCAACGCCTTCCCGGCCAGCTACTGGAAGCGTTGGACCAAGGTCGACGAGGTCGTGCTGCGGCTGAAGGTCAAGGGGGCCGGTCGGCTCGACGTCTACCGCTCGAAGGCCAACGGCGACAGCGTCCACCTGCAGGGCACCCCGGTGGACAGCCAGGACTGGACGTCGCTGGAGTTCCGCGTGTCGCTGACGCCGTTCGAGGACGGCGGGTGGATCTGGTTCGACCTGTTCACCAACGACGTGCCGCTGGAGATCGACGAGGCGGCCTGGACCACCGACGTGCCGCTGCCCAAGCAGCAGGTCGTCATCGGCACCACCACGATGCGGCCCGCCGACTGCGTGCTCGCCCTGCAGACGCTGGGCGAGGACCCGCAGGTCATGGAGGTCGTGCAGCGCGTCGTGGTGGCCGACCAGGGCCCGCAGAAGATCCGCGACACCGAGGGCTTCGACGAGGCGGCCCGCCGCATCGGCGACAAGCTGCACGTGATCGAGCAGGACAACATCGGCGGCTCGGGCGGCTTCGGCCGGGTCATGTACGAGGGCATCTACAACTCGGACGCCGACCAGGTCATGGTCATCGACGACGACATCGCGCTGGAGCCGGACGGCGTCCTGCGGGCGAACGCCTTCGCCCGCGCCGCGACCAACCCGGTGATCGTCGGCGGCCAGATGCTGAACCTGCAGGCCCGCTCGCGGCTGCACACCATGGGCGAGGTCGTCGACCTCGGCCAGGGCATCTGGCGGGCCGCGCCGGGCGCGGTCACCGACCACGACTTCGCCAAGAAGCCGCTGCGCAAGACCACCAAGCTGCACCAGCGCATCCACTCCACCTACAACGGCTGGTGGATGTGCCTGTTCCCGCGCGAGGTCATCGAGCGCACCGGGCTGCCGCTGCCGCTGTTCATCAAGCACGACGACTCGGAGTACTCGCTGCGCGCGGGCGAGCGCGGGTACCCGACGGTGACGCTGCCGGGTGCGGCGATCTGGCACATGCCGTGGACGGACAAGAACGACGCCACCGACTGGACGGCGTACTTCCACACCCGCAACCGGCTGATCCTCGCCGCGCTGCACAGCCCGGACGTGGTCAAGAACAACATCATCAAGCAGGGCTTGAAGCTCACCCTGCGGCACCTGCTGTCGATGGAGTACTCCACGGTCGCGGTGCAGCAGAAGGCGCTGGAGGACTTCATGGCGGGCCCGGAGGGCCTGTTCGACAGCCTCCGCACGGCGCTGCCGGAGGTCCGGGAGCTGCGCAAGGACTACGACGACGCCAAGACGCTGCCGTCGGCCCGCGAGTTCCCGCCGCCCTCGGCGAACCCGATCATGGCCGAAGGCCTGCTCAAGCCGCCGGTGAACCCGGCGGTGATCGCGGCGCGCGCTTCCAAGGCGCTGCTGCACAACCTGAAGGAACCGGCCAAGGACGCCGGCGAGCGGCCGCAGCTGAACGTGCCCGCGGCCAGCGCCCGCTGGTTCCTGCTGGGCAACCTCGACAGCGCGACGGTGTCCAACGCCGACGGCAGCGGGGTGGCGTTCCGCCGCCGCGACCCGGAGGAGTTCCGCCGGCTGGGCATGCGCGCCATGGCCAACTACCGGCGGCTGGGCCAGGAGTGGAGCCGGCTGTGCGCCGTCTACCGCGCGGCGCTGCCCGAGCTGACCAGCCCGGAGTCCTGGAAACAGGCCTTCGACCAGAAGTGACCCCGATCCACCCGGAGACGATGTGGCAGAGCTGACGACGGCGACCGGTCCCGAAGAGGCAGTCGCCGCATCCGCCGACGAAGCACCGGCGACGGTCACACCCGAAACCGTCGCGCTGCGCAAGGTGCAGGGCGCGCTGGCCAAGCCAGCCGTGGTCAAGACCGCTCGGGCGATGTCGCTGTTCGGCGAGCACGCGGGTGGCTGGCTGGCCATCGGCGCGATCGGCGCGCTGGTGGACCGCCAGCGCCGCGGCGAGTGGCTCACCGCCGCCGCTGGGGTCGCCGTCGCGCACGGCGCCTCGATCGCGATCAAGCGCGTGGTGCGCCGCCGCCGGCCGTCCGACCCCGAGGTGCAGGTGCTGGTCGGCACGCCGAGCAAGCTGAGCTTCCCGTCCTCGCACGCGACGTCCACGACGGCCGCCGCGGTGCTCTACGGCGGGTTGACGGGCAAGAAGCTGACCCCGGCGCTGGTGCCGCCGATGATGGTCAGCCGCCTTGTCCTGGGGGTTCATTATCCGAGCGATGTGGTCGCCGGTTCTGCGCTCGGCGGTGCCGTGGCGTGGGGCGTGCGGCGATTCATGAGACGGCGGAGGAACCGTGGCTGACAAGAAGCAAACCGAGGCCGACACCGGCGAGACCGAGGCGGCTGAGGCCGACGGCAGCAGCAACGGTGCCCGCGTCGGCGAGGCGTTGACCGAGGACGCAGGCAAGTCCGAAGCGGTCGAGGCCGACGGCAGCAACAACGGCGCCCGCGTCGGCGAGGAGCTGGCCGAGGACGCCGGCAAGTCCGAGGTCGACGGCGCCCGCGTCGGCGAGGAGCTGGCCGAAGACGCCGGCAAGTCCGAGGCCAAGCGGCTGGTGGAGACCGACGCGGAGGGCAGCATCGGCGCCGAGTTCGGCGACGAGGTGCTGGAGCCCGAGCCGAAGAAGAAGTCCGACGACGTCAAGGACAAGTCCTCGGACGCCTACCACGCGAAGGTGACCGCGAAGGCGGGCACTACGGCGGGCCTGATCACCGGTCTGATCAAGGAGCTGCGCCCCAAGCAGTGGGTGAAGAACGTCCTGGTGCTGGCCGTGCCGTTCGGGGCGGGCGAGATCCTGGACCCGGTCGTGCTCTGGCACGCCGTGGTGGCGTTCATCGTGTTCTCGATGGCCGCCTCCGGCATCTACTTCGTCAACGACGCCATCGACGTCGAGGCCGACCGCCAGCACCCGACCAAGCGCAACCGGCCGATCGCGGCGGGCCTGATCCCGCTGCCGATCGCCTACGCGGTGTGCGTGCTGCTGCTCGGCGGATCGCTGCTGATCTCGGGCCTGACCAGCATGTCGCTGTTCGCGGTGATGGCGGTCTACATCGCCGTCCAGCTGGGCTACTGCTTCGGCTTGAAGCACCAGCCGGTGATCGACCTGTGCATCGTGGCGTCCGGCTTCCTGCTGCGCGCCATCGCCGGTGGTGCCGCCGCCGGCCTGATGATCACGCAGTGGTTCTACCTGATCGTCGCGTTCGGCTCGCTGTTCATGGTGGCGGGCAAGCGCTACGCCGAGGTGAAGCTGGCGATGGAGACCGGCGCCAAGATCCGCAAGTCGCTGAAGGCGTACTCGCCGTCCTACCTGCGGTTCGTGTGGGCCATCGCGGCCGCGATCACGATCATGTCCTACGCCCTGTGGGCCTACGACATCCGCGAGTTCGAGATGTCCCGCTGGGGCCTGATCTCGATCGTCCCGATGGTGGTGGCGATCCTGCGCTACGCGGTCGACATCGACAAGGGCGTGGCGGGTGAACCGGAAGAAGTGGTCCTGAAGGACAAGGTCCTGATGGTCCTCGGCCTGATCCTGGCAGGCTGCCTCTTCCTGGCCTTCTACCTCTGAGCAACCCGAACAGCGCCCCCGGTCCCCGGACTGGGGGCGCTTTCGCGTCCAACCGGGTGGCGCCGCGACGGCTTGTTCACCTCTCGATCACCCGGATGGCAGCGCGTCTTCATCGCTCCGGGCGAGGGTTGAGCCCGTTTCCCGAACGATGGAGGTCCTCGTGCCCGAATCCGTTTCGCGGCGCAGCGTGCTGCTGGGTGGAACGCTCGCCGGCGCCGCCGCGCTGACCACTGCCGCCGCGCTGCCCGTTGCCGCGCTGCCGGGGGCCGGTTCGCCCCGCCGCGGTGAGGTCTTCACGCTGGGCGTCGCCTCCGGCGATCCAGCTCCCGACGGCGTGGTGCTGTGGACCCGCCTGGCCGCCGACCCGCTCGCCGAGGACGGCATGGGCGGGATGCCGGACAAGGCGCTCCCGGTGCAGTGGGAGGTCGCCGAGGACGAGCGGTTCACCCGCGTCGTGCAGCGCGGCGAGGCGCAGGCCGCGCCGGAACTGGGCCACAGCGTGCACGTCGAGCTGACCGGCCTGCGCCCGGACCGCGACTACTTCTACCGCTTCCGCGCCGGGGATTCGCTGTCGCCGACCGGCCGCACCCGCACCGCGCCGCTGCCCGGCGCCCTGACCAGCCTGTCCATGGCGTTCGCGTCGTGCGCGCAGTACGAGCACGGCTACTTCACCGCCTACCGCCACCTCGCCGACGAGCACCCCGACCTGGTCCTGCACCTGGGCGACTACAACTACGAGTACGAGGCGGGCGTCTACGTGGCGCCCGGCGGTAACCCGCGCGACCACGCCGGACCGGAGACCGAGACGCTGGCGAACTACCGGCAGCGGCACGCCCAGTACAAGTCCGACCCGGACCTCCAGCACGCGCACGCGGCGGCCCCGTGGGTCGTGGTCTGGGACGACCACGAGGTGGACAACAACTGGGCCGATGAGGTCCACGAGAAGCCGGAGATCCCGCAGCCGCACTTCCTGGAGCGCCGCAAGGCCGCCTTCCAGGCCTACTACGAGAACATGCCGCTGCGCCGGGCGCAGATCCCGCGCGGCATCGACCTGCGCCTGCACCGCCGCGTCCAGTGGGGCCGGCTGGCCAGCTTCCACATGCTCGACACCCGCCAGTACCGAGACGACCAGGTGGGCGGCGACAAGTTCCCGACCCAGGACCCGCAGCGGCTCGACCCGAAGCGCAGCCTCACCGGCGCGGAGCAGGAGCGCTGGCTGCTCAAGGGCCTGCAGCAGTCCAACGCCCGCTGGGACGTGCTCGGCCAGCAGGTCATGTTCGCCGAGATCGACTACCTCAACGGCGAGGAGAAGGGTTACAACCCGGACGCCTGGGACGGCTACGTCGGCTCCCGCGAGCGCGTCGTGCAGGGCTGGAAGCGGGCCAAGGTGCGCAACCCGGTGGTGCTGACCGGCGACGTGCACACCCACTGGGCCAACGACATCCACCACCGCGACGAGATCGTCGGCACCGAGCTGACCACGACGTCGATCACCAGCGGCGGTGACGGCTCGGCCCAGCTCACGGACAAGGAGAAGGCGTACCTGAAGGAGAACCCGCACGTCCGCCTCTACAGCAACCAGCGCGGCTACATCAGCACCAGGATCACGCCCGACGAGCTGCGCGCGGACTACCGGGTCCTCCCGTACGTCTCCAAGCCGGGAGCCCCGGTGGAAACCCTCGCCTCGTTCGTGATCGAGGACGGCAAGCCCGGCCTCAACAAGGCCTGACCACCCGCGACCGTCACCCGGTGCGCGACGCCCGGGTGACGGTCGTACCGGCGCTACGGACGCCGGTTGCTGAGGCCGAGGCGATCGGTGACCTCGTGGGCCATGGCGATCGCGTAGGACTGGCCGCGGTCCTGCGGGTAGATCTGGGACATCGTCGCCAGCGTCACGCCGGGCATCTTCGTGCGGTGGCCGGGGATCAGGGAGCGGTACTCCGGCGTCACGATCGGCTGGGCGAAGGGCGCCTTGGAGAAGTGCCAGTTCCGGATCCAGGAGCGGTCGAACTCCGGGTTCAGCTTGCGCAGCCAGGGCACGTAGCGCTCCAGCAGCTCGGCCGGGTCGGTGTTGAACCGCCAGTCGTTGCGCGGCACGTAGTTGCCGACGTAGACGATGTGGCGGCCGCCGTACTCGGCGGGATCGACCATGTTCGTGTGCTCCACGACCGCCAGGAACGGGAACGCCGTGTCGTTGATGTTCAGCCAGTAGTGCGGGATGACGCTGCGGTCGCACTCCAGGATGAAGCACGTCGCGCCCAGGTACTGGTTGCGCCACAGCACGTCGTCGGTCTCGATGCCCGCCGCTTGCGCGAACACCGGCTGGGGGACGGTGACGATCACCCGGTCGAACTCGTAGCTGCTGCCGTCCCCGGCACCGACCAGGACCGTCGCGCCGGGCTGGCGGATGGTGGCCACCGGTTTGCCGAACTCGACCTTCCCGCCGCGCTCGGTCACCGCGTCCAGCAGCGCGCGGTACACCTGCTCGAAACCGCCGTGCACGTAACCGAGTTCGAAGGTGCGGTAGTGGATCCTGGCCCACAGCCAGGCCATCGAGATCTGCTCGGCGTGGATGCCGAACTTGCCCTCCAGCAGCGGTTCCCAGATGTTCGCGGTGACGCGCCGCCCGGCCCAGCGGCGCATCCACTCCAGCGCCCGCACCGAGTTGAACCGCTGCCCGCCGCGAACCGCCTTCAAAACCGCCGCCGTCGCCCCGAAGCGGAACTTGTCCAGCAGCGAGAAGCCCGGGAACCGCAGCATCTCCTGCGGGGTGCCGAAGTCGTGCAGCTGCCCGTCGACGTAGACCCCGGTGGTGGGCCGGTGGAACCACAGCAGGTGGCCGAGCCCGAGCTCCTCGACGAGCCCGATCATGGCCCGGTCGGTGCGGAAGCTGTGGTGGTAGAAGCGCTCCAGCGGCGTGCCGCCGACCTCGATCGACGCGGCCAGCCCGCCCAGCTCGGCGGAGGCCTCCAGCACCGTCACGTCGTGCCCGGCCTTGACCGCGTCGTAGGCCGCGGTCAACCCGGTAGCACCAGCACCGACGATGCCGACTCTCATCCGAAGCTCCCATCTGCTGTGGTGGTGTCTCTCCCCGTCGGGAGATGAGAAGCAGAATCCCGGTCGCCTGCAGGCGCCAGAATGCGCATTGCACGTCGCACAATCCGGAGATCTGCTCTGCGGGATGACTTGCTAACTTTCAACCTGTGTCCAGGACGTTGGTGAAGCGGGCATACAAGTACCGCTTCTATCCCACCGAAACGCAGCGACGTGAACTGTCGCGCACGTTCGGTTGCGTCCGCAAGGTCTACAACCTCGCTCTTGAGGTACGAGCTCGTGCGTGGTCCACCGAAGGACGTCGGGTGAGCTACGGAGAAACCTCCGCGATGCTCGCTGAGTGGAAGAAGACCGGCGAACTGTCGTTCCTGACCGAGGTTTCGTCGGTGCCGCTGCAGCAGTGCCTGCGGCACCTGCAAGCAGCATTCGCTGCGTTCTTCGACAAACGTGCCAGGTATCCGCGTTTCAAATCCCGCAAGAAGTCCCGGGTGTCGGCTGAATTCACCAGATCGGGTTTCCGCTACCGGGGCGGGCGTCTCTACCTGGCGAAGCTCTCCGAACCGCTGAACATCGTGTGGTCCCGGCCGTTGCCGGAGAACGCGGCCCCTTCGACGGTCACCGTGTCCCGGGACAGCGCGGGCCGGTGGTTCGTGTCGATTCTCGTCGAAACCGGTGTCGCTCAGCACCCGCCCGCCCGTTCCGCGATCGGATTGGACGTGGGGATCACTTCGTTGGTGACGCTTTCCACGGGGGAGAAGATCGCCAACCCTGGACACGAAAGCCGCGAGCGGCATCGCTTGGCTCGTGCGCAGCGTGACCTGGCTCGAAAGCAGTACGGCAGTGCGAACTGGGAGAAAGCACGCCGCAAGGTGGCTCATCTGCACGCGCGGATCGCTGACCGGCGCAAGGACCACCTGCACAAGGTCACCACTCGTCTCGTCCGCGATAACCAAGTGGTCGTGATCGAGGACCTGAGCGTCCGGGCAATGGTGCGCAACAGGAAGCTCGCCAGAGCGATCTCCGATGCGGCGTGGTCGCAGCTCCGCTCGATGTTGGAGTACAAGTGCAGGTGGTACGGACGGGAACTGGTCGTGATCGACCGTTGGTTCCCTTCGTCGAAGACGTGCTCGATGTGTGGCTGCTCGGCTGCGAACTTGCGGTTGAACATCCGCGAATGGACGTGTGAAGGCTGCGGAGAAACCCATGACCGGGATGTGAACGCAGCCAAGAACATCTTGGCCGCCGGGCTGGCGGTCTCGGCCTGCGGAGCTGGTGTCAGACCTCAACGGGAGTCCTCTCGGACGGGGCAACCGGCGGTGAAGCAGGAACTTTCCGGTGTGAACTGGAAGGAGATCCCCGCTCCGGAGCGGGGAGTGGTCAACCGAAGCTCCATTTCTTGTTGATGGTGTACTGGACGATCAGGACGATCGGCAGGGATGCCGCTTTGACCAGGTTCGGGTCGATGCCGAGCCAGCCGGAGAAGACCTGCAGCAGCGCGAACGTCAGGCCGATGCCCGCCACGCCGACGGCGTAGAACCGCAGGAAGCGCACCAGGATCCGGTCCCGCTTGCGGAAGTTGAACAGCGCGTTGAGCACGAAGTTGTTGGTGATGCCCGCGGTCGTGCTGATCACGTTGGCCAGCTGCTCGTGCAGCCCGAAGGCGTTGTACAGCAGCAGGAACAGCAGGTAGTCCAGCAGCACTCCGCTGGCGCCGATCACCGCGTAGCGCAGCAGCTGCGGGCTGACCAGCGGCCGTGCCCGCTGTTCAGTCCGCGTCATGCCGGATCACATCCCGCACGATGTAGAGCGGACGTTGCTGCACCTCGCTGTAGATGCGGCCGACGTAGCTGCCGATCACCCCGAGCGAGAGCATCTGCAGACCGCCGAGGAACAGCATGGCGACCATGAGCATGGTCCAGCCGGACACCGTCACCGCTGGGAAGAACAGCCGTAGCGTCACCGCGTAGATGATGCCGAGCAGCGCCAGCCCCAAGGTGATGAACCCCATCCGGGTGATCATCTTGAGCGGGACGGTGGAGAAGCCGGTGACGCCGTCGGCGGCCAGCCGCAGCATCTTGCGCATCGGGTACTTGGTCTCGCCCGCGATGCGCTCGTCGCGGTCGAACAGCACCTCGTGCTGCTCGAAGCCCATCGAGGCGACCATGCCGCGGATGAACCGGCTGCGCTCCCGGAAGCCGCGCAGCTCCTCGGCGGCGCGGCGGTTGAGCAGCCGGAAGTCGCCGGTGTCCACCGGGATGTCGACCTCGGCGCAGCGCCGCAGCACCCGGTAGTAGCCGGCGGCGGTGGCGCGCTTGAACGGCGTGTCCTGGCGGGTGCGGCGGCGCGCGGACACGATCTCCGCGCCTCCCACCCACGCGTCGATCAGCTCCAGGCTGACCTGCGGCGGGTCCTGCAGATCGGTGTCCATCACGATCACCGCGTCGCCGCGGGCGTGGTCCAGCCCGGCGGTGATGGCGATCTGGTGGCCGTAGTTGCGCGCGAAGTCCACCACCCGCACCCGCGGGTCGTTCTTCGCGATGTCCCGCAGGACTTCCAGCGAACCGTCCGCGGATCCGTCGTTGACGTAGACGAACTCGTAGTCGAACTCGGGGCGGGTGGCGGTGGTGGTGGTCAGCTCCTCGTGGAAGTGGCGGATGCCGTCGACCTCGTTGAAGACGGGGAGCACGTAGGAGACCAGCGGGGGGCCTTCCGGAGCGCTGCTGCGCGGTTGCTGCTGCGGCACCGGAATCCGGACCTGCTGGCGCATCGTGTCGGCCATGGTCACTCCCCTCGCCAACCCCACCGTGGAACAGGAACGCGTTGCACGTCGTATTCGTTGCCCGGCATCGGGTAATGCACCTCGATGAGGTGGCCCCATTCGGAGTACTCCGGGGTTTTCTCGACGCCGAGTAGTCGGGTCGGTACTTCTTTCTGGTGACCGACTTCCCGCACACCGGCGAAGACACCGCCGATGCCGCGGAGGTATGCGGCACTGCCGCCGAAACCCATGCCGCTGGGCGGGATCACGAGGTGCGCGGGCGGCTCGGCCAGTCCGGCGGCCACCTGCGGCATGTCCTGCAGGCACGGCGCGTTCCAGGCCATCGACCAGTCCACCAGCACCGGCTCCTCGCCGCGCAGGTACTCCGGGAGCGGCACGACGTCCCGGACGCGCGGCCCGGCCACCGCGAGCCAGCCCGCCGGATCGGTGGTGCCGTCCACCGCGCGGATCCGCACCGCGGTCGTCCCGGCCGGGATGTCCCGGGCGGGAACGGGCAGGTCGCGCCACGCCGGGTGGTCCTGCGGGCGGTCCGGCACCACGTGGTCGGTGGGGTAGGCCGGGCGCTCGTCGGCGTCCAGCCAGGTGTCGTCCAGGACGTGCTCGCCGAGGATGCCGGTGGGCGAGGCGAATTCCAGCGCCACCCGGTTGCCGTCGCCGCTCCGCCCGGCGACCGCCACCGCGAGCTCCTGGTTCGGGGCGAGTGCGGGCAGCGAGTACCAGCCGGTGGTGAGCTCGCCGGTGGAGATCTGGCCGCCGCCGAGGCTGCCCCAGAACTCGCTCACCCCTTCGGGTGGCGCGAACTCCTGCGCGTGCCCGGTTCCCGCGCTGAAGCCGTAGCTCTCGGCGGGCCCGATCGAGGTCGGCGCGCCGCCGGGAACGTCCGGGGTGGCGACCACGTGGTCCGCGATGCCGCAGCTACCGCCGGACAGCGCGGCCAGGCCCTGGCCACCGATGGAATAGGCATCGGCCTGCCAGACGGGCGCGAGGACGAACGAACCGAGCACGATCGCCACCGTCACCCCCACCGCGCCCACGCCGACCAGCGCGGGAATCCGGATGAGCAGCCGCCGACCGGAGCGTCCACTCAGGACGGACACGGCCAGCGGAACGACCACCGCGATCAGCCACCACGCGGGGTTGTTCAGCGGTCGCACCGGCTGCTCTCCCCAAGGCACTCCGAACTGGGAGTGCAGGAACCAGTTGTTCTTTCCAGCGAACGCCAGCGCCGCGGCGAGCACGGCGAGGGCGGTGCACAGCCCGCCCGCCACCAGCACCACCCGATCGCGGGCGAGGTGCCGGGCGGCGAAAGTGATCAGGACCGCACCTGCGGTCAGCGTAGCGGCTCCGACTCCAGCCAGCGCGCCGAAATAATGCGTCCATTTGGAGGGTGTCGCGATCATCAGGAGGACGCTGAGCAGCAGGCAGAGCGGCGGTACGTGCGCCAGCGCCATGCCGGGCAGACGCCGGGCGCCGCGCAGCAACAGCAGGCCGCTGTAGCCGGCGATGAGCGCGGTCAGCAGCACCGGCCCGCGCCGCGCGATGTCGCCCTGAAGGTCGAAGCCCAGCAGGTACTGGTAGCGCAGGACTTCCTGGAACCACGGCACGTCCGGCCCGTAGTGGGCGTGCAGCTCGGTCGCCTTGCGGACGCCGAACAGCGACTGGTCGGCGAACATCGCCACCACGCCGACAGCGGCGATACCGCTGAGCAGCGCCACGACGGGCACGCTGAGCAGCCGCCGCAGTTGCGGTGCGAGCACCGCGAACGGCGCGAGCGCGGTGATGCTCATCGGGTTCACCGCGACCGACAACCCGGCTGCCAGCGCGGCGAGTCCCAGCCACGCGACCCGGTCGCGCCGCACCGCCTGGAGGACGCAGGCGAGCACTGCGGCCAGGCCCAGCGCTTCGAACGGTTCCGGGCGCACGCCCAGGCCGAACGGCAGCCACCAGGCCAGGAAGCTCACCGCGGCCAGCAGCCGGACCGAACCGCGTCGGGAGTGCTCCGGCAGCACCGCGCCGAGGATGCCGCGGCTGAGCACGAGCCAGGTCAGCGCGGCCGCGACCACGCTCGGGATGCGCAGGGCGAGCGGGTCGGTGCTCCACGCTGCGACGGGTTCGAGCAGGTGCTGGACCAGCGTGAACGGGGCTTCGGAGGCGTTCTCCCAGCGGTAGTAGTTGCCGATGTCGCCGGTCAGCAGGCCGTTGCGGATGGTCATCGCGGCGAACGAGTCGTCCGGTGTGGTCGGTCCGAGCACCCACCAGCCGGCGAGCACGGCGAACAGGCCGATGTCGACGAGGTGCCCCAGCACCGGAGTCCGCTTGTGTGCCGCAATTTCAATGGAAATCGGACGTCTGATTTCCATTGAAATTGCGTCACCATCCGACGCGCCGTCGGAGTGTTGGGCGGTGACACGCCGGTGGTGCGCAATTTCCATTGAAGTTGGAGATCCGATTTCCATTGAAATTGCGCGCTTCCGGCGGGACCGGTCGTGGGCGAGGAGGGCGGCGAAGGCCAGGAGGGCGAGGACGATCTGGGTTGTGACCAGGAGGTTCTTGGTCGTGGTGGGGGAGTTCTCGAACCAGTTCGCCGTGGTCACGCGGACCTGGAGGCCGGTCGCCTGTTCGGGTTCGAGGTCGGTGGCGAACGCGACGATGTCCCGGATTCGTACGCCGGGCAGCTCCACCGCCCGGTCGCCGATCCTCGCTCGGCTGCCCGTGCTGTCGGCGTCGATGGCGACTTCGCAAGCTGCGGTGATCGGTGCGCGCAGGGCTTCGCGGCCGCCGACGAGGGTGATCACGTGGTCGTTCGCGGTGGTGACGGCGAAGCCCTCGGTGGGCTGGCCGGGCGGTCGGCTGGCGACCAGCGTGGTCGGGGCGGCGCGCTGCTGCCCGGCGCGGACCACCGGGCACGGGACCCGCACGTGGACCTCGGCCGGGTGGTACGGCACGACGAAGGCCAGCGTGCTTTCGGGCAGCTGCCCGGCTTTCGGCCAGGTCGTGGTGACCTGCTGGGTGATCACCGGCGCCAGCGGCACGGCGAGGGCGACCAGCACGCCCAGCGCTCCGACGAGCAGCCCGACGGCACCGGGCAGTCGGCGCTCGCGCGGAGCCGGTGCGGGCAGCGGGCGGTCGAGCTCCGCCGCTCCCGCCCGGTCCGCCACGATGCCCCCCGGTCAACTGGCTGGATGCACAATGCGAACCAGTTTCAGCCAGTCGACCGGATCCCGCAGCACCTGAACGAGCGTCACCCGTCGTCTCACCCCGGGCAGGACCGCGCCGATTTCGTACGAAATCGACCATCACCCGGGTGAGCGTCGATTTCGCGCGCGATCGAGCACCGCTCGGAGTTGCCTGCGGCGGCGACCAGCGTGGCGTGGAAGGCCCGGTCGGCTTCGTGCATGCCCGCTTCGCTGAGCTCGACCGCCGCTCGGGTGACGCGGTCAGTGCTCCTTGAAGGGGTACGGGGGGTCTCCGTGGGCTCCGCCGATCGTTTCCCGGGTGCGGGTCGTCGTGTAGGCGTCGCGGTCGATGCCGTAGCCGACCGCGTAGAGATGGCCCCAGGCGTGGCCGGGCGCGCCGCGCAGGCGGGTGGGGATCTCGATGCGGCGGGAGAGCATCGTCGCGCCCGCGAAGACCCCGCCCCAGTTCGGGTCGACGGCCATTCCCCAGTCGCCGGTCGGCGGGGTCACCATCAGCCGCGGACTGCTCGCCACCCCGCCCGCGACCTGCGGGTAGTCGCCGCGGCATGGGAAGAGGAAGCTCATCGTCCAGTCGATCAGCACGGGCCCGCGCGCGTCGAGCGCCTGCCGCAGCGGCACCACGTCGCGCACCACCGGGCCGCTCACCGACAGCCAGCCCTGCTCGTCGCTGGTGCGGTCCTCGCCGAGGATCCGCACGCGGTCCGCGCCGCGCGGGACGTCGCGGGCGTCGATGGTGTGCAGCCGCCAGTCGCGGAAGTTACGCCAGTCGACCGGTCGTCCGTGGCGCGGGTCGTCGAACGGCGGGTCCGTCGGCGGCGGGTCGCGCAGTTCGCGGACGCCCAGCGAGCGGTCCGCGGCGGCGAACTCCAGCGCCAGCGAGTTGCCCTGCTCGGGCCGCCCGGCGATCCACAGCGACAGCGCTTGGTCGTTGGTCAGCTGCGGCATCCCGAACCACGGGCTGATCAGTGTGCCGGTGTTCTGCGGGCCGCCGGTGCGGCTCGTCCAGGAGTGCTCGCTCGCCGACGCCGCCTGCACCTCGTCGCGCGGGCCCTTCTCCGGTTCGGTCTCCGGCGGCACCACCTGCAGCGGTTCGCCCGAGCCCGCGTTGGTCACGTCCGCTTCCTGCGGCGGCGCGCCACCCGCGGTGAACCCGTCCAGCTCGGCCTCGCCGACCAGCGGCCACAGCTGCTCGGCGACGGGCAGCGCCTGGACCTCGTCCTCCAGCCCGCAGGTGCCGCTCTGGAGGCCCTGCCAGTTCATCCGCGCCACGGAGAACCGGTCGCCCATGACCTGCGGCGCGGCGGCGAGCGAGCCGAGCAGCACCAGCACCGAGGCCAGCGCCGCCCCGCTGAGCACGGAGGCGGGCATGATCGTCCACATCAGACGATTGCGCGGCCGGGACCACACCGCCGTGCGGAGGCGCAGGAGCCCGAGCGCGAGCAGTCCGATGAGGACGGCACCGCCCAGCCAGAACGCCGGGCTGTCCAGCGGAACGTCGGGCCGCACCGGGGAATCCGACCACGGCACCGCGAAGTCGGAGTGCATCGGCCAGATGTTCGGGCCCATGAACGCCAGCGCCGCCGCCAAGGACGCCGCGACCGCGCCGAACACGCCGAGCAGCCGGGCCTCCCGCTTCGCGTGCTGGAGCCTGCCGACCCGCACCAGCACCACCACGACCACCGCGAGCAGCGCCGATCCGACCCCGGCCAGCGAGCCGAAGTGGTGGGTCCACTTCGACGGCGTCAGCCACAGCGCGGCCAGCACCGCGACCGCGGCGCCGAGCAGCACCGGCAGCTCGCCCACCGAGGTCCAGCGGTGGATCTGCCGCATCGCGCAGGCCCCGGCGAGCAGCGCGGCGGTGATCACCAGGAACACCGCCAGCCGCTTCGCCGAGGTGCCCCAGATCGAGGTGCCCAGCAGCGCCGCGTACCGGTCGATCTCCTGGTACCAGCCCAGGCTCGGCCCGAACTCGTCGTGGATCTCGGTCGCCGCCATGACGCCGCGCCATGACGAGTCGGCGAACATCGCCACCAGGCCGGTCCCCGCCAGGCACGCGGCCAGCGCCGCGCGGGTCGGCACCAGCACCCAGCGCGGCAGCGCGCCCGGCTGGGCCAGCACCCGCCAGATGCGCGGTGCGAAGACCAGCACGATGATCAGCGCGCTGATGCCGGTGGGCGTGATGGCCACGGTCAGCCCCGCCATCAGCGCCGCGATGCCCAGCCACAGCTGCGGGGCGCGCGTCCGGCCGAGCTTCAGCAGCGCCGCGACCAGCGCGGAGGTGCCCAGCGCGAGGAACGGTTCGGGGCGGATGCCCAGGCCGAACGGCAGCCAGCAGGCGAGGAAGAACACCGCGGTGACCAGGTGCAGCGGGAACCGCCGGGTGCCCCGGCAGACCGGTGCCACGATGCCGCGGCTGACGACGAACCACGTCAGCAGGCCGGCCACCGCGCTGGGCACCCGGAGCCAGACGGGCGTCAGGTCGTCCGCCGACCACCACCGCATCAGGTGCTGGACCAGCGTGAACGGCGTTTCCGACGCGTTGAACCAGCGGTAGTAGTTGCCGATGTCCCCGGCGTCGTCGTAGTTGCGGACGGTCATCATCGCGAAGCCGTCGTCGTCGGTCAGCGGGCCGATGACCAGCCACGCCGCCAGCACGGCGGCGACCCCGGCGTCCACCGGCAGCGGTGTGAGCGCCACCCGGACCGAGCGCAACGCCGGTGGTGCGTGCACGAGGAGCAGGACCAGCGAGACCAGCGCGAGCGCCAGCGCGGTGGTGATCAGGGCCGTCTTGTCCTCGGTGGGCGAGGTGTTGAACCAGGAGAACGTCCGGGCCGTGACCGAGATCCCGGCCAGCTGCCCGGGATCGAGGTCGGTGGCGAAGGTGAAGATCTCCGGTGCGGCGACGCCGGGCAGCACGATCGGCGCCCGGCCGTCGACGGTCACCAGCGAGCGCTGCGAGTCGGCGCTGATGTCCAGTCGGCAGGCGTTCGGCGGCAGCTGGACCTGCTGCTGTCCGAGCAGCAGCCGCGGTTCGCCGTCCTCGGTGGTGAGCACCAGGCCTTCGCGGTCGCTGCCCGGCGGCAGCGTGGTCAGGACGGTGGTCCGCCCCGGCCGCTCCAGCGCGTTGCGCAGCACCGGGCACGGCACGGACGCCTCGAACGCCGCCGGCCGGTAGGGCGCGAAGAGGGCCGTCGTGGTCTCGGCCTGCGCGCCCGGCCAGTGCACTTCGGTGCGGTCCACCCACACCGGCGCGAACGGCAGCGACAACGCGCAGACCAGCCCGACGACGCCGACGCAGAGCGCGAGCAGGTGCGCCAGCCACCGGCCGAGCCCGCGCCGGCGCGGGGGTTCGGTCGGCTCGGTCTCGGCGGTTCGTTCGAGCTGCGCGGAGCTGCTCAGGTGCTCCAAAAGTCCTCCCGGCGTTTCGCTGGGGCGCCGCGGGTAATCCTGTCGAACGTGTTGCGCGAACACCGCTGCCGCGCGACGAATTCGTCCGGCCGACTGACGATAGGCATCACACAACAAGTTCCCCGATCGGGGCAACGAACCCGTCCGCAGCGGCGTGCACACGTCGAGCGGAGGGGAGTGCGCGAGTGCGTGTTGCAGAGGGTGCCGCGTTGCGCCCGGACCACGGTTGGACCCGCGTCGACCAGGACGAGCAGCGGGTTCGGAGCGGCTGGCCGGTGTGGACGGTGGTCGTCGGAGCGGTCGCTGCGGTGGTTTTCTGGGTGGTGCACGGTGCCCTGATCGATGACGCCTACATCACTCTGAGCTACGCCCGGAACTTGGCGTTCCACGGGCACTGGGGCCTGATCGGTGGCGAGGTCTCGAACTCGGCGACCGCGCCGCTGAACGTGCTCGTCCTCGCCGCGTTCACGGCGGTGCTGCGGCAGCCCGTCGTCGCCCTGGGCGCGGTGTTCGTCCTGGCCAACATCGCGCTGGCGCTGCTGTTGCGCGCCGCCGCCCGCAGCTCGGGGCTGCCCGGCTGGGTGGGGCCGCTGGGTGCGCTGCTGGTCGCGGGCAATCCGCTGGTGCTCTCGTCGGTCGGCTTGGAGATGACGCTGGCCGCGGCGCTGCTCGGGCTGTTGCTGCTGGCATCGGTGCAGGTCAGGCCGGTCCTGTTCGGAGTGGCGGCCGGGCTGCTCGCGCTGACCAGGCTGGACCTGGCGGTCTTCGTGCTGGTGGTGCTGATCGGCAGGCCGGCGCTGTGGCGCGGCTGGTGGCGCTGGTTGCTGAGCGCCGCCGCGATCGCCCTGCCCTGGTTCACCTTCAGCTGGTTCTACTTCGGATCCGCGGTGCCGGACACCTTGGTCATCAAGCAGCTGCAGAAGTCCTGGGGCGACTGGGACTTCAGCAACGGGCTCTGGCTCTACCACGAGGTCTTCCCGACAGCCGTGGTGATCTCGCTGATCCCGCCGCTGCTCGGCCTGGCCGCTCTGCTGGTGGTGTGCGCGCTGCGCCCGTTCCGCCGCGCGGTGCGGTTGTGGCCGTGGGCGCTGCTCGGCATCGGCGGAGTCGCGCACTACTACGTCTACACGCTGCTGGGAGTTCCGCCGTACCACTGGTACTACGCGCCGAGCATGATCGGGCTTTCGCTGCTGCTGGCCGGTGTTCTCGGGGCGATCCGGCGTGAGCTCTCACTGCTGCTCGGCTGCGCCCTGCTCGTCGCGCAGGCGTGGTTCGCGGCCGCGCACGGGACGCCGTGGCGCGAGGCCGCGATCACGACGAACTGGGCGAGCGCGGCGGACTACGCCCGCGTCGGCACCGAAGTCGGCCGCCTGGTGGGCGCGGGCACGGTCACCAGCCCGGGCGAGATCGGTGCCCTCGCGTACTTCTGCGACTGCGCGGTGGTCGACGGCTTCTCCGACCGCGGCTACCTCCCCGACCAGCTGGCCCAGCGGCTGGCGACGGCCGGCCCGCCGGTCCGCGCGCTGCTGGAGTTCAACTACCGCAACTTCACCCCGGAGGCCCCGCGCCCGATCACGCACACCCTGCGCCGGGAGCCGGGCCCGGCCGGGGACTGGACCATCACCTCGACCTGGGCAGGCGAGGCCCACCTCGTCCTCGAAACCCGGGAGCGGTGACGATCAGACCTTCTGCCAGCCGTGCACGGTGACCTCGTTGCCGCACAGGTCGAACACCCACGGCTTGTCGTTGAGCAGCGGGTCCACCGACTTCGGCTGGTCCTCCGGGCGCACCGAGAGGTGCATTCCCCAGACGCGGGCCACGCACTCGGGGCCCATGTCGTTCCAGTCGAGTTCCGCGGCCGCGGACTCGCCTGGCGCGAGGGTGATCGGGCCGCTGCCGGGGTTGCCCTGCCGGTAGGTGACGCCGTCGATGGGGAGAGCATCGCGGTTGTTGAACTCGATGGTCGGGTAGGAGCCGTCCAGCACGCAGGGTTCGCTGCCGGTGTTGGCGACCGAGACGTGGCCGGCGACCTTGCCGGTGGTGGCGAGCACGAAGGTCGGTTCCAGCTGCTCCGTCGTGCACGAGGCGGAACCGTTGTCGGCGATCAGGCTCGCCGAACCGGCCCGACCGTCCTCTTTGGACGAGGACAGATTCCCGCAGGCGCTGAGCGAAACGACGCAGACCGTCGCCGCGAGCAGTGCCTTCCCGATGGTGTGAGCGCGCATTTCCCTTGTCTCCCCTGAAAAGTGCCGTCAACGCTTTCTGTTCGGAAGACGTGTGGCGGGGGGCGCAGTTCCGCGGCGGGCGCGGTGACCTGGCTCACACGGGAACGTGCGCGGCGATGGAACGCCCATCGCCGCGCACGACCCGGGATCAGCGGTTCGGTCGGTCGACGACCTCACCGGTGTCGCGGTGCCACTCGATGACGCCGTGCTCGAAGTCGCTCGCCCGGCCCCGCTCGACGTCGTGCTCGCCGCTCACCGGGTAACCCAGGTAGGAGCGCTCCCAGCCGAGCTGCGCCCAGCGGGCGCGGATGCCGCCGTACACCTCGTGCGCGCCGGTCTGCGGCGTCCAGTAGATCGACGCCCCGCCGGTGCCGGTGAAGTGGTTGTACCGGCCACGCCCGTCCGGCGTGCCGAGCTCGTCGGTGGTCGGGTAGCCGAGCACGCCACCCGGACCGCTCAGCTCGATGTAGCGCTGGGCGATGGTGCCCTGCAGCGAGTGCGCGCCGGTTTCCGGGCTCCACACGATCCCGGCCGGGAAAGCGCCGTCACCGTTGAACTGGTTGTAGCGGCCGACGCCGTCCGGCGCGGTCAGCTCGTCGGTCACCGGGTAGCCCAACGGCCCGGCCTCCCAACCACTTTCGGCCCACTTCGCGCGGATCGCGCCCTGCACCGCGTTCGCCCCGTTCGGCTGCGTCCAGTAGATCGAGGCGTCCTGGCGGGAGGAACTCGGCGTCACGAAGTGGTTGTAGGCGCCGAACGCGTCCGGCGTCAGCCGGGTGTCGGTCGCCGGGTACCCGAAGTGGGCGTCCTCGCCCAGCGCGCGGAAGTGCTCCAGGATCGGCCCGACGACGAGGTGCGCACCGGTGCGGGTCGAGAAGTAGATCGCCGAGTGCACCGCGCCGTCGGGGGAGAGGAAGTCGCTGTAGCGGCCCCCGCCGCTGCTGGCCAGCTCGTCGGTGATCGGCACACCGAGCTCGTCGTGCCCGCCCAGGTCCAGGAACCGCTGGTAGATCATGCCGCGCACGACGGTGACCCCGGTGTCCGGCGTCCAGTAGAAGCGGGCGTGGGTGAACTCCTGCCAGCGCAGGCCCTCGTCGACAACCACCTCGCCGCCGAGGGGCTCGCCGACCTCCGCCCGCTCCTGCTCGGACATCGCCTCGTAGCGCTGCTGGATCGCGCCGTCGCCCGGAGCCGGTTCGGCGGTCTCCGACGTGGTCGGCACCGACGTCGAGGAATCCGGTGCCGTGGTCGAAGAGCCCGGGGCCGTGGTCGAAGAGCCCGGGGCCGTGGTCGGCGCCGGTGTCGAGGAGTCCGGTGCCGTGGTCGGCACGGATGTCGAGGAGTCCGGCGCTGTGGTCGGCTCCGGTGTCGAAGGGTCCGGTGCCGTGGTCGGCGCCGGTGTTGAGGAATGCGGTGCCGTGGTCGGCTCGTCCTGCGCCGCGGCGGGTGCGGTCACGGCCAGGGCGAGTGCTGCTGCCGCGACGGTCGACGCCGCGATTCTTCTTGCGGTCACGCGAAACCCCTTTTCGCTCGGTCAACCATTGATCGCGCGGCGGGGCGTTCCGGTTGCCCGGTGTTTCGGGGTTTTTACGCATGTTCGGCGACCGCGGATCGCGGCACCCTGATCGCATGGACGCCAACCGGATGACGAACGCCTTCTACGTGCGGACGATCCTGTCCTTCGCGGCGCCGACCATCGACTTCCTGCCCGTGGACGGGTGGATCAGGGCGTTCCTGGCGCTGCTTGTACGTGGTGACTTCGGCGTTCTCGCCGGCGAAGTGCATCCGGGACCGGCAGGAGGCGGCGAGCGTGATCAGCCGCGCCTCGACGAGTTCCTGGCCGAGCACGACCTGCCGGCGAGCAGGTGATGCGGCGAAGCTCCGTGGGCCCCCCGGACAACAGGGCAGGTGGAGGGCCCACGGACACGGTTACCCGGTGAACCCCACTTCTCCAGGTATCCGCCTTCCCCCAGCGCGCAGCGCGTCGGGAAGCAAACGGGGCGGCGCAACGGCGCCGTCACAGTGCAGATCGCATCCGGGCTCAGGAACGTTGCCTGAAAACCCAAAACGTTATGGACGGACATTCCGTACACCCGGAAAGACGAACGGGGCCGCCGGGACGAACCGCGGCGACCCCGTTCGCTCGATGAGTCTGGAAAGACTCCTCAGAACGGCAGGCGGCGGAAGATGACTCGCGGGACGTGCCGCAGGACCGTCATCACCCAGCGCATCTGGGCGGGGGCCCAGACCTGCTCCTTGCCCTTGCGGACCGCGTCCACGATCACGTCGGCGACCTGCTCCGGCTGCTGGGCCATCGGCGCGGGCTTGATGCCCTCGGTCAGCTTGGTGTGCACGTAGTTCGGGCGCACCACGGTGACCTTCACGCCGGAGCCGTCCAGCGCGTAGGTCAGGCCGCTGAAGAAGGTGTCCAGACCGGCCTTCGACGAGCCGTAGACGAAGTTCGAGCGGCGAGCGCGCTCGGCGGCCGGCGAGGACATCACGACCAGGTGGCCGTGGCCCTGCTTGCGCAGCTTCTCGGCCAGCCGCACGCCCAGCGTCATCGGGGCGACGTAGTTGACCTCGGCCATCTCGCGGGCGGTCTCGACGTCGGTCCAGCCCTGCTCGTTGTCGCCCTGGACGCCGAACGCCACCAGCGTGATGTCGATGTCGCCCTCGGCGAAGGCCTTGTCGATGACCTCGGCGTGCGTCTCGATCTTGCGGGCCTCGAACGGCACGGTCACCACGGTGCTGCCGGTCTTGCGCAGCCGCTCGGCGGCGGCGTCCAGGCGCTCCGACTCGCGGGCGGCCAGCACGATCCGCAGCGGCCGCTGCGCGGCGTACTTCTCGGCCGTCGCCAGCGCGATGTCGGAGGTGCCGCCGAGCAGCAGCAGGGACTGCGGGTTTCCAACGGCGTCGATCACAGCTCAAGCCTCCGGCTCATGTCTGAAGCGAAAATGCCTTCGGGGTCAACGGTCTGGCGGATCTTCCGGAACTCCTCCACCCGCGGGTACATCGTGTGGAAGGTCTCCGCGGTAGTGCGGGAGTCCTTCGCGGTGTACAGCCGGCCGCCGAAGGCGAGGACGTCCTCGTCCAGCTCGGTGCAGAACCGGCCCAGGCCGTCGACGATCGGGAAGTCCAGGCACACCATCCAGCCCGGGTGCGGGTAGGACAGCGGTGCCCGGTTTCCCTCGCCCATCTTCTTGATGACGTTGAGGAACGAGACGTGCCCGGAGTGCGAGATCTTGCGGAGAATCCGCTTGAGGTCTTCTTCCCTGCCGTAGGGCACCGAGAACTGGTACTGCGCGAAGCCCTGCGAGCCGTAGGCGCGGTTCCACTCGCCGATCAGATCGAGCATGTGGTAGAAGCCGCTGATGTTCTGGACCAGGCCTCGGCCGCGCTTCGGGGTCTTGCGGTAGTACAGCTCGCCGATCGCGCTGAACGTGAGCTTGTTGCCGAGCCGGGGCGGGAAGACGTTCGGCAGCGTCACCAGCTGCGGGGCGTCGAACTTCAGCGGGTTCGCGCGCAGCTTCGGCGGCAGCTGGTCGACCGTGGCCAGCGAGCCGCGTCCGAACGCAGCGCGGCCCATCTTCGGCCCGGTCGAAATCGAATCGAACCACGCCGACGAGTAGGTGTACTTGTCGTCGGAACCGTCGCTGAACAGCTCGATCGTCTCGTCGAGGTTGGCCGTCCGGTCGACGTCGGCGAAGAAGTAGGCCGTCTCCGTGCGCGTCATCTTGATCTTCGCCCGGAGGATGATGCCGGTCAGGCCGATGCCCGCGACGGTCGCCCAGAACAGCTCCGCCTCGGGGCCTTCCGGCGTCAGCGTGCGGATCTCGCCGTCCGCGGTGAGCAGGTCCATCGACACCACGTGGTTGCCGAAGCTGCCCGCGCTGTGGTGGTTCTTGCCGTGGATGTCGTTGGCGATCGCGCCGCCGATGGTCACCTGGCGGGTGCCCGGCAGCACCGGGACCCACAGGCCGTACGGCAGCGCCGCCTTCATCAGCTGGTCCAGGCTGACGCCGGCGTCGAGGTCGACGATCGCGGTGTCCGGGTTGATCTCGTGGATCCGGTTCAGCCGCGTCATGTCGATGACGGTGCCGCCGGCGTTCTGCGCGACGTCGCCGTAGCTGCGGCCCAGACCGCGGGCGATGACGCCGCGCTCGTCCGCCGTGCGGACCGCCTCCGCGATCGCGTCGAGGTCCGTGGTGCTGAGCACGCGCGCCCGCGAGGGAGCGGTGCGGGCCCAGCCCATGAGTTCCTTGGTCTCCAGTGCTGCGGTCACAGGTCAAGCCTCCGGGACAGGTCGGAGTGGAAGACGCCCTCCGGGTCGACGGCGGCGCGGGTCTTGCGCCACTCGCCGATGCGCGGGTACATCTGCTCGATCATCTCCGCCGTGGTGCGGGACTCCTTGGCCAGGTACAGGCGGCCGCCTGCCTCCAGGACCATCTCGTCCAGCTCCGTGCACAGCCGGTCCAGGCCCGGTGTGATGGGGATGTCGACGGTGAGCGTCCAGCCCTTGCGGGGGAACGACATCGGGGCCTGGTTGCCCTCGCCGAACGTCTTGAGCACGTTCAGGAAGGACACGTGGCCCGATGCGCTGATCTTGTCGATGGAGCGGCGGAACATCGCCTCCTGGCCGAACGGCACCATGAACTGGTACTGCAGGAAGCCGTTCGGGCCGTACACCCGGTTCCACTCGCCGACCAGGTCGAGCGGGTGGAAGAACTGGGTGATGTTCTGCACGAGGCCGAACCTGGTCGGCGCCTTGCGGTACCAGACCTCGTTGAACGCGGTGATGGTGAGCTTGTTGACCAGCCCGTTCGGGAAGATCGGCGGGGCGGTCATCAGCTGCGGCGCGTTGAACTTCAGCGGGTCCTTGCGCAGCTTCTTCGGCAGGTCCTCGATCGTGGCCGAGTTGCCGCGGGTCAGCAGCGCGCGGCCCAGCTTGTCGCCGCGGGCCAGCGAGTCGAACCAGGCCACCGAGTAGACGTAGTTGTCGTCCGAGCCGTCGGTGAAGTGCTCGATCAGCTCGTCCAGGTTCTTGGTCTGCACGTTGTCGACCAGGAAGTAGGCGGTCTCGACGCGCTTGAGCTTGATCGTCGCCTTGAGGATGATGCCGGTCAGGCCCATCCCGCCGACGGTGGCCCAGAACAGCTCGGAGCCCTCGCCGTCCGGGGTCAGCGTGCGGACCTCGCCGTCGGCGGTGAGCAGGTCCAGCGCCAGCACGTGGCTGCCGAACGAGCCCTGCGAGTGGTGGTTCTTGCCGTGGATGTCGGAGCCGATCGCGCCGCCGACGGTGACCTGGCGGGTACCGGGCAGCACCGGGATCCACAGCCCGTGCGGCAGCAGTCGGCGCATCAGGGTGTCGAGCGACACACCGGCGTCCACGACCACCGTCGCGTCGTCCACGTCGATCAGGTGCACCCGGTCGAGGGCGGTCATGTCGATGACGGTGCCGCCGGCGTTCTGCGACGGGTCGCCGTAGCTGCGGCCCAGACCGCGGGCGATGACACCGCGCGGACCTGCCTCGCGGACGGCTTTCGAGATCGCCTCGACGTCCGGGGTGCTGACGACGCGGGCCCGGGTGGGCGCGGTGCGCCCCCAGCCGGTCAGCGTCTGAAGCTCGTCCTTTACCGATCCCACCCAGCCGAGTCTATCCGCGCAGCGGCGGCCGACAGCCGCGGGTGCGCGCGGTCCGCGGCGGTGTGCGATGCGTCATCGCTACACTCGCCCGGGACGTGTGCGGAGTTCGAGCCCCGCGTCTTCGGCGCCCAGCCGGGTGCTCCGGAGCGACGAAGCCCTGGACGCCGAACGACCTGTCGTCGATCCCGAGGTGAACCAGTGGCCGTGGCCGAAGCCCAGACGGACCAGACGGAGCCCAAGCGCCTGGGCGTTGTGAACCAGCTCATCCGATTCGTCGTGATCGGCGGTGGCTGCGCCATCATCGACTTCGGCACGTACTCGCTCATGCTGGGCGTGCTCGGCTGGCCGGTGTGGCTGTCCCGGGGGATCAGCTTCGTCCTCGGCACCTCCGCGTCCTACTTGATCAACCGGAAGCTCACCTTCCAGGGCGCGAACACCGGGAACACCAAGGCCAAGGCCGGTGGTTTCGCCCTCGTCTACATCGTGACGTTCTTCGTGAACTGGGGAACGAACCAGCTGCTGGTGACGATGACGGGCGCGGAAGGAACGCCGTGGCTGGTCACGCTGTGCTGGATCATCGGCCAGGGCCTCGGCACCCTGATCAACTTCGTGATGCTCAAGTGGGTCGTCTTCCGCGAGTGACCGCACCGCGCTCGGCACCGATGCGCAAGCCCGCAATACGAGCTCCGTTTCCGCAGGTCAAAGACCGTGAGTACTTTGTGGCGCTATAGCAAGGGGGGTTTTGTCTCACTACGTTGGTCTTATGGCGATCAACGCAAGTGCAGGTCAGAGCGTCCGTCCGTTGGTTCTGGATTCCTACGCGCGGTTGTCGTGGAAGCCGGGAACCAAGGAGCTAGAGAAGATCGATACGCAGTTCGCCGACAACCGGGAGGTGATCGAGCGGGTAGGGGCGAGGCTGGGTGAGGAGTTTTCCGATGGACTCTCAGCGTGGAAGAAGGACGTACGGCGGCCGGGGTGGGAACGGTTGCTGGCTCGGGTGGAGCAGGGATTATCGGACGGGATCGTGGTGTGGCACACCGATCGGTTGTTCCGTCAGCCGCGTGATCTTGAGAAGCTGATCGATCTCGGCGACAAGGGGTTTTTGGTCTACTCGGCGCACGGTCGGCGGGACCTGGCGAACCCTGATGACCGGTACATTCTGCGTATTGAAACGGCGCACGCTGCGCGTTCGTCGGATGACACGCAGCGGCGGATTCAGCGTCGGTTGGCCACACATCGGGAGAACGGGATCGTGCACTACAACGGCCGGGTGTTCGGCTGGCCCGGTAAGGATCGTGCGTGGCAGCCGCCGGAAGGTGACGAGGCGTTGCCGGAAGACCAGCGCGCCCAGCGGCCCGAGGTCCCACGCTCGCAGGTGACGGCAGAGCGGAAGGCCATCGCCGCCGCAGCCGAGGCGATCCTGGCCGGGGTCGAGGACGCCCAGCTCGCGCGGGAGTGGAACGCCCAAGGCCTGCGCACAGTCACGGGCTTGGAGATCTCCGGCGCGGATGTGCGGGATGTGATGTTGCGGGCCCGCAATGCCGGGTTGATCGAGCACAGCGGGGAGATCACCGGGCCGAGCACCGAGGAGCCGATCATCCCCCCGGAGCTGTACATGCGGTTGCGGGCCAAGCTGACCGCGCGCCGCCGTGGACGACGTCCCAGCACCGCCTATGTGGGCAATGGTGCGCTGGAGTGCGGCGCATGTGGCAAGAAGATGACCAGCCGCCCGCACTCCGGCACCTACCCGGACGGGACCAAGCGCCGCCAGTATCACTGCCCGCCGAACCGCAACGGGTGCGGGAAGGTGGCCGCCGACATGCGCGCGGTAGATGCCGAGTTGCGCGCGTTCACGATCATGCGCCTGTCTGATTCGTGGTATGCCGAAGCGATCAACGCAGCCCGCGCCCGAGTGGCCGACCGCCTTGCCGAAGTGCAGCGGGAGATCACCGAGTGCGAGCAGGTCCAAGAGGAGTTGGCCGCGAAGCTGGGCCGCCGCGAACTGACGATGAAGGCCTTCAACGCCGCCAACGGCCCGCTTTCCGAGTCGCTGTCCACCCTCTACCGCGAGCGCGACGAACTGACTGGGGGCAGTCCAGAGGGGCCGAGCACTGCGCAACCGGCCGAGGACATCGCGCGTCAGTGGGACCACGGCGAAGTGGCCGACCGCCGTGCGCTGCTGATTCAGGCGCTGGGGGCGGACACGATGGTCATCGATCCCGCCCCCAAGGGCGGCCCACGCAAGTTCCACCACAAACGCATGCGGTTGGTCGAGGCCCAGCCCGTAGCCAGCTAGCGGCGACGAAGCGGCCACGCCCTGACTAACCACCCTAGTCAGGGCGCAGCCTCTCGCTTCGCCTCAGATCGATCCGCCGAAGGATCGTTCCAACCGCCAGAATCTCCTCCTCTGTCATGGGCCGCATCCCGGCGACGACGTGCCCCCAGTACGCGGCTTGTTCCGCCGACACGCCGGGCGGAAGTTGATCTTGCGCAGGCGTCCGATCCGAGCCGGCATTTTCCGGATGGTCACGCATTCGAGCCTCCATCCTCCCCCGCCCGCCCACCCGCGCAGGTCGCGTCCCGTGCAGCAACGATCAGGCGGGCTTGCTCGAACTCCGCCTTCCACCGTCTGCGTTCGGCCACGGCCTGAAGCAGCAGGTACGAGCGTGAGGGCACGCCGGGATCGGTCGGCGAGACCGGCTCCCACACGTACCGGCCCGCGCTCGTGGTGCTGGCCACCGGGAGTCCGGCTGCCGAGAGCATCGCGTGGACGTGGTCGCGCCGGTCCTGGGCATGTTCGGCGCGGGTCTTGCCGGTCCACTTCCGCGACACCAGCACCCGCCGCCCCGCCACACCCAACGTCGCCCGCTTATGCGCATTGCCCTTGCACAGCCCCGGATTCATCCGCGAATGCGCGCTCTTGGGCTGAATACCGTGCAGCAGCCACACCGGGCACCGGGGCGAGCACGGGGTCACCGCCAGCTCTACTAACAGGCGGTCGGCGTGATCGCGGTGTGCCTCTGTGGCGTCGGCGTAGGTTTCCCCGATCGCCTTCGTGACGTACTTGGTGAGGTAGTTGACGTGGCGGTGCGCTTCCTCCCCGCCGCCGAGCACTCCCCGGATGTCCACCTGGTCACCGAAGCGGACAACGTGGGCCGGTTCCTCATCTGCGCCCGGTAGCGACTCCTCGAACGTCGGCAGCGGTTCCCGGGTATCCGGATCGCACCACGCCGAACGCTCCGGCACCCACACCGGCAGCCGGGTGCCGCCGTAGACCGGTTCGTCATGCGGTGGCCACCACACTTGGTGATACGTCGCCGCCGCCACCTGTTTGATCAGCGCGCGAGGGATGCTGCCCCTAATCGCGGCGTGCAGGTGCGGGGCAAGCCGCCGCTGCGACTCCACCACCGCGAAATACTGCACGTTCCAGCCCACCGCACGACGCAGGTTCTGCCAGAACCGGTCGGCCAGCGCGGAGAAATGAATCAAATCGCGCGCTTCGCGCCGATAGTCATACGAGGCCACGTCCACGGGAGTCCCCAGCACCGGGCTTTCCGGTCGGTGGTTTCTCCCGCACGAGCACCGCCGACCACCGCGCGTCGGGGTGTGCACCTGTCCGTAGGACGGCAGCGTCAGGGTGGTGAACATCGACGGCCGGTAGCGGCCTGCGAACTCCCGTCCGATCGTGCGCTGCTCCACCGGCTTACGCGGCAGGTCCGGCGAATCTTGGCGACGCCGAGTCGAGCGCACCTGACGGGGCTTTGCCGGGGCGTCGGGTTCATCCAGTGCCGGGAGCTTGCCGCGTACTCCGTTGTCCTGGCGTAGTTGCTGGTCGACGTCGGCCAGCGCTTCCCGGACATCCTCCAGCGCGTCGGCATCGCCGTTCCGTTGCGCTTCCCGGCCTTGCTCCATGAGGTCGGCGCGGAACTTCATCAGCCACACCGTGTCCGCATCCGGCTCCGGTTCGGCGGGTTCTTCGGTCAGGTGCCAGCCCTCCCGGCACTGGCCCCGCACGATCCGTGCATACCTTCGGGCACACGGCGGGCAGACCGAGGAAAGCCGACTCCCGCACGCGATCGGCACCACCTCCGATGCCCCGGTGTCCAGGTTCGTGCGCCGCTTCAACAACGGCCGGATACAGACGTCCTCAGCCTCAGCCGTGGCCCGCGCGATCTCCCAGCCACGAGGCCCTTTCATTCGCCGTGCCGCAGTCCCCGCGGATTCCATCCCAGCCAGCGATTCCCCATCGTTTGCGCTGGTCATCAGCGCACGTACCTTGCGGCAGCGATACGACGGAGGCATTCGGCCAGCAGCAACGCCAAGTCATGGACGTAGCTGGTGTTCCCGTGCTGGGCGGACTCGACCACCACCAGACCGCGCGGATCATCAGCGATCCCGGCCACCACGCGCACCGAGCCGGTTCCGGCCATGCTTTCGGTCCGCCAGTAGTTGGGGAATCCGCCGCGCCGCCGCAACGCAGCCGAGGGCGGCAGGTCGTCCATTTCCCACAGCAGGTCCGCCGTGACCTGCACGTACTCCCCTTCGGTCGCCGTCGCCAGCAGCTGAGCGAGCAGCCCGGCCAGCGCGGCGCGGTAGTTCCACCCCTGGCAGCGGCACGCCAGCACCCGCAACAGCACTTCCGGTTCTTCCGGAAATCCGCCCGTCACGATCGCGTCGCCGTTGTCCGCCGCGTAACCAGCCGCCCATTCCGAGGGCAGCCATTCCAGAACCCGCAAATTCTCCAACACCCGCGCACCCCAGCTTTCCCTGCAAGCACAACAAATCCAGCCATTCCGGAAACAGTGAGTGTCCAGAGTGGATGGATAATGTGGTCAATATCGGCCTACCGTCACGGTAAACCGGGTACGGCCTGAAAAACGTAGGTTGCGGTCGGAGTTGTGGGCATAAAGGTGGGGAACGTGCGGGCGTCCTGATGAGGTACCAGCTCACGAACACCTGTTGGACAGTTGCCGGACTGCCCGCACGTTCCCCGCTCTAGGGGACGAGACCCGATCAGGTTCCGTCGTCTCCCCGGTTGACCGGTGCGGCGAACTCCCGCGCCACCCGGTTGATCTCTGGGTCATCGGTGTACCCGGCCCGCACTCGCAGCGGCTCCTTGAACCCGTCCTCGACCACGTAGGCCGTACCCGGAGCCGAGCGCTTGATCCGGTCAGCCCACGCCCCGGCCTGCCAGGAACCCTCACCGAGGATCATGTCCGCCTGCGACGCCGAATCCAGCCGCAGCGCCACCCGGTACGGGAACAACCCCCGCATCGGCACGACGTCTTTGGTCGGTTCCTGCACGAACGCATCCACCGCGAACCCTGGTGCACGGCCCTGCGTCAGCAGCAACCCCAGCAGCCGCGTCGCTTCCGCCTCTTTCTTCCGGTCACCCAAGTACTTGGTGATGGCGGCTAACTCGTCGATGATCAGCAACTCGAACGGCATCTCGGCGGTCGGGGTCAGCTTGCGCGCTACCCCACGCAGGTCCCGCTTGCGGATGGTCATCGACTCCACGAGCGAGGTCAGCAGTTCCAGGATGTCGTCCGCGTCATCGCGGGCGTAGCGGTGATACAGCGGCTTTCCCGGCTCCGCCTCCATCCCGCCTTTCGGGTCGATCATCGACAACCGGACCCGCCCGGTCTGAATTGCCGGGGCCACCTGCCGAACGATGCCCCACAACAGCGATCCCTTGCCCGAGCCGGACATCCCCGCCCCCAGCAGGTGTGAGCCCAGCAGCGGCACCCGCCACGGCGCTCCGTGTTCGCTTTCCCCGATCGTCACCGCGTCCAAGGGCATGTCCTCACCGTTGACATCGGTGATCTCCGGTAGCGCGACGGGCTTGGCCAGGGGATCGCGGCGCAGGAACCCCAGGCTGATCACGCCGGGGGAGACCTCCCTCACCGAACAGCGCTCCACCTTCCGCGAGTTCGCGAGGCTTTCGGCCGCCAGGTCGTAGTCCCGCTGTCGCTGCCCCGGCAGCATGCGGACGTGCATTTCATCCCACCAGGGCCCCGAGATCACTTTGCGGATCGGCGGAATCATCGGCTCCGGAAAATCGGAGTCGAACAGCACCAGGTGCGACGCACGAGCCCACCGCGGCCACCGCAGCTCATAGACCCACATCCGCAGTACCCCGGCCCGGATGTGCCGCCACACCCGGAATTCGAAGCTCACCGGATGCAGCACCCGCCACGCGATCCCGCCTGCGAGAACGCAGCCGGCAAAAATCGCCAGCGACACCCAACCCCACGCATACGCCCACACCCCGGCGACCACGCCCACCAGCAGCGTCGCCGGATGCCGCAGCAGCCAGCCGACCGTCCCGAGCGCCATCGTGACGAGCGCTTCCACCAGCTCCGCTGCTTCGGTCGCCACGTCCATCGGCCGGTGCGCGCCACCACCGGACTCCCACGGAGTCTTTCCCGAACCCCCACCACGTCGTTTCACGATCACCAACCCCCAACAGCCTTGTGAAGAAACGACGCGGCCCCGCACTCGACCGATAACCTGCATCGGGCGAGCCGAGGCCGCGCCACACCAACCCCCGTCGAGCTACTCCGTGGCCGACCACCCCCGTGCCGTGGATTCCAACCCGTCGCCGAAGTCCCGGACAGCCGCCACCGCCCGGACCACCCGCGCCCCCAGCTCACAGCCGGAGTCGATCAGGCCCCGCGCCGCCGCCGCGAGTTCATCGGCCGCGTTGCCGACCTCCAGACCACACCGCTCGATCTCCTCCGGCTCAACCTCAGCCACGCGAACCTCCCGCAGCACTCAGCCGCCGCAGCCGCTCCCGCACCACCGACACATCCCCCTTCACGCCCCACAACGCGTTACGGGCCGCCCGGTAACTTTCCTCAACAGCAGGCGGAAGCGCCTCTTCGAAGACGTTCCAGGTCCGCGAGCACACGTGATCCGCCGCCTCCAGATACCGCAGAATCCGGCCCGCCTGAACCGAGGCTTCCATCAGCGCATCCGGGTCCGTGACCACCCGCCACGTCTCACCGATCGTCGCCGCCATGACTCCTTCACCCCCGTTTCTGTCTCACCCTCAGTCGCCGCCGTTGTTGTTGGCGCGCATGTACTCCCACACGAACGACCCTTGCGATTCGTGAGCGGACAACAGCCGGTGCCCGCACCGGATGCACACCACCACGATCAGCTCCGTGTCCGATTCCCACACCACGATGAGCCAGTGCCGTTCGGCACCGCACGAAGCCGTCACGCCGCCCCGACGGAGGCCACACGGCCGTCCCGGTGCACCCGGGAGAGCACCAGTCGCCGAGCCTGCGTCCACCCCGCACGCCGAGCCAGCCGCACCACCAGCACCTGACAACCCTCATCCCGGTTCAGTGCTGCCGCGATCCGCTCCACCAGGTCCAAGACCTGCGCATCGTTGTCCGGATCGGCCATCACGCGACCTCACCCAGAATCGCCCGGCCCTGCTCCCGGCACTGCTGGGAATAGGCGCGCACCCGCTCCACGAACTCCGCATCGCCACCCAAGGACGTGGCCGCCTCGACCACCAGGTCGAGGACCTGTGCCAGGTGAAAGAACATCTCGCCCCGCACCATCCGGGCCACATCACCGCTACTGGCCAGCAATTCCGACAACGCCGTCGATATGACGTGCACGTCAGCCACCTGATCCCCCTTTCCTCGATTACTCCACTTCATCGCTGTACCGGCCCCCTGCCCCCGCGCGGTGGAACTCCCGCACGCTCACCACACCCCCGGTCACGTGCGCTTCCTCCGGCTCCCCGCACTCCGTGCACAACCCCAACTTGTCCACATCCGGGGCAGGCACCAACCCCGGACGCGACCACCCCTGTCCTTCCGGCTCAACCTCCGAACCCCACTCGGTGCCCCACTCACGCAATCCACGACACCCCCTCACATGCACCGTCCGAACAGGACGGAATCTGTGGTTACTGCGGATTCTTCGGTGAGCGCGGGGGACGCCCACTCGGCTTGACCTTGAACCGGGAATACAGCGTCTTGCGTTCCTCAGCGGTCATGCCCCCGGCCACACCCGCGATCGCCGCCGAAGGCATCGACCGGGCCGACTCCCAGCCGATGACATCCCGCAGGCACTCCGTCCGCACCGGGCAGGCGTTGCAGACCTTGCGAGCGTCCTCGACGTTGTGCGCCCACTTGCCCGACTTCGAGTAGAAGAGCTCCGGCTGATCGGCGCACGCCGCCTCGTCATGCCATTCCGGCCGCGCCCCCGCGCCCCACAACCGCCGGGCGAACAAGCTCCACCACAAAGCGCAGAGATCAGGACCGTCAGCCATCCGACCGCCCGGTCCGCATCAACATCCGCAGACGCGACGACAGATCCGAACGTTCGTCCTCGGTCAATTCCGCATCCATCGCCGTGCCGCCCGTGACCGCCGCCAACAGCTCAGCGACCAACCACGACGCCGGTTCGGTCAGATCACGCCCACCGCCCGTGGCCTGCTCCACCCGGATCAGCACATCCGGATCACCCGCCAGCGCACCCCCGAGAACGAAGAACGCCCCGTCATCCGAACCCGTCACCAGCCACTCATCCGGCAACGAACCCACCATCGACGGCTCCGGCTGCATCCCGCTCTTCTTCGCCCACTCACGCCGCCGCGTGCGCTTAACCCGCCGCGCCATCACCGGCTCTCCGAACCAGCCGACCCCGAACCCTTCGACGGCCGCGCCGAACCCGAACTCGGTCCCGAGGCCTTCGACGGCGACTCGATCCCCTCCGCCCGGTACGTGAACGTGATGAACCGGAACTGGTCCTGCCCGCCCAGCTTCGGTTCCACCGTCAACCCCGTGAACCGGACTTCCCGCACCGGCATCGCCACCCCTGCAACCGGCTCCGGCAGTTCCGGTTTCTCCGCCGCCAGGATCTCCACCGCTACCGCGGCTTCTGTCGCCCGCAGCGGAGCCGGGTCCGACACCGTCACCTTCCACACCGGCAGCCCCGTCACCAGATCCACGCGCTGACGCGGCGGAACTCCCCTCGAACGATCCTGCGGCGTCTGCCGCTCGTTCGCGGGCTCCACCTCACTCAACGCCAACGTGCCCCCCGGAAAAGCGTCCTCGAACGCCACCGAGAAACGGTAATTGCGTGCCATCGCCATTCGACAAACCCCCGTTGCGAATTGCCCCAAACAGAATTCCCCCGTGATCCCCCGAATGGACCAAAGCCCTAGTCGATCTCCCGGAGTTACCTCCAACCTAACCCCGGTTTCCGCCCCCGCAAGCCCACCACCAGCCAACACGCAGTGTGGTATATACCACGTAACGCAACTTATGGTTTCCGCGAAATTGCGCCACGGCGAAGCGATCAAGATCAACAAGCAGCCAGTCGACCACTCCACTAAGAGCCGACTAAACGTCCACTACATGCAACCGCCAAACGAGTGAAACACCCGCTTGACAAGGCGCCCAGGTCAACTTACGGCTCATTAGTGGCATCCCCTAGGCGCAGCTAAGTTCCGCCGCCTTGCCATTTGCAGCTCGGCTTGGTCGCCAGTGTGAAACTAAGGCTTGACACTTGAAGTGGCAACAGCCCGATCGTCAACCTGTTTCTAGAGCTTAACTCCGAGCCATGAAACAAAGTTGGCGACACTGTCGGACTTTCGCTTCTCCGCAAGTGCGATCATGCGCGCTGTCTCGTGAACCTGCTGATGATATCTAGTCTGCTGCGGTGAGGCCTTCCTTGCATTCCTCAGCGCTGCGATTGCTTTAGAATGCTCGCCGGATAGCATCCATGCTCGCGCTACATCCTGCCAATGGTGGCCAATTCGTGTCGCGTGAACATCCGGCGGGATGATCAATGCGGAACCATCGCGCGCAGCGCGTCCGGGATCGCCGATCTCCAGTGATACTGCTACGTCATGAATTTCGACGTTCCCTGGTCCGAAATTTGTGTCGTAAGCCAAGGAAGTACGTCCGAGCTTAATCCCAATTGATCGAGCTTCGGCGATGTGTTCGCGTGCGCGGTCGGCGTCTTTGTCGCGTGCGCGCAGAATCGCGCCCCGTAGGTGGGCCGATCCCCGCAAGGCCAGCACGGACTCGGAATCCGGCTCGCTTGCCAGCAGGGACAACGAGCGTTCTACGAGACTTTGCCCTGTGTCGTACGCAGCGTACGACAACAGTAGCAACGATCGTTGTTGTGCAGCGTGCGCCAGAAGCTTCGGGTCGCCTGCTTTTTCTGCCGCGATCTCCATTCGGTCAACAGCTTGGGTCGCAAGCGTCATCCAGCCGAATCGGTAGACCATTTGAGCTGTGCTAGCAAATGCCTGCGCTAGTAGCCGATACGCGTTTTCTTGCGCTTCTCCCGGGGCACTAGCTTCTACGAGCCCGCTAATCTGCCTCAACAGGACAGGCATGCGTTCAATTGTTTGCCGAGCTTTGTCACTGCGCCGCAGCTTGCGTGCACGTTCAAGCTCGGCCTGGATTTCGTCAGCCGGACCAGGTTCCAGCGGCTTGAGGTAATTTCCCTCAGCAAACAGGGTACGTAGCTCTGATAGACCCGGAACACCACCGTCATCGTCCAGGAGATCCCGATACGGTTGCCCATACAGCTCCTCAGTTTCGACGCTGAGAGCTCGTGCAACTGCGGCAACGAAGGCTGGCGATGCTGGCTCCCGTCCTTGCTCAACCGCGCGGACCATGCTCAGGCTGTAGCTCGCCCGCTGCGCTAGTGCGTGCTGGTTGAGGCCCACAACCTTGCGGGCCATCGCAATGCGTTCGCCAATCGTCAAGCCTGACGCAGCGGGGAGCATGCCGGCCTCCTGAAGCTGTCTAACAACGCCAGCGCCAGCGTACGTGGCGGCAGCGTCCCGATGACACCGCTAGCACTCACTGTCACTTTTCTGTCACTCCAGGCTCATGGACCGCTCTAGCTTCGTGACCAGGCAAGCACGTTCTGTAGTCGACCTAGTGAGGCGGTCATGCCACGTCGAACACTTGCAGAAGACTGCACGACCACGTGGCGGTGCTCCGCCCCGAAATGCCTGTTCACCAACGAGGACTTCGAGGTCGTCGCCCAGCACGAGTACGACGGCCATGGCCCCCGGTGGATGGCCGCGGATCGCATCCCCCAGCAGACTTCGACGTCGTCAAGGGGAGAAGGCGCCTCAGACGTTCGATACTTGGTCGACGCGGACAACGTTGAACACGTCATCGAGTGCGGCGCGACTCGATCTCTGTGCGGGGTTCCCTTGGCGGGTCTGTACCCGCAGAGCCCTCAACTAGGCGTGCCAGCGCCGTGCATCCCCTGCCCGATCGAACTTGCCCTTCTGCATGAAGGGATGTCCGCCGAATGATCCGCAGCGCGATCGACGCAAGCGCACTTCCGAAGCGCGCCCCAGGCATCGCCTTTGCCCTCAAAGTTGGTACGTCCCTGGTCGACTGGTTCAATGCTGGAGACAAGACTGGCGAGCACGCCGACGTTTGGGTCGATCATCACCGAATCGCCCACGAACGGCGTCCAGACTCCACCGGCCGCGTCTGGTGCGGCGCGAAAATCCTCGGAGACGACGCCCCCAGTCACTCCCGTGTTCACCCGGTGGGCTGTCGCGCCTGTATCGCCGCACGTCCCTGCTCAACCTAAGCCCCGGTGGCCGCGTCGTGCTGTTGTACTTGCCCCCCGACCGGCGCGGCCACCGGTTCCACACCGCGCATCCTGCGCTATGGCCGGAGACCCTGAAAAGGACCCGACTACAATGCCGAGACCCATTTTCTCGACGGATCACAAATCCACCGCCAGGTATCTCGATCTGGCAGCTAATGCGCACGGAAGAGAAAAAGGGTTCCTCATGCTTGAGGCCCTTAGACGCACCCAAAACGCAAAGCCTCATATTGTCGAAATTGGCCCTGGTGGCGGCGCCTCGGTGGAATTCCTTTCCTCGCAAATTGGTGGTTACGCTAGAGCGGAACAGAATGTCGCCCTGACGCTGATTGAAGCCCCCGGAGTGGAATCCTCATCACTCGCCAGCGCAATTAGCCTGTTCAGGTCGGTTGGAAGTTGCGAACTCGTCCACGGCTTTGCCCAGGATATTCACAACCTGCTTCCTTGCGCGGTGGACATAATCAGCACATCTGCTCTCTTCCATGAGGTCTACTCGTATGGTGGAGGCTACTCCGGACTTCATGCGATCATGCGCACGTTGCCCACCGTGCTTGTCCCCGGTGGCTTCTTTGCTTATCGCGATGTGTACGCCGTCGATTCCGGGACTCTTCATCGACGGGTCACTCAATGCTACGAGGCCCGGTCGTGGCTGCAATTTATTCGCATGTTCCTTCCGTACTACTTGGAGCACGGAACGCACCCCTACCATCATGCCGACGATGAAATCGTCGTCCGGCAGAACTCGCGAATAGTTGACGCATCTAAACTCGATACGTCAGGCGAATGCGCTTTCATCAGCGCCCCCTTGGGTCTGTTTCGTGAAATTCAGAGGCACTACATCACGTTTCGGGACCATGTGTGGCGATCGGGCACACTCGGATTCACTCCGGCCCTGGAAGGACAGCTCTCGAATGACTGGATAGATCTCCGCACCGGACACAAGCGAGTTCACTACACTCTCTGCGATGCGGAATGGTTGACCACGGCACAGAAAACGATGCTGCGCGCGATGAGTGAACCTTACGACGACCATCACACCATTGATGGCGACATATTTGACAACGTTACAGATGTGGCCTTGACGGCATTTCTGGACGCAGCCAACGACGGTGACACTGGTTGCACGCAGGTGTGGAAAGATTGGCGAGCTCGCGAGGGACACGAAACCTACGCATACCTAACGCTAGATGAGCTGCTGTGCGCATTCGCGGAGAACTCCGTTCAGGCTGCTACCGAGCAACCCGCAGTGCTCATGCCTGTTCAAGCCAACGATGTGCGGCGGATTGAACGCCACTACTACAACCGGTTCCTGTCCAAACGGCTTCCGAACCCGCTTCTCGATGCCAAGCAGCTCGTGCTGTTCCGCAACATCCCCCTGACTGAGGTAGACACACTCACCGAAGCACTGGAAACCCTGCAAGGCCTCTGCGCGAAGGAAAGCTTGGCCCGAGTGTACGAAGCAGTCAACCGAAGAGGATGATCAGCAGGCATGATCGAGGTTGAACGGAAGCGCCAGGTCGCCAGCGCCGACGAAGCACTGATCCTGTCTCGCCTGGATGAGCTCGGTTACCAGCCAGCTGGAACGATGGCGGAGATTGACACCTACTACAGCCGTCCAGATGTGGACTTCATCCAGACCGTGGAGTGTCTACGCGTCCGTCAACGTGACGGGTTCGCGGAAGTCACGTACAAGCCTGCTTCTACGGCCGAGACCCACAGCGAAACAGGCATCATCTCCAAACAGGAAACGAACTTGATCCTTCGGAACAAGGCCGACGCGGAGATTGCCCAACAGCTGCTGGCCAATCTCGGCATGGTGTTCCTAGCCCGTGTCGAGAAGTCGCGCATTACCTACCAGCACCCGACCTCGGCAGGCGTCAGCATCATGATCGATGTAGTGACTAACGCGGGAACGTTCATCGAAACCGAGGTCACTGCGGACGACGCCGCCAAAGCTGCTGCCCTACTCGAAGAGATCGAGATACAGCTTGGAATCACGGAAAGCCCCATGGTGTCGCTGCCATACCGGGACCTCGTGTTGCAGAACAGTTGACCGTGACGACGTAGGGAGCTACGCGGATCGCGCGAGAGGGAAACATGGGCCTTGGTGAAGTAGAGAAGGATTTAAACAGGGTCACAGAATGTTTATCTAATCAAGCGATTCAAACAGCACTGGACGCGCTTTCTGAGGCAATCGAAACCCTCCATACAATTGCCTCAGAAAGTGCCGATAGTGAATTTGCGGAAGCTTTCGCGGTTTGCCAGCGTTCAGTCGAAGATCTTAAGCGAGCCCAACAGATCTGCACTGAGATCAACAAGCGCGTCACGAACTACAGGGCGAGAATTCTTAATGAATCTCAACCGGCGTCGGATGAGCATGGTGGCCAAACCCAGGAGCATCGCGGTACGGCACCCAAACGCAAGGCTGTGATCGACCCGCATAAGTTCAAATACTTTTTCGGGGAGTCGGACTCAAACAAGCATAATAGAGATCGATCTCGGCAGAACTCCTCCGAGTTGAACAAGATCCGTATCTTCAATAATCCCGATGGTCACGAGACGCTGAATCACCACCTAGAGCGGGTTGTGAGCACTGACAGCAACATCAAAGAGACCTTCTCGAACGAGTACGGAGAGTTTCAGGTCCGCGACTCGTTGTTGGCGGGGCCGGGTGGCTTTCTTCAGCTGGAGACAACTTGGCACGTGACAACCCAAGGGCTACGCTTGACTACGATGATCCCGAAGAGAGGCAAGAAATGACCGGCAGCATGACCGCCCCTAGTGAACAGGAATTCGTCGAGCAGTTTGGCGAGGCTCCTGAGATCCTTGATGAGCCTTGGGTTCAAAGGATCCAGATCGACTCCGACAACGGATCGCTCCAGCTGAGTTTCGACACCATGCAAAAATCTGTCGAATTCCTGTGGAGTCACGGAAGTGAAGTTGTTTGGAGTTTCGTTCGCGAGTCTGCCGAATCGCTTTCGATTCGAACCGAAGATAAGGAAACTCACCTCCTTGTCGAATTCGATTCGCAAGGGCTTTCTGGACAGCTCGACGTGCGAGTGTATCCCGCAATTTCCATTAAGGATTCAATGCTCACTAACTGATCCTTAAGGTCATCCGCACTTAGAGTTGTTGCCGAATTCTTCTCTACAGGATCAAGGGGCCGCCTCCGGCGGCCCCTGCCGGGGTCCCCGCGCGGGCTTGCGCCTGCGGCCTGGCGGCCGACCGCGCCCGCGCACCCCGGCAGCCACCTACGGCAGGCCCGGGGAAATTCTATTTGTGGGGGAAGGGTTTTGAGTCCCTACGGGCTGTCAGCTCAGCCGATCATCAGACCTCGGTCTCGTACAACGTGGTGAAGCGCGGCGGGTCGTACAAGTGGAACCCGTCCCGCTCAAGGACGACGTAGTCACCCACGCTGACCTGATACTCGATCGCTTCATGACGGGTCGGAGAGATCCGAATCGAGAAGTCCCGGCCGTCCTGGTCCACCCACGGAACATCACCGCCGTGCGACCTGATCCACTCGACCATCTCGTCACGGTTGCTCGACGTCAGGCGAACGTACTCAGCGTCATGCGGACGACGGCGCGCGATATCAGCCATGCCCGAACCGTATCCACGATCCCCGACGGCGACGGCGAACCGCAGCCACCGCGGATTGCCGAACCGGACCGGCAGGCCACTCCCTGGCGGTCGCAGCCGGCCTAGCAAGTGCAAACGGTCGACCAGGCGACGTGATCCCGCTTCACCCTGCACCAGGCCGATCCCTGCCTTCTGCGGGCGACTCCAACGGAGCACGCTCGAAGTGCTCCCGGTCCGCCACGTACAGCTCAACCGAAGTCTTCCGGGCTTGAAGCTTGAACTTCACCACCTGCCGACCCGAGGTGGCCTTGAAGTGGTTAAGCACCCGATGCAGGCCCCATAAGCCCCCAATGACCAGGAGGGCAAGCGCGAGCACGAACAGAGCCAGCGTAAACCCAACGCTGCTGAACAAGGCACACCTCAACACCGATAAGCCCAGCCCCGTGAAGCCGGACGATGTTGACTACCTGTTCAGTTACACCACGTCCCATGTCCAGGTCCCAGCTGTCTCCAAGCACGGCCCTGGTGCATTGCCAAAACACCAGGCGAGGAGGGGCAGCCGTCTAGCTTTTAACTAAGCTGTGACGCAGCGTGGTGAAGTGTACTCAGCCTGGCTGAACGTGTTGCCGGACCCTGCCGGTTCTGCTGCAAGATCACTGGGGTGCTCGCCGCCCCCAGACCCCTGGCAGGTCTCTTGGATGAGGTAAGGCCGCAGCGCTGCGGTTCGTTCGGGGGCGGTGTCCTCTTCCCGTCGACCTCCACGAGGGCTATCAGACCGCGTCAAGGGGGCCGACCCCAGCAATCTCCCGGAAGCCTCGAAGGTGCCCCCTTGACACGATCTGATCAGGGCTGCGCCAGGTCGACGGGAAGAGGACACAGCCCCTCCCTTGCAGGTGGAGACCACCACGCGAGAAGCTGCCAGCGCCGCTCCCCGTCAAAGCAGCTGGATAACAGTGGTGCAACAAAAGGCCAGTTGCTATAGCAACACAAAGTACTCACGGGGGCTGACCAGGGGAAACGGAGCTCTTCGCGTTCTGGGGGAGGTGGGAACGGAACGCCTGCGCGGCGCGTCCCACCGGGGAGTCGGACTTCGGAGGATCTGGTGCGTCGTACTGCGGGATTGCTGTCCCTTCTCGCCGTTCTGCTCGTCGGCTGCGGTCAGGCCGCTGAGCCCGAGCAGGCCGCTCCGCCGCCTCCGCCTCCCGCGACGAGCCAGCCCGTCGTCGAGAGCTTCGACCTCGCCGCCGCGCTCGCCGAGATCGAAGCGTCGGGCTACACCCCGACGCCGCCGGACGGCGAGCTGGCCGGGCCGGTCCGGGTGATCCAGGCGATGTGCACGGGCAGCGCGAACGGCCGCTGCCAGGCCCTGTTCTTCTTCGACGGCCAGCGGCTGGCGCAGCAGACGGGCGACATCGGAATGGTGAGGATCCTCTCCCAGGACGGCACCTCGGTCCGGGTTGAGTTCCCGGTCTACAACGCCGACGACCCGGGCTGCTGCCCGAGCGGTACGCCGACCCAGCACACGATCCGCCTGGTCGGCGACCAGCTCCAGGCCGACCCGCCCATCTCCACCAACCCGAACCGCCCCGGCGACTGAGCCCGGGCCGCCGGAGGGCGCGCGGTCGATTTCGCGCGAAATTGACGGGCCCGCGCGTGGTGGAGGGCGATTTCGCGCGAAATCGGCACCCACCACGCCTGCCGAACGCCGGTTCCGCGCGAAATCGCCCAACGACCGGGGCTTCCCGGACGCTCAGTTGCGGAAGCCGGTGCCTCGGGCCGGGGCGCCGTAGGCGTTGGCGTCGGAGCGCGTCGTCTCGACGTGCGCCGTGGCCACGTGCGCGAAGTTCACCGCGAAGCTGCCGCCGTCGGCGGTGGCGAGCGCCTTGGTCTCGCCGTTGGCCATCAGGTCGGCGAGCACGTCGCGCAGGGTGTCCGCCTCGGACTGGTCGAGCGCGATGTGCAGTGGCTGGCTGACGCCCGCGAGGTGCAGCACCAGGCCAGGTCGCGTGTCGGGCATGGGAACCCTCCCAATCGCAGCGGTCCTCGGCGGTCGAGGACCCGGATTCCAGGGCACCACGCCTGACCCGGCCGGAACACCCGGTTTCACCCTCGGCGGACCCCGAAACCCCGCTCACCAGCGCATTTCGCCCAAGGCGTACCACCAGCGGCTCCCCGAGAACGCAATTTCAATTGAAATTGGACGTCCAATTTCAATTGAAATTGCATACCGGGGGACGACCCCGCGAGGTCACTGCTCGGGTTCCGGCTCCTCCGGGACCTCGAAGGCCTTGACGTCGTTGCGATCGTCGCTGCTCGGGACGTCGCCCGGCAGGTGGACCGTCTTCGACAGCGGACCCGGCGTCCAGGTGCCCCAGTGCGTTTCGCGGTGCACCTGCATCGCCGCCTGCGCCGGCAGCGCGTCCGGCTCGTACGGGTCGACCGCGTACAGCGAACCCCAGTCCCGGTGGATGTTGTTCTTCAGGTACGTCGGCAGCTCGCGCATGCTGGTCGCCACGTTGAGCCAGCCGAACGGGCCGCCCGCGTCCGGCGACGACCAGCCCTGGCCGACCTCGCGCACCTCGGCACCCGCCGCCACCCGGAACTTCGGGATCTCCGCCACGCCGTTGTGCACGCCCGGCAGCTGCAGGCACGGGTGCACCAGCGCCGCCGTCCACTCCACGAACGTCGGCTGGTCGCCGACGAAGTCGGTCATGTTCACCAGCTGCGGCGCGCGCGGGGCGCTGATCGCGATCCAGCCGTTCGGGCCCACCGAGTTGTCCGTGGCCACCACGCGCATCTTGGTGGCGCCCTCGGACAGGCCCCCGATGGTGTACCGGAAGTCGCGCCAGCCGGGGCCGCCCGGCTGCACCACGTACTTGCGCGCGGTGATCAGGAAGCCGTCCTCGGTGTCGTGGCCGAACTCCAGCGAGATCGAGTTCGCGCCGAACTCGTTGCCCGCCAGCGAGATCACCACCGGCACCTCACCGGTCCGGGCCCGCTCCGGCAGGTCGTACCACTGGGTGCGCAGCTCGCCGGTGCCGGTTCCGGCCTGGTCGTAGCTGCCCCACACCGGCGCCCGGTCGTTGCCGAACTGGTGCGGCGGCTTCCAGTCGGGTTCCTGCGGGTCGGTGCCGTCGCCCGCGGGCAGGCCGGGCCGGTTGAAGCCGACCATCTTGGCCCGCATGAACTCGTTGATGTCCTCCTTGCCCTCCAGCCGCTTCGGCGGGATCGGGATGCGCACGTCCTGCGACGGCGCGCCGACGCTCGGCTGTTCGGGCGAGACCCGCAGCATGCCGGACTGCGGGTTGGTCTCGACGTAGACGTAGTCCGACAACCCGCAGCTCGATCCGACGATCTGCTTCACGTTGTCGGCACCCATGCTGTAGCTGCCCCACTGCTTCTGGATGACCTTGCCGAAGTTGGCCAGCTCGAACAGCACCAGCAGCGCGCACACGATCGACAGCGGCGCGGTGCCCAGCCGCAGCGCGCGGCTGCGCTTCTCCTCGCGCCCGAAGCTCTCGTCGACGACCTTCGGGTTGTTCTCGTCGATGCGCAGGTGCTCGATGAACGCCACGATCAGCGCGATGGCCGCGACGATCAGGAAGATCGTGCTCAGCTTGTAGCCGGCGATCTGCGGCGGCATGTTGAACCAGGGCACGCCCCAGCCCGAGACGTACCACCAGGCGTTGGGGCCGGTGGCCGCGAACGCCAGGATCGCCATCAGCATCGCGACGAACACCGCGCGGTTGCGCTTGGACCGCAGCACCGTGCTGCTGGTGGCCAGCGCGGTCAGCGCGGCCAGCGCACCGCCGAAGGCGGCGAAGATGCCGAAGTGGTGGGACCACTTGGTGGGCGTCAGCACCAGCACGCCGAAGGACATCGCGGTGATCGCCAGCAGCCGCCGGCTCGGGCCGAGGGCAGCGCCCCGGATCCGGGTGCGGCGCAGCAGCACCACGGCGCAGGTGACCAGGCACAGGATCACCAGCAGCACCGGGAAGCGGCGCGTCATGGAGCCGTCCGGCGTCGAGCTGAACAGCAGGTTGTAGCGGCTGAGCTCCTCGTACCAGCTCTGGCTCGGGCCGAGGTCGGTGCGCAGCTCGGTGGCGTCCATGACCGACTTGAACGTCTGGTCGGAGAACACCAGCGTCAGGATCACGAAGCCGGAGGCGGCGATCGGCGCCAGCACCGGCAGCCAGCCGAACTCCTGCGCCCGCTTGCGCACCAGCCGGAACAGCGGCTTCAGCGCCGCGATGAACGGCAGCACGGACACCAGGCCGTGCGGGTTCGCGCCGACCGACAGCGCGGCCACGACCAGACCCAGCGCGGCGGGCATCAACCGGCCGGTGGCCACCGCGCGCTCGACGGCGCACAGCGCCAGCAGCGAGAACAGCACCACGACCGGCTCGGGGCGAAGACCGTTGTTGTAGGGCAGCCAGAACGCCAGGAACACCGCGGCGGCGGCCCAGCCGGCGGCGTTGGAGCGCCGCACCTGCTGGCCGAGCCTGGGGAGCACTTCACGGCTGATCAGCAGCCAGGACACGATGCCCATCAGCAGCGCGGGCAGGCGCACCCACGGCGTCGCCGTGGAGACCTGCACCCACAGCGCGTACAGCTCGTAGAACCAGCCGAACGGCGCTTCCGGACCGCCGAACCAGCGGTAGTAGTTGCTGACGTACCCGAAGCTCTCGCGCGCTCGCGCGATGTTCAGGATGTAGCCGTCGTCCGAGGTCATGGCGCCCATGGCCCACCAGACGACGAGCGCACCGATCACCGAGACGTCGCGGAACGTCGGTTTCCACCAGCCCGCAGGTGCCCACTTCGGCGGGCGACGCCCGGCGCGCACGTCCAACCGCCGCAGGCAGATCAGCGAGCCGATGAACGCCACCACGGCCAGCACCATCGCGGTGAGCTTGATGGTGGTCGCCTGGCTCTCGTAGCGGTTGTCGACGCGGGCCTCGAAGGACAGGCCGCGCACGTCGTCGATCGCGTCGTTGAGGCCGGAGTAGATGCCGGTCAGCTGCGGCCGCTGGTCACCGTGCAGGTTGGCCAGCGACTCGGCGCCCACGGTCGCGGTGGTCTCGTAGGCGTCGGAGCGCAGCGCGATCGCGCAGTCGCCCTCGGGCAGCGGCACGGTGCCCATCTGCTGGCCCTTGTTGAGCAGCGTCAGGTGGCCGTTGTCGACCTGGAGCACCAGGCCGGTCAGGTTGCCGTAGTCCGAGGACGGCGGGTTGGTGCTCAGCAGGATGCCCGGGCCGTTGGTGCGCGCGTCGAGGCTGCGCGCCGAGGCGCACTGGACGTCGGCCTTCAGCCACAGCGGCGAGTAGCTCAGCAGCGGCGCGGACACCGACTTGGTGCCTTCGGCCGTCGGCCACTTCAGCGTGGTGATGTCGTAGTTGACCGGGAGGAACGGCACTGCCAGCGCGAGCACGGTGCCGAGCAGCCCGAGGACCGACGCGAAGAGCTTCAGCCGTTTCGCGGACGGTTTCCGGTTCGTCTCGGTGCGCGCCGACGCATCGTCCGTTCGGCGGCTTTCCTCCTGGCCACTGAGCACGGGTGGAGAATAGTAGTTGCTGGTCCGGGCCCCTTCGCGGCATTCCGCGGGTGTGCAGAGGAACACCTCGGCCAACCCCGTGAGCTGCGGACTCAGGTTGCTCTCAGGCCATTCTCAGTATTTCGTGACCGCTCGGTGACAGCTTTTCCATTCCGCCGCAGCCGGTTCCGAGGGGCCCGGCGCGACGGGTCCGTGAGCGCATAACGCTGTCACGCGCTCACGGACCGCGCGTCGGTCAGCGGCGGAAGAACTGCTCTCGCTGGCCCTGGCGGACGAGCCGCAGCCATTCCTTGAAGGCCTTCGGATCGCGCTTCTGGCCCACGAAGTACAGGCCGAAGCGGATCACCTCGAGGGCGCCGATCTTGCGCATGCCCGGCTGCGACAGCAGGTAGCCGCGGTTGCGGTATGTGTAGTAGCGCTTGTTCGCGTCCGACGGGTCCTGCGCGTGGAACCGGCCGCCCAGCATCGGCTTGAACTCCGCCGAGCCGTCCGGGTGCAGGAAGCGGGTCTTCAGCGTGGTCCCGAACGGCAGCCCGGAGCGCAGCACGCGCCGGTGGATCTCCACCTCGTCACCGCGGAAGAACAGCCGGTAGTCCGGCACGCCCACCACGTCCAGCGTCGAGGCGCGGAACAGCGCGCCGTTGAACAGCGAGGCGATGCCGGGCAGGAAGTCGCCTGCGCCGAGCTCGCTGACCCGCCGCTTCCAGGTCAGCCCGCGGCGCAGCGGGAACGCCAGCTTGTCCGGGGTGTCGATGTTGACCACCACCGGCGACACCGCGGCCAGCCGCCGCTTGGTGGCGACCTCCAGCAGCGTCTCCAGCGCCTGCTCGTCGGCCGGGCGGCCGTCGTCGTCGCCCAGCCACACCCACTCGGCGCCCAGCGACAGCGCGGTCAGCATGCCGAGCGCGAAGCCGCCCGCGCCGCCCAGGTTGCGCTGCGAGGCGATGTAGGTCGACGGGATCGGGCAGTCCGCCACCACGTCCTCGGCGGACTGGTCCGGGCCGTTGTCGACGACCACGAGGTGGTCCGGCAGCCTGGTTTGGCTGCCGATCACCTTCAGGGACTCGGCCAGCAGCTCGCGACGGTGTCTGGTGACGATCACCGCGACTACGGATCCGGCGGGCAGCTGCTGTGCGGAGTCGGTGCTCATGCGCCTTCTTTGCTCCCGATCGTGGCCGCGGACTCGCCGATCCGGGCCAGGGTTTCCTCACTGAGGTGCTCGAAGGGGTCGTACCCCTTGTAGTGCGTCAGGACCTCGCGCAGCGAGCCCTGTTCGCGGATGCCGCCCTTGTCCATCCAGATCGCCGAACTGCACAGCTCGATCAGGAATTCGTCGGAGTGCGAGGCGAACACCAGGATGCCGGACCGCTTGACCAGGTCGTTGAGCCGGTCGCGGGCCTTCTCCAGGAACTCCGCGTCGACCGCGCCGATGCCCTCGTCCAGGATCAGGATCTCCGGGTCGATCGAGGTCACCACGCCGAGCGCCAGCCGCACCCGCATACCGGTGGAGTAGGTGCGCAGCGGCATCGCCAGGTAGTCGCCGAGCTCGGTGAACTCGGCGATGTCGTCGATCCGCTTCTCCATCTCCTTGCGGGTCATGCCCAGGAAGAGGCCGCGGATGATGATGTTCTCGTAGCCGGAGATCTCCGGGTCCATGCCCACGCCGAGGTCGAACACCGGCGCGACCTTGCCGACCACCCGGGCGCTGCCGCGGGTCGGCTCGTAGATGCCGCTGAGCAGCCGCAGCAGGGTGGACTTGCCGGCGCCGTTGTGGCCGACCAGGGCCACCCGGTCACCGTGCCGCAGCGACAGGTCGATGTCGTGCAGCGCCTCGATGATCGGCACCCGGCTGTCGGTGCCGATCTTGCCGCCGGCCTTGCCCAGGACGGCCTTCTTCAGCGAGCGGGACTTCGCGTCGAAGATCGGGAAGTCGACCGCCGCATTCCACACGTCGATGCTGACCACAGTTCGACCTCACTCAGACCCAGTAGGAGATGCGGGCGCGGTAGTTGCGTAGGACGACCAGTGCGACGGCCCATCCCACGACGGTGAACACCCCGACGATCAGCCAGTGGTGCCAGACGATCGGGCTGCCCAGCATCGGCTGGCGGACGATCTCCAGGAAGTGCATGAACGGGTTCAGCTCGGCCAGCCGGGCGCGTTCGGCGATCGCGGGGTTCTCGTGGGCCCGGAACTGGTCGTAGTTCCACACGATCGGCGTCATGAAGAACATCAGCTGCACCACGCTCTGCGTGACCGGCGGGATGTCCCGGAACCGGGTCGAGATGGTGCCCACCACGATGATCACCCAGGCACCGTTGATCGCGATCAGCGCGAACGCCGGGATGGCCAGCAGCGCGGTGAAGGACAGCGGCTTCGGGAAGAGCATCAGGAGCACGAAGTAGACGGCGAGGTTGTGCACGAAGAAGAGCACCTGCCGCCACAGCAGCCGCAGCACGTGGATCGACACCGGGGCGGGGAGCTGCTTGATCAGCCCCTCGTTTGAGATGAAGACCTCGGAGCCCTCGTTGACGCAGTTGGAGATGAAGCCCCAGATGATGAAACCGACCGCCAGGTACGGCAGGTGGTCTTCCAGCTTCATGCCGAACAGCTGCGAGTACAGCAAGCCGAGCGCGGTCACCGTGACGGCCATGCTGATGGTGATCCACAGCGGGCCGATCACCGAGCGGCGATACCGCTGCTTGATGTCCTGCCAGCCTAGATGCGCCCACAGCTGTCGCTGGCTGTAGGCGTCGCTGATGTCCTTGAAGGCTTTCCGCCAGGTCTGCGACGAAGTAGCAGGCGGCGCTTCGGGGCGGTCTACCGTGCTCGTGGACTGCACAGTGCGTCAGAGTACCGATCGATGGTGTGCACTCCGGGCCAGGGCATCACTCCACGGCGCGAGTCCTCGGCGCTGCACCCCCCACGCACCGTGCGCAACCGCAAGCGCGGGCGGTGCAACGTGCGGACATCGGGCTCGCCAGACAGAAGCAACCAGCCCCGGACAGAAAGGCTTGGTCCGGGGCTGGTTGTCTGATCAGAGCCTGATCAGAGTTCGACAGTTCCACTCTCGCAAAGAATCGGAGCCCCTTGGGGAACTACTCGCGCGTAGTAAACCCCTGGGCCTGGGAAGTTCCCCTGCGCCCAGATCGGTACCCCATTACCCACGCCGGCGCCCACAATCACTTCGTCGTCAAACCCCCATGGCACCACCTTCCAGATGGAGACCTTGATCGGCGTATTGGGAGCGCCAGTCGCCCACCCTGTTGCGGAGAGCCGATTGGCGGTCCGTCCTGGCGACGACACACCTGCGTTGCCGCAGTTCTCCATGGTCGACACGCCGTCAGCAGCTGCTGATGCCGGGGCGGCCAGGCTCGCCGTGGCGGCGACGATAACGGCGGCCATACCGAACTTCCTGCGCATAAATCTCCCGTCTTCGTGCACGAATCAGGGCAAGAATGAAGAGCCCCAGTGAAGTGAATTGCTTCACTGGGGCAGTTTTCCAGGTTGTCTCAACGGGCGTCGCCCTTTAGGGCGGTTTCACTCAATTGGTGTAATTATTTGCCGTGTTTAACCGCATGGTTTCGCGCGAACCGAAGTGGTCGGTAAGTCCGTTCACTCGATTGGAGTCACCCCGATGCCTCACAGGTACTGGCCGGTGCCGCCTCGGCCGTGGCCGATCTCGGCCTCGCCCGCGCTGCCCGCGGGCAGGCCGCGGCGCATCTGCTCCAGCTGCGCGCGGGCCGCCATCTGCTGGGCGAACAGCGCGGTCTGCAGGCCGTGGAACAGGCCTTCCAGCCAGCCGACCAGCTGGGCCTGCGCGATCCGCAGCTCCGACTCCGACGGCGTGCTCTCCTGGGCGAACGGCAGCGACAGCCGCTCCAGCTCCTCGATGAGCTCCGGAGCCAGACCCTGCTCCAGCTCGCGGATGGAGGACTGGTGGATCTCCTTGAGGCGGCTGCGGCTGGCCTCGTCCAGCGGCGCCGCCCGGACCTCCTCCAGCAGCTGCTTGATCATGGTGCCGATGCGCATCACCTTGGCGGGCTGCTCGACAAGCTCGTTGATGTCCTCGCCGCGCTCGTGCTGCTCGCCTTCGGCGGTGGCGCCGAGCGGCTTGCCGTCCTCGCCGACCACGAACACCTGCGGCCTGCCCTCACTGTCTTCGCGGGTCATGTCTCCATCCTGGCGGGTTGCGGGATGCTTCGCGTGGGCGGAGTCCGGTGCTGCGCTGCAGGCGGACTCCCGTGAGCGTTTTGGGGCGCTATGGCACCCCAAAGTACTCACGGGCCCTGACCAGCGGAGACGAACGCCTCAGATCGGAACCGGCCAGTCGGCCACGCCGCGTCACCGGATGATCGCTCGCGCGGCGGATTGATGCGATATCGACCACCCGGCAGCCGGTCCGGCCCGCCTCGTACGTAACGTGTGCTCCATGGCGTTCGACGTCGCGGCGGTTCGCGGGCTGTTCCCCGCGCTCGGCGACGGGTGGGTGCACCTGGACGCCCCGGCAGGCATGCAGGTTCCCGAACAAGTGGCGACCGCGGCGTCCACCGCGCTGCGAGCGCCGGTATCCGGTCCGGGCGGGATATTCCCCGCCTCGCAGCGCGCCGAGGCGATCGTGGAGGCCGCCCGTCGCTCCATTGCCGACCTGGTCGGGGCGAACCCGGCCGGGGTGGTGCTCGGTCCGAACTCCGCCGTTCTGCTGCAACGACTGGCCGACGCGCTCGGCGACGGGTGGATGATCGGGGACGACGTGGTCGTCTCCCGGCTGGACCACCCGGCCAACGTCGCGCCGTGGCAGCGCGCTGCCCAGCGCTCCGGCGGGACCGTCCGCTGGGCGGAGGTCGACATCGAGACCTGCGAGCTGCCCACCTGGCAGTACCAGGAGCTGGTGACCCCGCGCACGAAGGTGGTGGCGATCACCGCCGCGTCGGGTGCGGTCGGCACCCGGCCCGACGTGCGGCAGGCCGCGGAGGCGGCGGCCGAGCACGGCGCGCTGGTCGTGGTGGACGCCTCGGCGGCGGCACCGTTCGTCCCGCTCGACATCACCTCGATGGGCGCCGACGTGGTGGCGGTGAACGCCTCGGCCTGGGGCGGGCCGCCGGTGGGCGCGCTGGTGTTCAAGAACGCCGCGATGCTCGACCAGCTGCCGTCGGTCGCGCTGGAGCCCGGCGCGCGCGGCGCGGAGCGCATGGAGCTCGGCCCGCCCGCCTACCCGCTGCTGGCCGGCCTGGTGGCGTCGGTGGACTACCTGGCGGCGCTGGACGACGCCGCGGTGGGGCCGCGCCGCGAACGGCTGCTGACCTCGCTGGGCTCGGTGAAGTCCTACCAGGCGGGACTGCTGGCGAACCTGACCAACGGGCTCCGCAAGATGAACCACGTGATGCTGATCGGCGACGCGATGCGCCGCGTCCCGTCGATGGCGTTCACGGTCTCCGGCGTGAAGGCGGTGGACGCGGTCGAGCACCTGGCCGACCGCGGGGTCTGCGCCTTCGCCGACCCCGGCACCCACGGCGTCTTCGCGGTCCTGGGCGTCGGCGAAGTGGGCGGAGCGGTCCGAGTCGGCCTCGCCCACTACACCAACGCCGCGGAAGTCGACCAGCTCATCCGGGCCATCGCCGAACTCACCTGACGACCTCCTCCGGCTCCGGCTCCGGCTCCGGCTCCGGCCCCGGACCCCGGCTCCTCCGGCCCTGGCTCCGGCTCCTCCGGTGTCGGCTCCGGTCGACGCCGGGGTGGATGCAATTTCAATGGAAATCAGACACCTGATTTCCATTGAAATCGCGTAAATCCCGACCCACCACCGGCGTGTCGGGCACCCGACACGCCGACACCTGGCGCAAGTTCCATTGAAATCGGACGTCTGATTTCCATTGAAATCGCGTAAGACGCCCACCGGTCGAGTGTCTCCGCCGGTCAGCGGACCAGGAGGATCTTGCCCCGGACGTCGCCCGCTTCGAGGACGGCGTGGGCCCGGGCCGCTTCGCGCAGCGGGATCCGGTCGTGGACCGGGGTCCGCACCCGGCCCGCTTCGACCAGCGGCCACAGCCGCTCGCGCACGTCGGCGACGATCGCTGCCTTGCCGTGCGGGCCCGCCAGCGGGCGCCCGCGCAGTCCCAGCACCGACAGGTGCAGCCGCTTGACCAGCATCTTCCCCAGGTCCAGCTCGGCCTTCCGGCCGCCCTGCATGCCGATGATCGCCAGGTGCCCGTCGGGCGCCAGCGCGGACAGGTTCCGGTCCAGGTAGGACGCGCCCATGTTGTCCAGGATGACGTCGGCGCCGCCGAGCTCCTTCACGACCGCGACGAAGTCCTCGTCCCGGTAGCTGATCACCGGGTCCGCGCCGAGCTCGGCGCACAGCCGGCGGCTCTCCGCCGATCCCGCGGTCGCCGCGACCCGCGCGCCGAGCGCCCGGCCGATCTGGATCGCGCAGGTCCCGATGCCGCCCGCGCCGCCGTGCACCAGCAGCAGCTGTCCACTTCGGAGCCCGGACTCCATGATCACGTTGGACCAGACGGTGCAGCACACCTCGGGCAGCCCGGCGGCGTCCACCAGGTCGACCCCGGCGGGCTTGGGCAGCACCTGCTCGGCGGGCACCGCGACGCGTTCGGCGTACCCGCCGCCGGACAGCAGCGCGCAGACCTCGTCGCCGACCTGCCAGTCCTCGACACCTTCACCCAGTTCGGCGATGGTGCCGGAGCATTCCAGCCCGAGGATGTCGCTGGCGCCCTTCGGCGGCGGGTAGTTGCCCTCCCGCTGGCTGAGGTCGGCGCGGTTGACCGCGCTGGCGGCGACGTCGATGAGCACTTCGCCCGGGCCCGGTCGCGGGTCGGGGTGTTCGGTCCACTCCAGGACGTCCGGTTCACCCGGTTCACGGATCGCGATGGCGTACATGCCCGCGACAGTAGAGCCTGCCGGCGCCGCCGTCCGCGCTCGTGTGACCGGCACCAGCCGCTCGGGGTACGGATGTCAGCGCAACGCGACCAGCGGCGGCCCCGCAGTCCGAAGCGGACAGTGCGAGAGGAACGGACCAGCCGCACAATACGGGAAAAACGGGAATTGGTCCCTGGTTCTTAACTCTTCCTGGTACGGCCTTGACTTCGCAGCGTGATCCTCTCAAGGCTTGCCACCACGAAATCCACCCGAAACGGGGAGCATGATGAGTTTGCGAACCATCACATCCAGGCGTTCGATCACCGCTCTGGCCGCGAGCTGCGCGGCGGCGATGCTCGCTGTCACCCCGGCCAGCGCGGCCCCGGCCGACCTCGGCGACACGATCAACGGCAACGCCGTGAACCGGCACCTGATCGCGTTCCAGCGCATCGCCGACCAGAACGGCGGGAACCGCGCCTCCGGGCAGCCGGGCTACGAGGCCAGCGTGGATTACGTCGCGGGCAAGCTGCAGCGCGCCGGTTTCGACGTGACCACCCCGGAGTTCACCTACGAGGCGTACTTCAAGGACTCCTTCAGCCTCGCGGTCGCCGGTCAGCCGACGGAGGGTGACGCCCTGGAGTACTCCCCGGCGACCCCGCAGGGCGGCCTGACCGCGCCGCTGGCGGTCCTGCCGGTCGACGAGACCCCGGGCTGCGAGGCCACCGACTTCGCGGGCACCGAGGTCACCGGGACGGTCGTGCTGATCTCGCGCGGCGCCTGCGACTTCGCGACGAAGCAGCAGCTCGCGTCCGAGGCTGGCGCGGTCGGCGCGATCATCTACAACAACGTCGAGGGCCCGCTCAACGGCACCCTCGGCGGCGCGGACGCGGGGCGCATCCCGACGGCCGGTGTCACCAAGGAGGTCGGCGAGGCGCTGTCCGGCCAGGCCGGTGCCGAGGTGAAGCTGGACGTGCAGGCGCGGTTCGAGACCGTGACCACCCGCAACATCATCGCGCAGACCAGGACCGGGCGCACCGACAACGTGGTGATGGCCGGTGCGCACCTGGACGGTGTGCCGGAGGGCCCGGGCATCAACGACAACGGCACCGGCAGCGCCGGCCTGCTGGAGACCGCGCTGAAGCTGGGCGGCAGCCCGGACGTGAAGAACGCGGTGCGGTTCGCGTGGTGGGGCGCGGAGGAGTCCGGCCTGGTCGGCTCGACGCAGTACGTGCAGGGCCTGAGCTTCGAGGAGCAGCTCGACATCGCGCTGTACCTGAACTTCGACATGATCGGCTCGCCGAACGCCGGCTACTTCGTCTACGACGGTGACGGCTCAACCGGTGGCCCGTCGGGCCCGCACGGCTCGGGTCAGATCAAGGACGACTTCATCGCGACGATAGCCGCGCAGGGCATCGAGTCGGAGCCGAGCGAGTTCAACGGCCGTTCCGACTACGGCGAGTTCATCGCGGTGGGCATCCCGTCCGGCGGCATGCACACCGGTGTCGAGGACGTGAAGACCGAGGAGCAGGCCGCCAAGTGGGGCGGCACCGCGGGCATCGCCTTCGACCCGAACTACCACAGCAAGGACGACAACCTGTCCAATGTGGACCGGGTGGCGCTGGAGCGGATGACCAAGGGCATCGCCAACGTCGTGCAGGCCTACTCGCAGAGCACCGAGGCGGTCAACGGCATGCAGACCCGCGCCGAGCGCGCGCAGCTGCGGGCCGCGCAGACGATGATGATGGCCCAGAGCTTCGAGCAGGGCCCGAAGGTCGGCCACGGCCACAACCTGGCCTGAGGAGCTTTCCAGGCTCGTTCTGCGTAGCGGTGCGGGTAGCGGAACCTCAGCGTCCGCCTGGACTGCGGATGCCCAGCCTTATGTATGACCAATACACGGCGGCTGGGCCGTCCTCGCCAGGCGAACGCTGAGAACCCGCGGCGGTGCAAGCTGCGAGGGTGGGTTATGCGCCTGCGGCGCATGCGGCTGTTTCGCAGTGCGGCGCGTTGGTCGTCGCGGCTGCGGTCATCAACCGAGATGAAAGCTTCAGCTGGAGTTGTGCTTCCGTTCGGTGCCCGACCACGGTTGCTTGACACCGTGGTCGGGCACAACGGTTCTGCGAGAGGTGATGTCGTGAAACGAGCTGCATTGGTGGTGTCGGCCGCGGTGTCGGCCGCGCTGGTCGCCCCGACCGCGAACGCGGCCGAGCCGGTGCGCTTCGCGACGTTCAACGCCTCGCTGAACCGGGCCGCCGAGGGCGAGCTGCTGGCCGATCTGTCCACACCGGACGACGAGCAGGCGCGGAAGGTGGCCGAGGTCGTGCAGCGGACCCGCCCGGACGTCCTGCTGCTCAACGAGTTCGACTACGTCGAGGGCAATGCCGCGGTCGACGCCTTCCGCACCAACTACCTCGCGCGGGGCCAGCGCGGCGCCGACCCGATCGACTACCCCTACGCCTACACCGCGCCGGTCAACACCGGTGTGCCGTCCGGGATGGACCTCGACAAGGACGGCACCATCGGCGGCCCTGGCGACGCCCACGGATTCGGCGTGTTCCCCGGCCAGTACGGCATGGTGGTGCTCTCGAAGTACCCGATCGGCCAGGCCCGCACCTTCCAGCAGTTCCGCTGGGCCGACATGCCCGGCGCGCGGCTGCCGGACGACCCGGCGACGCCGGAACCCGCCGACTGGTTCACGCCGGAGGAGCTGGCGCAGGTCCGGCTGTCCTCGAAGTCGCACTGGGACCTGCCGATCGACGTCGGCGGCCGCACGGTGCACTTCCTCACCTCGCACCCGACGCCGCCCGCCTTCGACGGCCCCGAGAAGCGCAACGTCCTGCGCAACCAGGACGAGATCCGGTTCTGGGCGGACTACGTGACGCCGAAGCGCGGCGACTACATCTACGACGACGAGGGCGAGCGCGGCGGCCTGCGCCCCGGCGCCCGGTTCGTCGTGGCCGGCGACCAGAACTCCGATCCGCTCGACGGCGACAGCAACGGAATCCGTCAGTTGCTGCAGGCCCCGCGCGTGATCGACCCGCGGCCGGGCAGCGTCGGCGCGATCGAAGCGAGCCTGGCCCAGGGCGGCGCGAACGGGAGCCACCGCGGCAGCCCGTACTTCGACACGGGCGACTTCAACGACGAGAAGCCGGGCAACCTCCGGATCGACTACGTCCTGCCGTCCGCGCCGCTGATCCCGCTGCGCTCCGGGGTCTTCTGGCCGACGTCGGAAGAAGAGCTCTCCCGCCTCAACGACGCGTCGGACCACCACCTCGTCTGGGTGGATCTCCGGGTCTGAACCAGGGACGGCCCGGGTCCGCCGGACGTCCCGAAACGGGACGCTGCCAGCATGAAAACGCTGATAGCCGCCGTCTCGGCGAGCGCCCTGCTGCTGGGCCCGACCGCGGTCGCCGATCCTGTCCCGGCACTACCGCGACCGTCCGGCCCGCACGCGGTCGGCACCACCGCGCTGCACCTCGTCGACCAGAGCAGGCAGGACCCGTGGGTCCCGCAGGAGAAGCGCGAGCTCATGGTCTCGCTCTGGTACCCGACCCGCGACGACGACGCCCCGCGCGCCCAGTACGTCACACCGGAGGAATCCCGCCGGATCCTCGAAGGGCAGCAGCTCAACGGCGTGTCCCCGGAGATCTTCAGCACCACCCGGACCCACGCGGGCGTCGACGCGGAACCGCTGGACCGTGATCTTCCGCTGGTGCTGCTCTCGCCCGGGTTCACCTTGCCTCGCACGTCGCTGACCGGCCTCGCCGAGGACCTGGCCAGCCGCGGCTACGCGGTCGCCGCGGTGGACCACAACTACGAGGCGAGGGCGATCACGTTCCCGGACGGCCGGGTCACCGGCTGCCTGGCCTGCGAGCAGACGCCGAAACCGGACGGCGCGACGGTGGCGGGGAACCGGGCCGCCGACCTGTCGTTCGTGCTCGACGAGCTGATCGAGCGAGGCGGGATCGACGGCGACCGCGTGGTGGTGGCGGGCCACTCCATGGGCGGCGCGTCGGCGGCTCGCGCGCTGCTGGCCGATGACCGCTTCCGCGCGGCGGCCAACCTGGACGGGACGTTCCACCCGGGCCTGACCGCCGATTCCGATCGCCCGCTGCTGATGCTGGGCGCCGACCGGCACGGGCGGCCGGGCGCGGACGAGACCTGGGACGGCACCTGGTCGCACCTGACCGGCTGGAAGCGCTGGTTCTCCGTCGAGGGGTCGTCGCACTGGTCGTTCACCGACTACTCGCCGCTGGCCGAGCAGGTGGGCATCGACCTCGGGCCGGAGCCGATCGCCGGCGACCGCGCGGCCCGCATCACCGCCGACTACCTCGACGCGTTCGCGGACTTCCACCTGCGCGGCGTCCCGCAGCCGCTGCTGGACGGCCCGTCCCCGCGCTATCCCGAGGTCCGGTTCGAAAACCCCTGAGCGAGAGGTAGATTCAGCACCCGAGTCGGTGCGGAGGTGCGGCGGTGGTCGAGATCCTGCTCATCACGGGCAGTACGCGGAGCGGTTCGACGAACACCGCCGCGCTGCGCACCGCGCGGGAGGTCGCGCCGGACGGGGTGACGGCGGTGCTCCACGAAGGCCTGGCGGACCTGCCCGCGTTCAACCCGGACGACGACGTCGAGCCGCTGCCGCCCGCCGTGGCCGAGCTCCGGAACCGGGTGGCCGCGGCGGACGCGGTGCTGTTCTGCACCCCGGAGTACGCCGGAACGCTGCCCGGCAGCTTCAAGAACCTGCTGGACTGGTCGATCGGCGGCACCGAGCTGAACGGCAAGCCGGTCGCCTGGCTCAACGTCGCGGCCGAAGGCCGTGGCGACGGCGCGATCGGCACGCTGACCACCGTTCTGCGCTACTTGACGGTGGATCTCGTCGAGGAGGCCTGCGGGCGGCTGTTCGTGCCGCGGGAGGCGGTCGGCCCGGACGGCCTGGTGGAGGACTCCGGCATCCGGGAGGGACTGCGCGAAGTCCTCCACGCCCTCGCGAGGGCTGCCTAGCTCCAGCTGCCGATGGGCTCGGTGGCAGTCAGCGGCTGGAAGACCAGCTTCAGCCCGGTGGCATCGGCGGGCACGTCGAAGTACACCTTCCCGCTGCCGGAATCGCCCTGGGTGAGCAGCGTCGCGAAGAGCACGCCGTCCATGTTCTCGCCGTTCGGCGCGGCGCTCACGTACTCGTTGCCCGCTGCGTCGACGAGCATGAAACCGACCGAGGCGACGGCGCCGCCGGTTCCGCTGATCAGCGATGCCTCGACGTCGGTGGAAACGTACTTCCCCTCCACCGGCGGCACCGAGAATTCCGCGACGTCCTGCAGCGCGCTCGCGGTGATGGCGTACTGCCCGCCCTCTTCGTTGGTGACGCCCGCGGTCTCGCCGAAAGCGACGTCCTTGCCGCCGACCTCGATCGTGGCTGCTTCGGTTTCCGCCTGCTCGGGGGCGGTCTGGGACTTCGGTTCGGGAGCGGTCGCCTCGTTGGCGGCACCACATCCGGCCAGCCCCAGCAGCAGCAGTCCGACGGTCGGCGCGAGTAACTTCTTCACTTTTCCTCATCGGGTCGAGAAAACGAACGCGACGAATGATGCCAGCGAAGATCGGTATAGACCACGGAACTTCGGAACAAATCCCGGAATCATTTGAATTGCACTGCGGAACAGTGGCCGGGAACCGAATTCCGGTGCGGTGCGTCGGAACCATCGTCGCGTTCGGTCGACCGGGAGGATCAGTTGGAACTGCTGGACATCGAGCAGCGCCTGGTGCGGATGGCAGACGGCCTGGAAGCGTGCCCCGAGGTGGAGATCGAGCACCGGAACCTGGGCGGGCTCGACCCGGAACGCGCGGACGCGCGCAGCGTGCTGGCGGCCATCGCGGACTGGTACGAGGTCACGCTGGACGAGTCGCTGCTGCCCGCCGTGGCGAGGTTCGAGGCCTTCGCCGTCCAGTGGCGCACCGCCGACCCCGTGGTGTCCGGCGAATTCGACCTGACCTACCTGCTCGACGCGTTCGGGAACCCACCGCCCGTGCTCGCGCACGCCGCCACGCCCGAGGACGAGCGGCGACTGTTCAGCGAGTTCCGGGTCTTCGACGCCCCGCACCGCGGCGGTGACGGGAAGCTGGTGTCGCTGCGCTGCGGTGCGGCCGATCCCGAGATCTGGTTCTTCGACGTCAAGCGCGGAACGTACCGGCTGGACGTCGACTACGCCGGTTACCTGGAGGCGTTGCTGCTGACCCGCGGCACCTACGGTTGGCAGCACCTCCTCGCCGAGATGTCGTTGCGCGGCAGCGAGTTCGGCTGGGTCGTGGCAGCGATGAAGACGATGCTGCGCACGTTCCCGGCCCTGTTCCCCGAGGACGACTTCAGCCCGTTGCGGGATCGCCTGCGGGATCGGCTGCGCTGATCCCGGAGCGGCCGGACCGCTCCGGGAGCGCGCGCCGGGATCACACCTTCCAGTACCAGTACTGGGTTCCGTACGGGTATTCCATGCGGCTGTCGACGTGGGTGAAGGTGTTGTAGCGGATGATGCCGGACATGCCGGAGGTCTTGGCCAGGTCGATGGTCTGGCTGACGCTCTTGCCGCTGATCACGATGTCCGCGGCGATGCCGTAGGTGTGCTGGCTGTTGGCCGCGCCACCGACGTTCTCGTTGTGCGCCTTGCTGCGGAAGCCGGAGTTGACGGTGATGGCGGCGTCACCGGCCTTCTTGCGGATGGCCTCCAGCTTGTACATCAGCCGCCGCACGTTCTCCCGCACGGTGCTCTCGTCGGCGTTCCCGCCGCCGAAACCGGCCCCGTCCTTGGAGTGGAACTCGGCGAACTCGAAGTGCGCCGTCGACCCGTCGGCCTTCTCCAGCGAGTTGAGCTTCTCCTGCGTGGCGCCATCGACCACGCCGCTGCCGTCGAGGCCGTAGGCCTTCTGGAAGCGCGCGACGGCGGCCTTGGTGCCCGGGCCGAACTTGCCGTCCACCGCGACGAAGGTCTGCTCGGCACCGTCGGCGGCCCAGCCGGCCGCCCTGATCTGCAGCTCGGTGACGTCGGCGCCGCTGTCGCCCTCGCGGAGCTCGCGGCTCCAGTCGTAAGCGGCGGCCTCCGGCGCGGAGGTGGCGGAGACCCCGGAGAACACGAGCACGGCCATCGCCAGCGCGGCGACGAGCCGTAACGGACCGATCGACATGATCATCCCCTTCCTGAACCGACAGGTTCCGGAGGATGTCAGAAATTCACGAAGATCACGGCCTTTGTCGGAATCTGCTCACCGGCCCGTCACCGCGCGGACCAGACGCCGAGCTCGTTGCCCGCCGGGTCGTGGAAGTGGAAGCGGCGGCCGCCGGGGAACTCGTACGGCCCCTGCGTGACCGTCCCGCCCGCGTCGCGAACCGCCTGCGCGCTGGCGTCCAGGTCGGCCGAGTACAGCAGCACCAGCGGGCCGCCCGCGGTGACCTCGTCGGTCAGCCGGAAGCCGCCGACCTCGCCACCGTCGCCCTGGATTCCCACGTAGGAGGGCCCGGGCCCGTAGTCGTTGAAGGTCCAGCCGAAGGCGTTGCCGTAGAACGCCTTCGCGGCGGCGAAGTCGGTGACGGGGATTTCGACGTAGTCGAGCGCGTGGTGCGTTTGCGAAGCCATGCCGAGGAGTCTCACCGATAGCCCCGACAACCGGGCGCGGGCCGGGGCAGAATCGCCTGATGGGTGAACGCAGGTGTGCCGTGCTGGCACTTCACTGGCAGGTCAACGTGATCGAGCCCGAGGGCTTCTTCGGCGGGATGCTCGGCGAGCCGGTGGCCCGCAGCGGAGTCGTGGCCCGCGCGACGCGATTCCACGCGGCCGCGGCCGATGCGGGCGCGCCCCTGGTGTTCACCCGCTTCACCATCCCCGACGGCGAGGGCGAACTGGTGCGCAACACCGGATTCATGCGGGCCGTCGGCGAGGCGCAGGAGTCGTTCCGCCCGGACGCGCCGGGCTCAGCCCTGATCGCCGGGATGGCGGACCAGCCGGATCACGTGGTGGACAACCAGAAGCTCTCCGGCCTCGCGGGCAACGACCTCGCCGCCTGGCTCCGCGCCCGCGACGTCGACTCGGTGCTCATCACCGGGGTGGCGACGAACCTCACGGTCGAGCAGACGGCCCGCCACGCCACCGACCTCGGCTTCCACGTGCAGGTCGTCAGCGACTGCACGACGGCGGCCGACCAGCCGACCCACGAAGCCTCCCTGGCCAACCTGGACCTGACCACCGCGGGCTGCATCACCGCGGAGGAAGCCCTGCACCGGCTGTCGCCGCGAACGCCTTGACCAGCGCGGTCTCCGCCGCGCTGCGCCACAGCAGGCCCCACTGAGCCTGCGGGGCGTCCCGGAACGGCACGAAGGCGATGCCCGACTACTACCGGTTGCTCGATCGGGTGGCCCGCGGCGTGGCGGACCCGAAGGAGATCGCGGAATCCTCCCAGCGCTACGACAATCACTACGTCGACAGCCCGCGCTGGCGCCAGGCCCGCGCCGACGCGGCGGTGTGATGCCCGTTCACCTGGCGATCCTCGGTGCGCGAGCTGACGATGGGAACCGAGGCAGCAGCTGCGTTGAGGGGAGCCGGCGATGCGCCAGACCAATCTCGCCGCGGAGACGGCCGAGTACGTCCGCGCTCGGGAGGAGCTGCGCCAGGCCGAGATCGAGCTGATGCGCCAGCGCGAACAGGTGGCCGACCAGCGCCGTCGGCTGCCGCTGGGGCCGGTCGTCGACGACTACGTGTTCGAGGAAGGCCCCGCGGACCTGAACGCCGGTGACGAACCGGTGCGCGAGGTGCGGTTGAGCGAGCTGTTCACCGGGCCCGATCGGGATCTCATCATCTACCACTTCATGTACGGCAAGGAGCAGACCGAGCCGTGCCCGATGTGCACGATGTGGATCGACGGGTTCAGCGGAATCGCCCACCACGTGCGGCAGAACGTCGACTTCGCGATCGTGGCGGCGGCCGGTCTGCCCGAGCTCCGCGAGCACGCCCGCAACCGGGGCTGGACGGGACTGCGCCTCCTCAGCGCGGCGAAGAGCGCCTTCAAGCGCGACCTGGCCAGCGAGGACGAACAGGGCAACCAGGACTCGACGGTGTCGGTGTTCACCCGCGACGACAACGGCGCGGTGCACCACGTCTACTCGGTGCACCCCCGGATGTCCGAAGAGATCGACGAGCGCGGCATAGACCTCCTGGCCCCGGTCTGGCACATCCTCGACCTGACTCCCCGAGGCCGCGGCGACTGGTACCCGTCGCTCGACTACTAGCGGAAGGCCCCGCTGTTCACCGGGAAGTCGAAGTACTGGTCCGGGAACGGTTCGCTCGGCAGGTTGAAGTGCCACCACTCGTACCGGTAGTTCTGCAGGCCGACCGAGGTGAGCACGTCGCGCAGCAGGTCCCGGTTGGCTCTCGCCTCGCCGGTCACCCGCGGGTCGTCGGTGTGCGACAGGCTGTCGAAGCAGTCGTAGCCGGTGGCCATGTCGACGCTGTTGTCCGGGAACCGCTGCTCGGCGGAGCACGAGGTCAGCGGCTCACCGGGCACGTAGGGGCGCTGCGGGCTCGCGGGCAGCCGCACGAGCGTCAGGTCGACCGAGCTGCCGCGGCTGTGCCCGGACCGCTCGGCGATGTAGCCGTCGGCGAACAGCCGCGACTTGTCCAGCCCCGGGTAGAACTCGGCCTTCATGCGCTGGTCGTCGACGTCCTTGGCCCACTCCACGAAGCGGGTGTCGGCGCGTCGCGGCCGGTAGCAGTCGTAGACCTTGAGCGTGTAGCCCTGAGGCGCGAGCCGTTGCTGCGCCGCGTGGAGCGCCTCGGCGAGCGGTCGCGTCACGACGCACATCGGCTCGTCGTAGCCGGGCACCGGATCACCGGTGAAGTTGTGCGGCGTCGCGTAGCGGATCTCCTCGATGATCGAGGAATCGACGTCGCGCAGCCGCACGAAACCGGCGGGCGCCTGTTCGACCTGCTGCGTGGGCGCCGGGCTGGGCACCTCCGTCGGGCTCGGCGCGGGCGGGCTGGGCGCGGGTGCCGGAGCAGGCGGCGCGGTCGTGCCGCACGTCGTCGCTGCCAGCACGAACACCACCGCCGAAGCGAGCCGTCGGGCGCAGGTCATGCAGCCACGCTAACCCCGTTCGCACCACCAGGCGCTGCGAGCGACTCCTAGCTCGCGGGTGTTTTCTTCATCCGGGCCACCCGGCCCAGCGCCGGCCGCAGGATCGGCGCGTTGCCCGCCAGGAAGTCCCACAGCTGGTCGGCCACCGGCCCGTGCGGCCGGTCGCGTCGGCGAGCCGCGGAGAGCTCCTCGACGACACCGGGGAAGTGCCGACCGGCGATGGAGAGCAGGCGCCCGTCGCGCAGCTCCTCCTCGATCAGGAACCGGGGCAGGTGCCCCCACGCCATGCCGTGCAGGACCAGTTCCTTCTTCATGAGGTGGTCCGGCACCGAGCTCCGGGGCGCGCCCTCGACCAGGAAGTGCCCTTGCTCGAACGGGTTCCGCGCCGAATCCCGGACGATGCACTGGGTGAAGGCTTGCATCCGCTGCGGCGTGATGTCGGTGTCCGGCGGGAAGGGCAGGAACCCGGGTGCCACGACGGGCACCAGCGCGACGCGGCCGAGGTCGATCCACTCCATCCGCACGTCGCTCTTGGGTACGCGGTGCACGATGAGGTCGGCCTCGTCCTCCAGCAACCGCTCCCACGGGCCGGTGATCGTCTCGAACTGCAGGTGCAGCCGCGTCTGCGGGTGCTGCGCGAAGAAGCGGCTGAGCAGTTCCAGCACCGGAGGCAGCGGACACAGGTCTCCGAGCACCACGCGCAGTTCGGCCTCTTCTCCCATCGCCAGCTGCTCGGCGTAGGTCTGGAGTTCCTCGGCCTCGTGCAGCAGGAAGCGCACCTTGCGGTGGAAGGCGCGCCCCGCCTCGGTGAGCTGAACCCGGTATCCCGAGCGATCCAGCAGTTCCAGACCCAGCTGGCGCTCCAGCTTGGCGACGGCCGCGAACACCGAGGGGTGCGAGCGGTGCAGCCGCTCGGCGGCGGCCTGGAACCCGCCGTCGAGCACGACGGCGTTGAAGCACTGCAACTCGTGGAGCGTGAACATTGTCCGGACAACCTACAGGGATGGTCCGTTCTTTGTAATAGCTATCTGCGGAAGGCGTTCATAGGCTGAGCACAACACCGCAGAGAACCACTGGAGCTGACATGGAATCCCGGACCATCACCACCGGCGACGGCGTCCGCATCGCCTACCGCTTCGACGGCGACGAGGACAAGCCGGTGCTGCTGCTCTCGAACTCCATCGCCACCGACCTCCACATGTGGGACGGCCAGGTGCCGGCTCTGACCGAGCACTTCCGGGTCCTGCGCTACGACGCCCGCGGCCACGGCGCCTCCGACGTCCCGAGCGGCCCCTACTCCCTGGACCGCCTGGGCCGCGACGTCGTGGAACTCCTGGACGCCCTCGGCCTGCAGCAGGTGCACGTGCTGGGCCTGTCCCTGGGCGGAATCGTCGCGCAGTGGCTGGGGATCCACGTCCCGGAGCGCGTCGACCGCTTGGTGCTCTCCAACACGGCCGCGAACCTCGGCCCGGCGAACCAGTGGGACCAGCCGATCGCCGACCTCCTGGCGGCCCCCGACATGCGGGCCACGGCGGAGACGTTCCTGAACAACTGGTTCCCGGCTCACATGCTGCAGGACGAGCTCGTCGAGCCCTTCCGCCGCACCCTGCTCGCCACGAAGCGCGAAGGAGTGGCGGGCAGCTGGGCAGCGGTGCGCGACTACGACCTGCGCCGCACGGCCGCGCTGATCCCCAACCCGACCCTGGTCATCGCGGGCGAGCACGACACGGTCACCTCGGCCGCCCACGGAAAGGAACTCGCCGAAACGGTCCCCGGCGCGCGCCTCACGATCCTCCCCACGGTCCACATGGCGAACGTCGAAGCCCAACCGCAGTTCCTGGAAGCAGTCCTGACCTTCCTCACCGAAAAGCCCTGACACCGAACGGAGCCCGGCCGGGACGACCCCGCCGGGCCTGTTCGTGCGCCAGATAGCACTGAACAGCGGAAGTCTGCGGGAAGTCGGTGTTTTCACTGTCATGTGCGCGCGACGACGCCGATCTCTACCGTCGATTGCATGACCGAGAAGCCGATTCCCGGGCTGATGACCCGGTCGATCGATCCGGTGGCCGACTTCTACACCGCGTTGGGATTCGAGATCACGTTCCGGCAGACGGCGCCGTACCAGTTCCTGACCGTCAAGCGCGGTGGCATCGAGCTGAACTTCTACGGGAACAAGGAGTTCGACCCGGAGACCTCCGCGCACGGCTGCCTGGTCGAGACCGATGATGTCGACTACCTGTACGCGGCCTTCACCGAAGGCCTGCAGGAGTCCTTCGGATCGGTGCCCGTCCAGGGTGTTCCACGGGTGGGAGCGCTGAAGGACATGAGCTACGGGGTGCGGCAGTTCCTGATGACCGACCCCGGCGGCAACACCATCCAGATCGCCCAGCCGATCAGCGAGAACCAACGGCACCGGCCGCTGCCGAAGGGCACGTTCGACCGGGCGATCCACATGGGCGCGCTGTTCGCGGACTCCAAGCAAGACCTGGACCTGGCGGTGAAGGTCCTGGACCGAGCCCTGCACCGGACCGACGAGGAACCGACCGCGCCCCAGCTCGTGAAGCTCCTGGTCCTGCGAGCCGACGTGGCGATCCGCCAGGGCGAGCCGAACCTGGCACGAGAGCTGCTGGCCCGAGTCAGGGCAACCGGAGCCGCTGAACCGGAACTAGCTGACGACCTCCGCCGAGCCGCTGAGCTCGAAGCCGGTCTGTGAGCAGACCAGGGCGGCGACTCGTCGGCACCTACGACCGCCTGAAATGCAAGCAGCCCGGCCAACGCCGATCACCTGGATGGAAGGCGACCGGCGTTGTGGCCTGCCAACGGCGGAAGCGGGATACGAACCACTAAATTGCTAGTTCTGCTCGCCAGCCCTGGCGAGATATCCCGCGACGGTCTTGCGTAGCTGATCAGCGTGGGCGTAGATGTCCTCGACGTCGTCAATGGGCATCCGGGTCTCAACCTTGTTCTCGTCGAAAAGGCCCAGGTAACGCTGGTTTCGGTTGAACCACAGGCGTGCGATCGGCTTGCGGTTGTTGTCGTCAAGCAGGACACCGAAGTAGGTCTTGGTGTCCCGCCCGACCACGCGGGTTGCGGCGACTTCGCTGCAGACGATGGCGCGCACGACGCGATAGCCGTCGAGTTCTTCCTCAGTCGTGGTGATCTCGCTGGCGCGAGTGCCGCGTGCTGTCTCAGTCTCCCCAACGGGGGCCGACTTGGCCGGTGTCCTAGCAGGGGTCGCCTGATCGATCGCGGCTGGTTCGGTGGATACCTCGGAGCCCAGCGCGGTCTTGAGCCGATCGTTGACCTGCTCGGCGAGGAATTGGTGCGCAGCCTTCTCCACCAGTGGATAGAACTGCTCGCGAACCCGCTGGGTGATGTTCTTGCCGCCGTAGACCCGCGCGGCGAGGAACCTGACCCACTCGTCGGAGGGCTCCCTGAACTCTCCCGCCAGCGATCGCTTGATGGCACCGATGTACTTGAGCTCTCCCGCGGCGCTGATCACCGAATCGAGGTCAAACGAGTCTCGGGTCAGCTTCGCCAGCTCCGGAAGCAGAGTCCGGTCGACGGCGGTCAGGTCGAGGACGAGGAACGGTTTGGCGTCCATCTTGTTGGGCTCGTCCAGATCGGTGTAGAACTCCCAGGTCTGACCGTTGGTCAGCACGCCGACTCGCGCGTTGGTGACTGAGAAGTAGCGGTAGAGCTGCGAGGCGTGCTCCAGGCGCAGCGGTTCCGTGACCTTCTTGGCCTCGATCAGCATCTGCACCTGGCCGTCGTGGACCAGGGCATAGTCGATCTTCTCGCCTTTCTTGGTGCCCACGTCGGCGGTGAACTCCGGGATGACCTCCGACGGGTTGAACACGTCGTAGCCCAGCACGCGGCCGATGAACGGCATCACGAACGCGTTCTTGGTGGCTTCTTCGGTCTCGATCGAGGCCTTCTGCTGCGCCAGCTTCGCTGAGAGTTCAGCAACCCGTTCGGTCATATCCACGACGTCGTCTCCCTCGACTCAGAGGCCAGCACAAAATCTTGGCTTGCCGACATCGAAGTCGTAGACAAGCCGCGGCGCGTTACGGATCAGCCGCCGGGGAGGCCAGCGGCTGGTGCCGTGGGTGGCTGGTCGTTGCTGTTTGGCCGGGGGAAGGCAATCTGCTGCGCGTGTTCAGTTCTCGGTCTCCGCTTTCGGAGTGGCTCCGCCGAGTACGCCATAACGCCCGCCCGGCACATGGCGAAAAGTCAACGCACGAGTAGCCCCGTAGGGCTGCGAAAGCTACTTTCCAAGGAGACGATGATGGCCGGCCCTGAGCATTTCCGCGCTGCCGAAGAACGACTGAAAGCGGCCGAGGATGCGCCCGGCCCTGAAGAGGCCCGGGCGCATCGTGAAGCCGCCCAGGTCCATGCCCTGCTTGCCCAGGCGGCCGCCATAGCGCTGCGCGGAACCGGTGAAGGTGGCCGGATAGGAGCACAGGAGGATCGCCAAGAATGGAAGGATACGGTCAGTCTCAAGCAGGAGAAGAGAGGCGGATCAGCTGTATATCGCTGATCTTTCTCGAAAGGATCAGCATAGTGCGCCTGTCTCATTCACGGGCAGGCGCACCGCTGTACTTTGGACGTTCGTTCGGAGCGCTGTGACGCTGTTCTGCCGGATTGGTCGATCCCGCCATGTAACGGGATGCCGTCCAGACGTTCACTGGCCGTCTAGTGGGAGCAATTTGTGAGCATCCAACAAGATCGTCGGCAGTTGGCGACCAAGCTGAAGGCGCAGGCCGACAGCGCAAAGAAGGCCGCCGCCCTGCGTGCCAAGGAGGCCCGCAAACGAGCTGACGCCGCCAAGGCGGAACAGTTGGCGGCCCGGACCAGCAACCCCTCTCTCGCGCGCGCGGACGAAGAAGAGCGAAGCCACACGCGCGTTGGAGGCGGCGAAAACCGTGATCACAGAGTCATCTGATTGAGTCGCCCGTCAAAAATCGCTTTAAAGTCGACGGCCTGCCCTGGACCCCTGCTGAAGGCGCCGGTCGAGACGACTGCGGGCCAGGGTGAGCTGGCGGCACAACAGCGCCAAATGCAACCGGCCCGGCCGACGCCGGTCGTCTCCACGAGTGTCGACCGGCGTTTCTCCTGGTCAAGAAGCGGTAGTGGGGGATTTGAAGCCAGACTGTGATTCTCTGGGGCCAGCGGTCAAGCGTGTTCGTACCGGTATCGACCGAATGTCCTTTCACAGTCAGCAAACCGGCAACGGATGGTAAATCGCCAAGAGCACTGTTGCGCCCGTTGCTCTGCTATTTTCCCGAGAATGCGCACAGTTTCGGCGAACGATCGCGGGACGGTCCGGCTGGCCAGGGCATTCGCGGCATTCCTCTGCGCACTGGCTTTGCTTCCTGCCGGTTCGGGCGCTCATGCGGACGTCGCGTCCGGCAGCAGGCTGTCGGCCGGGCCGGGCCGCGAGTGCGCGACTCCGTCGATCGACCAGTACCAGCAGTGGCTCGCCACCGGCGAAGGCACCACCGTCCCGGCGACCGGCAGCCTGCTCGTGCCGGAGGGCGACCGGTACGCGGCCAAGGTGGAATTGCTGAACGACGAATGGCACGTGATCGTCGTGTGGCTCGGCAACCAGTTCGAGGCGCAGGCCGATCTCTCCGGATCGTCCGGTTTCTGGCTGACCTACAGCGCGACCGACGATCTCTACGTCCAGTTGCGCCCGGCCTCGCACTGGAGCGGCGGCGACAAGTGGCTCACACCGGTGCCGTCGACCGGCGGAAAGCTGGAGCGGAGGTTCTTCAGCTTCGCCCCCGACAACTGGACCTGGCTGCCCGAACTGGGCGAGCCGTCGTACTCATTCGCCTCAGCGCTGAGCGAAGCGCGCGGCCTGGTCTTCGTCGGCAAAACCCCGAACACCCTCGACTTCCGCGGTCTGGAAGTCGACGGCTACCAGCCACCATGCCTGTGAGCACGCCTCGGTCATCCACTGCGGTGAGTCGCCAACTCCGCTGAGTCTCGAAAACTCCTCGGCGCGGCCCTGCGGCTGAGCCTGGCTCTGATTCGGCATGGTCGTCGCCGCTGCACCGGAGTGGTGGGTGCCTCGTCGAAGCCGCAGCCGCCGCGCTGAGGGCTCGCACGAACGAGATCACGGACTGCGACCGCTGTCCGGGGCGAGATCGTCGAGCAGACTCTTGTCAGGGGTAAGTCGCGAGGTACTGGACGGCGAGCGCGAGGATGATTCCGGGAGTCGCCATCCACGGGATGAATCCGGCGCGGATCTCCGGGCCGACGGCCCGAAGGCCCGCGCCGGTGACCGCGCGCGGCAGCCAGCCTCGGAGCAGGTAGGTCCACAGGAGCGCGCAGAGCGCGACGGCTCCGGCGGGGAAGGACAGCACGATCTCCAGCGGAACCATGTCCGAGAGGGCCTCCAGACCTTCCGGTTCGGCGGACGGCGGCCCCCACGCCGCCTGGCGCTCCCAGTGCTCCCGCAGCGTGGTGACCGCCACTGCGCACCACAGCACGGTCCCCGCGCAGAGCGCGGCGAGGCTCCACCGGAACCGGGTGAGCGCGATCCGCCGAGTGGCCATCCGGCGGGACAGCACCACCAGGCCCGCTACCAGCGGCGCGGTGACGACCGCGAGCGCCGCGCTGCGCGGGTCCAGCGGCTGGAACAGCAGCGTCACCAGGGCGAAGCCGGGGAATGCGGCGGCGAGGTGACGGCACGACTCGACGGCGAAGCGCACCTCGCACGGGGCCAGGAACCGGGTCGTGACCACCGGCGGCGGAGCAGGAGCCTGCTCGGTGGGCGATCTGCCGAGCAGAGCGGCCAGCAGGTGGAACAAGTGGTCCGGGCGCCGGTCGCGGAAGTCGACCCACTGGTGGCGGCGCAGCGCCTCGGCGTCTGGCGGCAACCGGATGCTGTCCACCAGCACGCAGATCGCAGGCGGCCCCGACGCACCGACCGCGCGCACCACCGCGGGCCACGACGCGTGCGAGCTGATCAGCACGAAGGTCCACCTCGGACCGGGGCCACCGGCCATGCCCGCATCGCGGCAGGCGGCCCGGAGCAGCTCGGCGACCGGTTCGTCCTGGGGCGCGAGGCACTCGACCTCCACGACCGGCGCGGCCCCTCGGTCCGGCAGCTCGGCCAGGCGCGCGGTGTACTTCGCCCACAACGCCGGGAAGTCTCCGTCGTAGTACCCGGATCTCCGGTACCGAGTTGCCGGGGACGCCAGCACGAGCAGTGGCCGGACCCCGGCGATGGCCCTGCGGTGGATGTCGAGGCCCGAGCCGGTCGGCGTCCACAGGTGCACCGTGCGGGAGAGCAGGACGATCAGCGCCTGGGCCAGCGCGCACCCGACGGCGACCACCAGCAGCACTCGCATCGCGGCCACGTCGGCGACCATTTCGGGCGTGGGCGGGAAGATTCGGGTGATGAACGCTGCCTCATCCAGCCGGCCGCGGCCGCCCACGCTCAGCCCGACCGCGACGAACAGCAGCGTCCCGACAGCGGCGGTCGCGGCCGGGCCGGTAAGCAGGACGAGCGGACCGGCCCGGCGGCGCAGCAGCCCGACCGCGGAGGTCAGCAGCGTGGGGACTAGCGGAGCGGCGAAGACGGTCAGCCCCAGCAGGTAGTACGCCGTCGCCCGCCAGCGCTGCCCGAGCAGCGCGTCCCAGGCGGACGCCTCCCAGACCCAGGAAGTGTTGAACAGGCCCCGGCTCAAGCGGATTGCGGCCACGTCCAGTCCCACCAGGATCGCGGTCGCCCAGCCCGTGGCGATCGCGGTCGCCGCCGCCAGTGCCACCACCGCGGCCACCGGTGCCGGCACCGGCAGGCCGCGCGCCCTGCGGGCGGGCGCCTCGCGGTTTCCGGAGATCACCTCGGCAAGGACCGTGGCCCTCGCCCGGAAGCGGGTCCGCAGGTCGTGCACCGGGCGGTCGGCCAGTTCCCCGGGCAGCTCGACCGCCGCCACGGCACCGATGTGGACCGGGATTCCGCGCTCCACTGCCGAAGTCCACTCCCGCCGAACGTGCTCGGACGCCAGCGCGGCCGGAGAGGCCAGGAGCAGCAGCGCGTCGGCATCCGCGAGGGCGTCGTCCAGCGCCGTCGCCCAGTCCTCTCCCGGCACCAGCCGCTGCACGTCGAGCCAGGGGTCCAGGCCATCCGTCCGCAGCACGGCCACCGCGGCTTCGGCGAAGTGGAAGTCGCGACGCGAATAGCTGACGAACACCCGTTTCACCACGGGCCGATCATGCCCGCGCCGCGGTGCTCCGGCCCCGCTTCGCCGCCGCGCCAATCCGATGGAGCAGTGCCCGGTCGGCTCCTGAGGCTGATGTCGACATGTCTCCAGGCGAGCGCTGCGCTCACTCGGCCCAGCACCGACAAGAACGCCCCTGACTCGCGTTTGCACAGGTCAGGGGCGGTGTGGCGGAAGCGGGGGGATTCGAACCCCCGGTCGCTCTCGCGACGCTCGCTTTCAAGGCGAGTGCATTCGGCCGCTCTGCCACGCTTCCAGGGCGCAGCGTAGCCAACCGGGGCGGGTCGGCGTGCAGGCGGGCCGCTACTTGATGCCGCCCAGATGGGTCGTCAGGCGGTCGAAGATCCGGCCCAGGACCTCCTGCTCCTGCTCGTCCAGGATGTCGACCAGGTTCTCGCGGACGCTGGCCACGTGGCTCGGGGCGGCTTCGCGGAGCTTCGCCGCGCCTTCCTCGGTCAGCACCGCGAGGACGCCGCGGCCGTCGTCCGGGCACTCGTCGCGGCGGACAAGGCCTGCCGACTCCAGCCGGCGGATCTGGTGCGAGATGCGGCTCTTGGAGTGCGCCACGTCGTGGGCCAGCTCGCTCATGCGCATTCGCTGGTCAGGGCGTTCCGACAATCGGACCAGGATCTCGTAGTCCGCGATGGACAGGTTGTGGGTCTGCAAGTCCCTGTTCAGGCGGTGCTCCAGCAGCGCGCTGCCGACGATGTAGGCGCGCCAAGCCGCCATTTCGCGGTCGTTCAGCCATCGAGTGCCCTGCTCCGTCACTTGATCAGGCTACCTGCCAGCACCGACGCACCGAAAAATGATTTGCCACCTGACCATTCGGCGCGGATACCATCGGACCGTGCCCGGCTTCGCGGAGCAGGACCCGCAGCGGATGCCGCTGACCCGACTGGTGGGCTTGACCGGTCGGCGGCTGTCCCAGCACTGGGAGCGGACCGTGGCGCGCAGTACCGAGCTGAGCCGGACGGCCCTGCTCGTGCTCAACGCTCTCGACCACCAGAACGACCAGACCCATCGTGAAGTCGCCCGGCGCTGCTGGGTGCGTCCGGCGACGCTGACCCCCGTCGTCGACGCCCTGGCGGAAGGCGGGCTGCTCACCCGCCACCGGGATCGCAACGACCGGCGGGCGGTGAGACTGCGCATCACCACCCGGGGGCGCGCGGAGCTGCACTCGGCGTGGCAGGCGGTGCGCGCGGAGTTCCAGCGGATCGAACCGGACGTCCCGGCGGCTGAGGCGGCGATCGTCCGGCAGTACCTGATCGCGGTCCTCAGCGGGCTCGACGAGGAAGGAGGCGGATGTGACCACAGCGGTTGAAGTGACCGACCTGGTCAAGCGGTACCCGAAGGCCGGCAGCAACGCGGTCGACGGGCTGAGCTTCCAGGTGGGTGCCGGGGAGGTCTTCGGGCTGCTCGGGCCGAATGGCGCGGGCAAGACCACCACGGTCGGCATCCTGACCACCCGGGTGCTGCTGACCAGCGGCACCGCCCGCGTCGCCGGGGTGGACGTGGCCGCCGACCCGGTGGCCGCGCGCAGCAAGGTGGCCGTGGTGCCGCAGCGGGTCAACCTGGACCGCTCGCTGAACTCCCGGCAGAACCTGATCTGGCACGCCGCCTACCACGGGGTGCCGCGCGCCGAGCGGCACCGGCTCGCCGACGAGCTGCTGGACCGGATGGGCTTGGCGGACAAGGCGAAGGCGCGCGTCGACGACCTCTCCGGCGGGCAGGCGCAGCGGCTGATGATCGCCCGCGCCCTGATCCACAAACCCGAGGTGCTGTTCCTGGACGAGCCGTCCACCGGCCTGGACCCGCAGGCCCGGCTGTTCGTGCACGACCGGATCAACGACCTGCGCTCCGAGGGCGTGACCGTCGTGCTCACCACCCACGACATGGACGAGGCGGAGAAGCTGTCCGACCGCGTCGGCGTGGTCGACCACGGCAAGCTGCTGACCCTGGACACCCCGGAAGCGCTGATCAAATCGCTGCCGGGCAGCGGCACGGTGGACGCGACGCTGCGGCCGAACGGCTACGAGCCGGAGCGCATCTCGAAGCTGCTGTCCGCTGTGGACGGTGTGCAGCGGGTGGAGCAGATCAGCAGCGGCACCGCGGCGGACGGCGAGGCGGAGCTGCGGTTGCGGCTCTACGTCGGCGGCGAGGCGGCCGCGCTGCTCGGCCCGGTCGCGCAGACCCTGCACGAGCACCGCGTTTCGGTCAGCGATCTGGCGCTGGGCTCGGCCACGTTGGAGGACGTCTTCATCGATCTCACCGGGAGGGAACTGCGATGAGCTCGGTGCGGGCCTTCACCGCGGTGCTGGGCCGCGACGTGTTCGTGACGGGCCGGGAGCTGCCGAGCTTCCTGGCGCAGGTGCTGGTCCAGCCGGTGGCGCTGCTGTTCATCTTCGGCAAGGTGCTCAGCGAGCTCGGCTACGCCCAGCCCGGCTACGCGCAGATCCTGCTGCCCGGCATGATCGCGCTGAACGCCTTCCTGGTGTCGCTGCAGAACACCTCCTTCCCGCTGGTGCTGGACTTCTCCTACTCGCGGGAGATCGAGGACCGGCTGCTGGCGCCGCTGCCGATCAGCTGGGTGGCGGTGGAGAAGATGCTCTTCGGCGCGCTGCGCGGGCTGTTGGCAGCGGTGCTGATGGTGCCGATCGGCATGGTGATGCTGGGCGAGATCAACTGGAACTACAGCGGCCTGGCGTTCGCCCTGCTCTGCATGCTGCTGGGCTCGTTCGCCGGTGCGGCGGTCGGCCTGACGGTGGGCGCCGCGGTGCCGCCGCGGCGGATCAACATCATGTTCGCGGTGATCCTGGCCCCGCTGATGTTCACCGGTGCGACCCAGTTCCCGTGGGCGCAGCTGGAACACCTGCGCTGGTTCCAGGTCCTCTGCGCGATCAACCCGCTGACCTACGTCAGCGAGGGCATGCGCGGCGCGCTCCTCCCGGACGTCCCGCACATGCCACCGTGGATCTGCGTGGTGGCGCTGCTGATCTCCTGCGTGCTGTTCGGAGCCCTCGGCATCAAGTTCTTCCTCCGTCGGGCTCTCGACTGACGTCCAGGCGTTCGGCGGAACAGATTCGCGCTGACGGCGGATGAGTTCGGGGCCGGTACCGTGCTTCCGTGTAGGGGGATTTGCGACCCCGCTCCGCAGGGAGGACGCCGGTGGCGACTCGCACGCTCGTCAGGCAGCTGCAATCCACGATCTACCGGGCCGAGCAGATGACTCCGGTTCGCCCGCTGGCCATGCCGCCGCCCGGTTCCGGGCTGAAGCCGGTCTTCGGCAACCCGGGGCTGCCGGTCATCGGGCACACGGTCACCGTGCTGACCGACCTGCTGGAGGCGTCGCGCCGGCGGTACGCCGAGTTCGGGCCGGTGTCGTGGGGCGTGATGCTCGGGGCGAAGACGGTCACCGTGATCGGCCCGGACGCGCTGGAAGCGCTAGCCACCAACCGCGACAAAGCCTTCGGCAACGAGGGCTTCTACGACTACCTGATCGGCCCGTTCTTCCGCCGCGGCATCCTGCTGCTCGACTTCGACGAGCACCTGCACCACCGGCGGATCATGCAGCGGGCCTTCACCCGCGACCGGCTCATCGGCTACCTCGACGTGATGACACCGGCGATCGAGCGAGCCCTGGCCCAGTGGCGGCCGATCGATCGATTCCCGGTCTACACCGCGGCGAAGCGGCTCACCCTCGACCTGGCCACCGAGGTCTTCGTCGGCGAACGGCCCGGTGCGGAAGCCGATCAGCTCAGCCGGGCGTTCGTGGCTGCGGTGCACGGCGGCCACGCGCTGGTGCGCGCCGACGTGCCCGGTGGCACCTGGGCGCGCGGGCTGCGCGCACGCCGGTTCCTGGAGAACTACTTCCGGGAGCGGATCCCGATCAAGCGAGCGGGTTCCGGGCAGGACCTGTTTAGCGTGCTCTGCCGGGCGCAGTCCGATGACGGCGACAGCTACTCGGACGAGGACATCGTCAACCACATGATCTTCGCGCTGATGGCGGCGCACGACACCAGCACGATCACGCTCGCCATGACGGCCCACTACCTCGGCAAGCACCCGGAGTGGCAGGACCGCGTCCGCGAGGAGTCGCTGGCGCTGGGCGAACCGGCCATCGAGTACGGCGACCTGGAGCGGCTGCCCGCGCTGGACATGGTGGTGAAGGAGTCCATGCGGATCAACGCCCCGGTCGGCGGCCTGTTCCGCGAAACGGTCAAGGACACCGAGATCCTCGGCCACTACATCCCGGCCGGGACCAAGGTCGCGGGCCAGGTCTACGCGACGCAGCGGATGCCGGAGTGGTGGTCGAACCCGGACGTGTTCGACCCGGAGCGCTTCGCCGAACACCGCCGCGAGGACAAGAGCCACCGCTACGCCTGGGCGCCGTTCGGCGGCGGAGCGCACAAGTGCATCGGCATGCACTTCGGCGTGATGGAGGTGAAGGCGATCCTCCACCAACTCCTGCTCCGCTACCGCTGGAAGGTCAGCCCCGACTACGAGCCCCCGATGCGCTACGGCACCGGCCCCATGCCCACCGACGGCCTCCCCATCAACCTCACCCGCATCCGCTGAGGGACTTTTCCACCGGGCTCAACCGGGGCGACTCAGCGGTCGAGGTGCCCGGCCTTGATGGCGATGAGGAAGTTGCTCCAGGACGGGTGGTTCACGCGTAACGTGCCGCCGTCACGATCCTTGGTGTCGCGGATGCAGGTGGTCGACTCGCCGATGGCGAGTTCGACGCACGCGCTCTGCTGAGTGCTTCGGCTGGACTTCCGCCAAGGCCCGATGTTTGCGCTGATCAAGCTCCGCCAGCCCCTTCGGCATGCTTGGCGAGACCTGGCGGCCGCACCGCGCGCACGCCGGAGGCGGCGAAGGCGCGCTGACCGTGTGGCAGCTCATCGCGCACGTCGAGGCCGAGCGACGACAACGGGAACGCGCCGGGCGGCACCGACTCCGCGAACCGGAGTCCACATCGGACGAGCCTGGCTCGCCGCTGGAGCTGCAGCAGCGCGTGCTGGACGGCCTCCGCAACCTCTGACCACCTGAATTCCGGTTCGCCGCCGCTTCCCCCCCGACCTGCGGCGCCGAGCCGGACGGCCGGTCGGCGCGTCGTCCCTCCCCGCGCGCCGGCCGGCCACCCCGCCTCGGGAAATCCAGGGACGTTCGCCCGTATGCCGCATGGGAGTGAGCACCCGGCCGTTCCTGATCCGGAGAACAGCTCAACTTTCCTTCAGGACATTAGTCCATTCCGGTGATTTACGCCGTTCCGGCCTGCAAAAGTCCTGTTCCTATCCCCCCTAACCGAACATCTCTCGTGCGAGGAACCTTGAAGAGGCTGATTGCACCCCTGGCCACGGCTGCGTTACTGATCGGGCTGGCGGGCTGCGTCCCCGGCATGCCGACGCCGCCGAGCAACCCCGAGTCCGGCTCCTCGGAGACCGGCTCCTCGGAGACCGGCTCCTCGGAGACTGGCCAGGCATCCGAGGAAACGACCAGCGGCCCTGTGGGATTCGGTGAGTTCGCCCAGGTCAGCAAGGACCTCGGCGCCAAGCTGAAGGTGTCCGTCGGCGCGCCCGCCGACTTCACCCCCACGGACTCGCTCTTCGAGCCGGAGCGCGGCAAGTACGTCGCCGTCGACGCCCAGGCGGAACTGCTCGCGGGTACCGTCGACAACATCAGCGATGACGAGTTCACGCTGGTCGACTCGCAGGGCAACCGGTACGAGGCGGCCACGGTGTCGCTGGACAACATGTTCCTGCACCTGCTGACCGAGGGCGAGCCGGTCTCCGGGAAGATCGTCTACGACGTCCCGGCGGACGCGACCGGGTTCACCGTCGAGTACGCGCCGACCGACTCGCAGGAGAAGGAACTGGGCGTGCTCGCCAGCTGGAAGTGACGTCCCAGCTCTCCTGGCCGGGTCGTTCGAGTCCTTTCCGGGCTTGAGCGATCCGGCCATTTGTCGCTCGGTAGAGCTAAAAAACCAACACTATTGAGCGACGGCTATTTAGTAACGATTTTATGCAATCGATCAAGCTGGCCCGTTTGTCCTGTTCAAGCGGTTGATCGGCGAGATCGCGCTCCCATCGGCCCGCGCCAGCGGCGGAAGGGCCCGGGTTAGCGTCCGTCCCGGCACTTGATCTCCCAGGTCAACGGCCGACCGCACAGGCGCTTCCCGGCCGACGCCGGACGCTGTCGAGCACATTCCCCGACGGGCCAGGAGCCGATCATGAGTTCACGGACGACCGCCGCCAGGCGCAGGATCCAGCTGGGTGCTGCGCTCGGTGCGCTGTGCGTCGCGCTCACCGGTTGCGGCACGGCCCCGGCGGCTCAGCCCGAGCAGATCATGGCTCGGGCCGATCTCGGCATGCAGGCGCCGGCCAGCACCTTCACCGAGTTCCCCACCGCGCCGAAAGACCCTGCGCCGGAGGGGGAAACCGACGGCGTGGTGCTGCGCGTCAAGAAGGACATCGCGGTGCACCACGCGCCCGGCGGGCCGGTGTTCGCGAAGCTGCCCGCGACGCAGCTGGAGAACCCGACCTGGGTGCCGATCATCGCCGAGCGCGGCGCGTGGGCGCAGGTGCTGCTCCCGTCCCGCCCGAACGGCAGTACCGGATGGATCCGCACCGACGGACCGGTCGAACGCGCCCGCACGCCCTACGCGGTCGACGTCGACATCGACGCCCGCCGCATGGTGGTGCGCAAGGACGGCGCGCCGATCGGTGAGTGGGTGGTCGGCGTCGGCGCACCGGCTTCACCGACCCCGCGTGGCCGGACCTACGTCATGGCCGCGATCGAGGAGACGGTGACCAAGTTCAGCCCGATCATCCTGCCGTTGGGCACGCACTCCAACACCTTCAGCACCTACGGCGGCGGACCCGGCACCGTCGCGCTGCACGGCTGGCCAGAACCATCGGTGTTCGGCCAGGCCAGCAGCGACGGATGCGTCCGGGTGCCCGACGACGCGCTCCAGCTGCTCACCACGCTGCCGCTGGGCACCCTCGTCCACCTGCGGTAGCCCGCGGATGGAACACCCCGAAGTGAAACGAATTGGGAGGGCTCTATGCGTAAAACTGCTTGCCTCGCAGGCGCATTCGTTGCCGGCGCCGGACTGCTCGCCGGAGGAGTCCCGGCCTTCGCCGACAGCGCGGACAACGACGGCATCAACATCGGCAACGACAACAACCTGAGCGTTCTGCCGGTCCAGCTGTGCGGCAACAACATCACGGTGATCGGCGCGGTCGTGTCGATCCTCTCGCCGCAGGGCAACCAGTGCGTCAACGCGCCGATCGTCGACCACCCGGACGGCGACCCCACCCGCCCCACCCCGCCGGTCGACGGTGCGACGCCGCCGGTGGAGGGCAAGACCCCGCCGCCGGCGGAGAACACCCCGCCGCCGGCGGAGAACACCCCGCCGCCGGTGCAGGCCGTGAACCCGCCTGCCAAGGTCGTGGACCCGGGGAACCGCGAGCTGCCCACCGCGCCGGCTCCGGCCCTGGTGCGCGGACACCACGCGGTCACTGGCTGATCGCGTTAATACCGCCACCTGAATGGGTGCAAGACGCTTTTCGAGCTGGCGGGCAATGCGGAACACAACTACATTCCGGAGCTGCGTAGTTTACTACGCGCTCCACGTGGTCGTCCTGGCTCGGACGGCCACACCCCCTGCGGTGGTGCCCGGCGAAGTACTCCCCCTCTCTTCGCTGGGCACCACCGTTTTTGTTCCTTTAGCGGCTGATTCGCGCGGAGATACGAGTATCGGGCCCGCAGCGCCTGCGGTGGCCCGACAGGCGTTTCCGGCTGCGCGCTCGCACGTGCGCCTACCAGCGACGTTGCGGTCTGCGGGGCGATTTCTCGCGAAATCGTCACCCCGCCTGAGAGCGGAATGCCGATTTCGCCGAAATCGCCCACGCGGCCGAGTCGACGTCGAGCGCGACTTCGCCGCTTGCCGAACGTTTCGTCCGGTAAGCGGCGAATCGGGCCGATAGTCGGTAAATCGGTCAGAATTGTTGATTTTGCGTCGGAATTCCGAATGGTGTCGCGCGCTCAGACGAACGACTTCGCGGCCGCGAGGAAGGCGTCGTTCTCCTCCGGCCGGCCGATCGTCACGCGGGCTCCCTCGCCGACGAAGGCGCGGACCACCACGCGGTTCTGCAGGCAGTGCTCGTTGAAGTCCGCCGTCCGGTCACCCAGCGGGAGCCAGACGAAGTTCGCCTGGGTCTCCGGGACCTCGTAGCCGAGCGACACGAGCTCGCGGTGCACCCGCTCGCGCTCCGCGACCACGTTGGCACAGCGCTTCCGCAGCTCGTCCTGGGCTTCCAGCGAGGCGATCGCGGCGACCTGGGCGAGGGCGTTGACGCTGAACGGGATGATCACCTTGCGCAGCGCAGCGGCGACCTCCGGCGGCGCGATCGCGTAGCCGACGCGCAGACCGGCCAGGCCGTAGGCCTTCGAGAAGGTGCGCATCGAGGCCACGTTGCGGCGCTCGCGGGTGATCTCCACGCCGTCCGGCGCGTCCGGGTCGCTGACGAACTCGAAGTACGCCTCGTCCAGGACCACCAGCACGTCCTCCGGCACCCGGTCCAGGAACGCGTCGAGCTCGGCCTTGCGCAGCAGCGTGCCGGTCGGGTTGTTCGGGGTGCACACGAACATCAGCCGGGTGGCCGGGGTGATCGCGGCGAGCATGGCCTCCAGGTCCAGCGCGTGCTCGCCGGTCAGCGGTACCGGCACCTGCTTGGCGCCGACGACCTGCGTGATGATCGGGTACGCCTCGAACGACCGCCACGGGAAGATGACCTCGTCCTCGGCGGTGCAGGTGGCCTGCACCAGCTGCTCGCACAGCGCGACCGAACCGCAGCCGACGGCGATCCGCTCCGGCTCGACCCGGTAGTGCGCGGCCAGCGCGTCGGTCAGCCGGCCGACGCCCATGTCCGGGTACCGGTGCACCTCGCCTGCCGCCTGGTTGATGGCCGCCACCGCGCTGGGCAGCGGGCCTTCGGAGACCTCGTTGCTGGCCAGCTTGATCGAACCGGGCACGGTCCGGCCTGCCACGTAGGCGGGCAGCTGGTCGAGGTCGGCACGGGTGCGCACGCTCATCTCTGCGACTCCTTCAGAGGTCGGTCACGGTGACGTTAACCTGCGGGGGCTCCGCGAAACAGCCTGCATTCGACGTCGCGACCCGGCTCCGGTCAGTGCAAGCGGCTGGCACATTCCGGTGATCTTGTGGAGTACTCGCTGGTCCGACCGGATGACGTTGTTGACTGGTGTTCACCTGGGCGTGATTCCCTGCACGGCATGACCGAAACCCGGACCGAGACGCTCGCGCTCACCGACGGCAACGAGCTCCGCCTCACCGTTGCCGAACCGGACAACGTGGTGCGCGGCGGGCTCGTCTTCCTGCACGAGACCCGCGGCGTCACCGACCGGGTGCGAAGGCTGAGCAGCGCCCTCGCGGAGGAGGGCTGGCTCACCGTCGCACCGCACCTGTACCACCGCGACGACGAGCCCGACCAGGTGCGGAGGCTGTCCGGCGACTCGATCCTGGCCGACACCGACGCGTCCTTCGTGTGGCTGTCCGACCAGGGCGTGCCCGCCGACCGGCAGGGCATCATCGGCTTCGACATCGGCGGCGCGGCGGCGCTGGTGGTGGCCGCGAGCCGCACGCTCGGCGCGGCGGTCAGCGTCGGCGGACGCGGCATCCTCGACCCGCTGTCGGACGGGCTGCCGCCGCTGGTGGAGATCGCCGACGAGCTGTCCTGCCCGTGGCTCGGGCTGTACGGCGACGACGAGGGCGTCGAAGCCGACGAGGTGGACAAGCTCCGCGAGGCGGCCGACGCGGCATCGGTGGTGACCGACGTGGTCCGCTACCCGGGCGCGGGGCACCGCTTCGACCGCGATCCGGAAGCAGCCGCGGAGGCCTGGCGCCGCGCCAAGAACTGGCTCGACCTCCACCTGCGCTGATCAGGACGTGTTTCCGCAGCTCAGCGGGGTGATCCAGGCTTAAGTGGACCCCCCTTGAAAAGGGCTTGGGAGGGCCCTGTAGTCTTTTCTCCGGTGGCCACGAAGGACGCCGGGAGGCTTCGCCTAGTCTGGTCTATGGCGCCGCACTGCTAATGCGGTTGGGGGTTACGCCCCCTCCCGGGTTCAAATCCCGGAGCCTCCGCAGCGGTTCCTACCGTAAGGTGGGAGCCCACAAATGAACAAGCGCCCGTAGCTCAACGGATAGAGCATCTGACTACGGATCAGAAGGTTAGGGGTTCGAATCCCTTCGGGCGCACGTCTGGTCGAGACAGCAGGAACCCCCTCCAGCAGGGGGTTCCTTGCTTTCCGGGGTCTGACGGAGGGCTGATCAGGACCGCCGCCAGACCCCGAGTGCCAGTTAATGGCCAGTTTTCGGATCCGCGTCCAGGCGGACCACGGAGTCGAGCACCTCAGCGCTGCGCCGTGATTCCAGCCCCCGGCCCATGTAGGTGTTGTAGGTGGTCCACGGGTTGGAGTGGCCCAGCAGGTCGGCGATCTCCCGGGCGGTCATCCCCGCGCCGTCGAGCAGCGTGGCGAAGGTCTTGCGGAGCGTGTGGAAGGTCACCCACTCGTAGCCCGCGCGCTTCCGGAACGGCAGCCAGACCCGGTTCGTCAGGTTCTGGAAGTTCAGATAGCCGCCCTTCGTGTTGGTGAAGATCGGTGACTCCGGGTCGACCTTGCCGAGCTTGGCCCGGCGCTCCAGGAGCATCTCGACGCACCAGTCCGCCAGCGGAATGTCCCGGTCCGCCGATTCGGACTTGCCCGAGTTGCGTACCGTACCCCGGCCACGGGCCTGGATGAGGTTGCCGGACATCCGCAGCTTCTTCGCCTCGGCGTCGAAGTCCTTCCAGTGAGCTCCGAGGGCTTCCCCGGCCCGCTCGCCGGTCGCAGCGACGAAACGCACGAGGTCCGGCAAGTCCTTCTCCCCGGCTTCCTCGTCGGCGTCGAGCTTGCCGAAGAACGCCAGCAGCTGGGACGCGTCCATGGCGCGGGGTTTCTTCCGCTTGGTCTTGGCCCGGCGCTCGGTCAGCTGGGCAATCTCGCGAACCGGGTTCGTTTCAATCGCGCCTTCCTGAATCGCGAAGACCATCACGCCGTTGATCACGGCCTTGACGTGTTTGGCCAGGCTCAGGCTGTTCGCCTTCAGCTTGTTCTGGCACAGCGCGTTGATCACCGGTGCCTTGATCTCGAACAGCCGCAGGTTGTCCAGGCTCTTGGCCACGTGGTTGCGGTAGGCGTCGGTGTAGGTGTCCAGCGAGCTGAAGGAGTAGATCCCGTTCTCCGCATCAGCCTTGAACTGGGCCAGCCACATCTCTGCGGCGGTACGGAAGTAGTCCTGCGAGGTCAGCCTCGCCCCGGCCGACTGGGCCACGATGTTCTTGATGGCATCCCGTACAGCCTGCTTGGCCAGCTCCTTCGTCCGCGCCAGGCGGCGGATGTCCGTGTAGGTGCCATCGGTGCGCCGGTACCGGCAGCGCGCCTTGAACGAGCCCCCGACCTGCTTCACCTTGATCTCTCCGCTACTTCCCGGCGAGAGCGGCAGGCGTCCACCCATCAGATCACCCCCTCGGCCTGGGCCTCGAACCACTGCTCGACGTCGTCGGGCTTGTACCGGACGTACTTGCCGATCTTGCGGCCGGTCGGGCCGAAGCCGCGGCTGCGCCACTGGTAGAGCGTGCCGACGGGGACTCCGAGGTAGGCCGAGACGTCTTGGATGCCCCACAGGTTGCGGATCATGGTCAGTCTTTCCTTTCGGTGGCGTAGCGGTGTTTGCGTGCTTGGCGGGTGCGCTCGGCGATGGCGGCGGCGAGTTCACGCTCTTCGTCGCTGCGGTGGCCGACAGAGGTCATGTCCCAGTGGTTGACCACGGCGACGGTGTCGGCGGTGACGCCGAGCTCGGCGAGGTTCTGCTCAAAGCGCCAGGTCTGGCGGTCCTCGCGGAGCTGCTTGAACGTGGTCGAGTAGGCGCGGGACTTGGACAGGAAGTGCCCGCGGAAGGCGAGCATGTGGCACCAGCGCCGCAGGTTGAGCTCGGCGAGCGGTCCGGGGACCTGGCCGCCGTTGTTGCAGGTGGCGCAGTGGTCGATCTCCGCGCACGGGCAGGCGCCGGCCTGGTGCTCGCCGCCAGGGTGGCAATCCGGGCAGGCCACCGGCGCGCCGAGGTCCCACGCGGTACGCATGATGCGCTTGTGGTGCTCGGTGGTGCGCAGCAGCTCGATCTGATCGCGGGAGCGGATCGGGCGGTCCGCGGCTTCGGACTTACCGGTGCCCTTGGTGGCGTACTTCGCCACGTAAGAGGCGATCCGGTCATCGCTGATCGTGCCGGAGGCGTCTTCGAACTGGTGCGCCTGCGCGGGCCGGACCGGGCGGATGTCGACCTGTTCGCCCCAGGCGAGTTCGAGCACCTGGCCGTCCCCGAGGGCTGGGGTGGTGACGGTGGTGTCGGCGTGCGCGGCCTGGACGGCGGCAGCCAGGAGCTCGGCCGTGGCCCACGGCGGGGTGCTGTCGGCAGCCCCGTCGGGGCCGTCGAGTCGGATCACGGCGTGAAAGTGGATGACCCCGCGCCGCTGGAACTCCGCGACCTTCGCATACGAGAGCCGGGCGTGGTCGCCGAACTCGCGGACAGTGAGCCCGGCCGCGCGGGCGAGGTGCCGCCGGAGCTTCTGCGTGAAGCGGTTCCACAGCTTCCCGGAGTGCGCCTGCCACAGCACGTGCCCGCGGTAGTCGTAGGCCTCCGGGTCGGTCGGCTGCCCGATCCTCGGATCATGTTCGTGGTGGTAGGTGCCGCAGCGGCACGGCACGAGCTTCCCGGAGGCGGTGGTACGGCGGTTGTGGACCGGCCCGAAGCTCGGAGCGGTGAGGGTGACGAACAGCCGCGGCTTGTCGGCCACCTCCAGCGGGACGCCCTTGGAACCACCGGACAGGCCCGCTCTCATGAGCTGGAAGGCGTCGGCGGCGTAGCGGTCGGAGCAGGCCGGGCAGACCGATTCGCGGCGGTTGCCGCACGGGGACAGGATGTGCCCGCTGGTCTGCGCCGGGCGGCCGTCCGGGCGGGTGAGAACCTGGCCGGTGGTCTTGTCGGTGAGCTGCCACAGGCCCGACAGCCGGACCGGGTGCAGGCAGCCGTAAACGTCTTCGACCTTCGCGCGCCAGTCGCGGTAGTCAGGGGCCTGGATACGCCGCTGGATGCGGTCGACGTCCGGGAATGTGGGCAACACCATCAGGTGGACCTTTCGAGGGATGGAGCCCGGCGAGCAGCGCCACCAGGTCCATCGCCCCGCGGTACTGCCCGCCGAGCGTGGTTGTGCTGTGTCGTATTCAGTTGTTCCGCAACGGGTTTCAGGCGAAGCTGTGACCGTTGTGGGCGCGGATCTCCGCCGCGATCTTCTCGGCCATCGATTCCGGGACCTTCGCGGCCGCGCGAACGTCGGCAGCCGTGAACTCCCGGCCCTCGCTGCTGGCTTGGGTGTAGGCGTCGCGCACCTTGCCCGCCAACGCGTCCGGCAGCAGCTTCAGCGCCCGAGCCGGAACCTCAACCCCAGTGGCCAGGACCGAACGCGCAGGTAGCGAAGGCTCCACCGGAGCAGGCACCGCTGGTTCGGCGACCGGTTCAGGCGCCGGGACCGGAACGGCCGGCTGGTCCGGCACCGTCTCCGGGGCGTGGTCGTCCGGGGCCTGGTCGGCGGTGGCGTAGATCAGCAACATGACCTCGCGTTGCCGGGCCTGGATGACCGGGATGACCTCGGCGATGCCGTAGACGATCACCGGAATGATCGCGTGCACCGCCGCCGACCCGAGGTTGAACTCCTGCCAGCGGCCCCGCAGCACCGGCGTGATCTGCGGGATGACGTTCATGGCCAGCGTGGAGGCCAGCAGCACCCGCTTCAACCGCGACCACCACTCGTGATCCGGGGACTGGCCGTAGGAGAGGATCACGGCCTCGAAGTTCAGGATCACGATCAACAGCCCGGCGAACATCGGCTCCACCGTCCACGCCGCCCACCACAACGGATCGGCCTTGGTGGCGTCCCCGGCCAGGAACTTCTGGACACCGGCCGTGGTGAACACCAGCCCGAGCGAGAGGAAGAACCACAGCCCGATCAGGGTCCGCCGTCCCTGCCTCTCCAGCTCCACAGCCCGCAAGTCCGGATCCCGCACCAGCCCCCGCAGCTCCCGAGCCTCGGAAATCCGGTCACCGAGCCTGCGAACCCGCCTGGTCTTACCGACCTCCTCCGGGGCGTTGTCCTTGCGCTTGCGACGCAGGCCCACTGTCGGCTCCTTCCTACTCACTGTGGGGCTTGAACAGGGCGAACAGGCCCCGGATGGTCAGGACCAGGCCCAGGCCTATCCCGATCGCGATACCGGGGCCGACCAGCAGCCACACCAGCGCCAGGCCGCCCGCGACGAGCGCCAGGAGGAGCAGGAGCGTCAGGATGGTCTTGCCGGTGATCTCGAAATGAATGTGCTGCACTGTTGTTTTCCCTTCTCTAGACCGGATATCCGCGCTTGCGCATGGCTTCGTCGCGGAGCAGGTCGACGCCTTCGAGCAGCCCCGGGCCGTCGGCGAGCAGCTGCCGGAACTTCTCGCGGCTGATCACCGCCGTCACGGCCTGCTCGCCGCCGGAGCTGAACGTGGTCAGCTCGATCTCCACGCCCCGCGCGGTCGGGTGCAGGTCGATGAACCCGTCGGCGACCGACGCGTGGAAGTGGTACTTGTTGCCGTGCATGTGGTTGTCCTTTCAGGCCGCCGCAGCCGTGCGGCCGGTGCGCTGAGATCAGGCGATGTCTTCTTCGTCCTCGATCTCGTCGGCGTCGATGTACTCGATCCCGTCGTCTTCGTCGATCTCGTCGTCTTCGTCGTCGACCTCCATCGCCTCGAAGTCGAAGCTGTAGATGTCGGCCGGCATGTCCAGCTCCGGCTCCTCTCCGGGGTTGACGTCGGTGCGGAGCTCGGTGACGGTGCCCAGCGCGGTGCAGAACGCCACGAGCTCGGCGATGTCGGCATCGGAGCTGTAGGGGGCGCGGACCCGGAGGGGTTCCCGCTTGCCGTCGCGCTTGGCGTAGGCGACACCGGCGAGGATCTCGGGGATCTTGTCGGCGAACGCGCCCATGTCCCGCATGCCCTCGCCCAGGCACATGTCCACATACGACGCCGAGTCCAGCCGCAGCGCGATCTTGGTGGGGAACAGCCCGCGCATCGGGACGTGTTCCTTCGTCGGCTCCTGGGTTGCGGCGACGATCCGCCCGCCGACCGAGCGGTACTGCGTCAGGCCCTTGGAGATCAGTTGCTCGAACAGCACCGTGATCGCCTTGACCGCGTAGGAGGTCATCGCGGCCAGCTCATCGCAGAGCAGCAGCTCCAGCGGCGTCTCCCGCGACGGGGTGAACGTCCGCACCCCAGCACGGCCCAGCTCCAGCTTCCGCTCATCGAGGGTCTTGACGTAGGCCTTCATCAGGTCAAGGCCGTCTTCGTCGTTGTCGGCGAAGGCGTGGAACATGGCCCGGCCCATGCCGAACTCCTGGCCGCCCTTGGGGTCGATCACCCACAGCCGCACCAGCCCGGCGCGGATCAGCGGGGCCAGCGACCGCAGCAGCGACCACAGCCACGAGCCCTTACCCGCACCCGTCGCCCCACCCAGCAGGACATGCAGGTCCCGCTCCAGCAGGTTCAGGGAGAACTCCCGGCCGTACTCATCGAAGCCCACCGGCAACCGCCGCAGATCAACCGCGCTCGTGGACTCGGCCAGCGCCGGGAGCGGGACGACCATCTCGTCGAACGGTTCGCACCGCTGGAAATCCAGCGCGAGCTTGCCCGGCTTGACCAGCCGCACGTTGGTCGAGCGCGCCCGGAACGCGTTCGCCAGCCTGTTGATCACCTTCTCGAAATCCTCCGGTTCCTGGCCCTTGGCCATCCGAACGGTCACCGTGTCCCACGACCACGTGCTTTTCACCCGCGTCACACGCGGCATGAGCGTGTTGCCCTTGTGGTCGGTGGTGGTCAGGTTGCAGGCGGTCATGATCCGCAGCCATTGCCGCTGGTAGGTCCACCAGCGTCTCCACCACGCCCGCAGCAGGCGACCGGCGAAACGGTCGAACGTCGGCCGGTCCAGCAGCCGCCACGACACCCCGGCCAGGACCGCGATCCCCACGGCCCACAGCATCGTGTTCAGCCCGAACCAGAACACCGCCGCCGAGCCCACCGCCGCCGACCCCGACGACCGGGGATGACCGGCCACCTGCCGGATGCCCCACCGAATCGGCGAGGTGTTCTCCGCGCCCACCAACGTGTTCCGCATTGCCGTTCACCTTTCGTGCGAGCAAAAAGAAACCGGGGCACCCAACCCCGATGTGAGGTTCGGTGCCCCGGCCGAGCAGTGCGCCGGAAATCAGCTCCGGCGCTGGGTCATCGTCATCTTCGCGACCAGGTCGCCGACCGCGTCGCGCGTCTTGTTCAGCTGCGTCCCCATTCCCTTGGGAACACCGAACTTCTTCAGGTCCTCCACCAACGCCAGCATTCGCGCGTCAATGCGCCTGACCTGGTTATGGACGTCGTCACCGAATGCCATCACTTCTTCACGTATCCCTTCGCCACGTTCGGGCCACCCTTGGCCGCGATACCGTCCCGAACCCCGTGCAACGACTGGCAGGCCACGTCCGCCAGCTCCGTGATCTCCTCGAAGTCCTTCCGCTGCACCACGTTGTCTTCCAAGAAGTAGACCTTGTTCAACTCCACGTACAGCGCGTCGATGTGATCCCCGATCCGCTTCAAGCGGTTCACCGCAGGCGTGTTCTTCCGCCCCACCGGCAAACTCAACTCAGCCATGCCAACCCCTTCCTTATCGCGTTTCTCCGGTTACTTCTGCCGTTGCGACAGCACCGCAGCCACGACCGCCGAAACCCCGATCGCACCGATGTGCCAGGCCTGATCGAGCAGCGGAGCCCCACCGCGCTCCAGAAACTCTCCATGCCCGGTCTTGCGCGCCAGCGGCATCATCAGGCCGTGTTCCCGCCGGTCCGCCGCGTAGTGCGTGACCGCCGAAATCGCCTGCGCCGCCACGATTGCCCGACCGCTCAACCTCAAGTCGAGCGACTTGTCCAACCCGACCAGCGCCACGGTGGACAAGGCGGTGTAAGAGGCCACGTGCGCCGCACACGCCCGCGCACCCTCCGGGCCATGACAGCCCTTGCCCTTTGCCTGGGCGTCCGTCTGCACCCAGTAGTCACCGACGTGATGCGCCGCGAACATCCCCGCGAACACCGCCGCGAACACCGAACCCCGAGACATCCCCGCTCCCTTAGTTGAACGTCACGTTGCCGATGAACGTGTGCACGTCGATCCGGTTCTCCACCGGCCCGAGGTTGACGTTGACTACCTCCGAGTCGCGCCGCCTGCCCTCAGCGCTCGCGGTGTTGCCCCAGGACTTGTCGTTCCCCGGCCTGCTCGCCTTGTTGTCGTTGTTCACTTGCTCAGTCCTTCCGCCGAATCTCCGATGCATCCCGAACCGTGGAACCCGAGGCCGCCCATCACCGCTCACCGTTCCTCTCGTCGCAGAACTGATCCTGCGAGTGCCGGTACCGCCGCACTCCGCCGATGTGGCACGCCGGGCAGTACCGCAAACCCACAGACAACATCCGAAACCGTCCTTTCCCATTGGAGTCCATCAAGACCCCCGGAATACCCAAAATGGCCAGGTAGCCGGGGGTCAACAAGGCCTCCCCGGCGCGTCAAATTCGCGCCGAAAAAGGCATAGCTCGGCCCACTTTGTAGTTCTCAAACATCAAGACCAGAACGGTCGGAAAAGGGAATTCGGGGAAAGAAGCGGGATCAGCCCGCGAGCTTGACGCCGGTGGCCTTCCAGGCCAGGCCCGACATCGCGCGGCCGTTCAGCTCGTTCTCCCAGTGCGAGATGCGCGGGTTGATGAACTCCACGATCGCGCCGTCCGGGATCTCCTCCTGCGGCTCGGTCTCCAGCGTCACGCGGATCTCGTCGCCCTTGCCACCTCGGCTGCCGTCGGCCTTCTTGCGGGGCTTGGCGTGCACCGAGATGACGTACTGCGGCGCGCCCTCGAAGTCGGTCACCGGCTCGAACTCGCCGGTCTTCTCGTTCTTCCGCGTCTTAACCTCCGGCTCCTCCAGCACCATCAGTCGGTAGCCCTCCAGCAGCACCGGGATGTTCCGCAGCATCTTCGCCTCCGTCGATCTGAGGTTCATAGTTTCCTAGGTTCCTAGGAACGTGACAGATCATAAGCAGCCTCGCCGCAGCCCGTCAAGGGGGTTTCCTAGGAAACTAGGCAAGTCTGTGGTGTAATTGGTCCATGAGCACAGAGACCAGCGGTTTTGTCCCGATCAGGGACCGCATAGCCGACAGCATCCGGGCTGCAATCCGGTCCGGAGAGCTCGCGCCAGGCGCCAGCCTGCCGAGCCTGAGCGCCATCTCCAAGGAGTGGGAAGTCGCCAAGGCGACCGCCGAAGCGGCGTTGGCCGTACTCCGCGAAGAGGGTCTAGTCATCGCGGGAGGGCGCGGAAGGCCGGCCCAGGTTCGGCGGCCTCCAGAGCGAATCAAGCTCCCCGCGGGGATGGGTCAGGCCATGAAGGACCTCGTTCGACTGCCTGAGGCGGAACGAGCCCAGAATGGCGCGCTGGAGATGACCACGGGCGCAAGCGTCCGCGACGTCGAGTTCGCAGCTGTGTACACCGAGGCGCAGGCTTCCGACGAGTTGGCACAGGACTTCGGGATCGACGCCGGAGCACCGTTGGTTCGGCGCGAGTACTCGATGGTCGACAAGCAGACTGGGATCTACACCTCTTGGTCCGTGAGCTACATCCCGCGAGTGCTGATCGAGTCGAACCCCGACCTTCTTGATGACCGGAATGAACCCTGGCCAGGCGGCCACCAGCACCAGCTCTACACGGTGGGAATCGAGCTTGACCGTCTGGAGACGTCCGTCTGGTCCGTCACCCCGACGGCCACCGAGCGTCAGCAGTGGGGACTGGACGAAGGGGTGCCCCTCCTGCGCGGACGCACCAAGTCCATCGACATCAACGGGCGAACCGTTGAGATCTCTGAAGCCGTCTACCCCGCCGACCGAACCGAAGTCTGCTTCGTCGAGCACCTGGAACGGTGGTGAGCAGTGCCCACCCTCTCGGTTCTCACGCCTGTCGTGCACGGTAAGCACCACTACCTGGGCCAGACTTACGAATCGCTTGTCCGCCAAGAACTCCCGCCCGGGTGGGACTGGCAATGGATCGTGCAGGAAGACGGGGACACCGGATTCCTTCGCGGCGTTCTGCCCAGCGATCCACGGATCTCCGCGGGAGCCAGTCAGCAGGGCAGGGCCGCGATGGCTCGCACCATGGGACTCGCACGCGCCGAGGGCGAGCTGATTCGTGCGCTCGACGCGGACGACGTCCTGCCTGACGGCGCCCTCGAACAGGAGATCAAGGCGCTTGCCAGCTCCCCGGAATACGCCTGGTCAGTCTCGCCCACGCTGGATCTCATGCCCGATGGTTCATTGGTTCCTGGTCCGCGTGACCCCGAGCCCGGCCCCTTGCCGCCCGGAGCCCTGTACGAAGGTCAAGCCGCGGGCAGCCTCCAGGTCGTTGGAACGACGTTGTGCACCTACACGGCGTTGGTCCGAGCGCTTGGAGGATGGCAGGCGCTCTACTCAGACGAAGACGTCGCATTGCTCCTTGCCGTCGAAGCAGTCGCGCCGGGGATCATGCTTCCCGAGCCGGGGCTCCACTATCGGAAGTGGTCGGGAGCAACGACCGCGCAAGCCGACGACTACCAGCCAGCTGACGGAGCCATGCGAAATGCCGCGATCCTGTCTCGGGCTGATGCGCTGCGCGAATCCGGGTGGCGTTGGCCAACCGCCGGCGAGGCCCGCATCTAGAAGGCCGAAGTTGAATCACGGCGCTGCCTGGGCCCAGCCGAGCAGCGCCGTCTTCTTTGTTCAGCGATCAATGCCCGTGGTGCCCGGCCTCGTGCTCGTCGAGTGCCTGGCGCTGTCCTCGTTCGAACTGCTGGCCGCATGCGTAGCAGGACCACGACAGCCGTGACTGCCATTCGGTAACCGTCTCGCCTTGGCGTTGGGCCATGTGGGGACGCCAAGCTTTAGGCTTCGGCGGTTCCGGCCGTTGTTCCGGCCGAGGCGCTGCCTGAAGACGTGGTAGTCGCCAACCTGGCTTGATCATCTGGATCACCTCCGAGCTAGCTCCTTGGCCCGTCGACGTCATCAGAATTTTCGGACATTGAGGCCAGTCAGGCCAGATGATAAGGCCAGTGAGGCCGTTGAGGCCAGCCAGGCAGCACAGGCCAGTTTGCGGCCATACGTTCGGGTCATGCGGCTGCTCTCATCTGGCGAGCTGGCGAAGGAGCTAGGAATCTCCCGCCGGTCGATCAGCCGCTATGCAGACGAGGGGTTGATCTCGATCGCACTCGTCACGCCGGGCGGAAAGTACCGATTCGACCTCGAAACCGTTCGGGCAGAACTGCGCACGCTCGCCAGCAAGCACCGTCAGGAGCGCGAGTAGCTGCGGGCTCCGCCAAGGTCCAACAGGAAGCCGTGGCTCCAGCCCGCGTGTGTTTAAACTTTCTCTACTTCATCAAGGGCGGCCCCTGCGGGGCCGCCTGCCTGCTGTATGCGAGCCCAACCGCGGCCGCCGCCCGCTGTATGCGAGCCCGGCCCGGCCGGCCCGGACCGCGGGGCCCGGCCTGGCGGCCACCCACGGCCGGACCGGCGGGCCGGGCGCGAGCGGTGGGCGGCGGCCGCGGTTGGGCGCGAGCGGAAGGCAGGCGGCCCCGCAGGAGCCGCAGAAGTGGAAGCCTGGAGCCCGGAAGTCCCGGCTGCACGGGGTCGACTGGGCGAGCCGTTGAAGTACGGTGCTGGGCGCGTCACGGGGCTGGTCGCCTTGCCGCTCCAGCCGACGTCGAAGTGGCGCGTGCCGAACGGGGTTGCCTGGTTGTGGTCCCGATCCAGGTTGCCAATTTATGGCCAGTAATCACCCGCAACCAATGGCAAACGTCGTCATGCAAGGCGAAACCGGTTGGGATAGTCAACGCAGGTAGCCGGAGGTGTTGGCAGACAACGAAAAACGTCGTCCACTGTGGAAACTGGATCAGAAGGTTAGGGGTTCGAATCCCTTCGGGCGCACGTCTGGTCGAGACAGCAGGAACCCCCTCTAGCAGGGGGTTCCTTGCTTTTCGGGGTCACCCGCTCTCCCGGGCGGATCTGCGTCTCAGGCTGCCCGGGAGTCGCGCACGTCTCACGTTCGCGTCAGTTGGAGGTCAGAGGCGGCCAGAGAACGTCGCCGCTCTGCGAGCCCACGTAGCCAGAGCCAGGGGCGGGAACGGTGGACCCGGTGCCGGGGTCGCCGCCGGCGGCGGCCGCGTAATGGTGTCCTGGCACCGGTGGTGTGACGGTGGTTTCGCAGCGGTAGGTCTGCCCGGCCTCGGTGAACGAGGTCTGGCAGTGATGGGCAGCGTCACGCTGATCTTGCTGACCCTCGGTGTGCACCAGCCACACGTCCATGGCGTATTCGGCGACCGGTTCCAACGAGGTCACGTCGAGCCAGATCTGCACGCTGTCAGCGCTGGGCTTGATGCAGGGGTTGAGCATGACCGGCCCCCTGCGGTGCGCGCCCCGGCATTGCGGAGGTACCTGCGCGATCGGCGCCCACCGTTGACGCGGGCCGCTGTGAAGGCGCGGAGGACGCGCTTGGATCGGCGCTGCTCGCAACTGGGGGAGGTGGCGTCGGATCGACGGGAAACAGCCACGCTCCAAGCCCGACGAGAACAGCGAGAACACCGGCGACGGTCCCGAGAATTGTCGCCACTCCCACCACACCCAGCTTTTTCTGCTTGGCGGGTGGCGGATCGGTGGTCCCGTAGGTCATCGCCCCTGCTCTCCTTTGGCGTTCGGATGAGGAACCCTACCGGCACAGAATGCAATCGGATCATGCCAGAGTGACGCGGCGCAGGGGCAATCTGGCTGATTCGAGTCCGGGCTGCTGTGGGCTGATCTGCTCACAGCAGCGGGAGCCGCCAAGCGCGGCGGGGCGGCGGCATCGTCGGGGCATGAGCGACAACGGGAAGCAGCTGATGTTCGACCATCGGCTTCGGGAACGGTTCTTCGGCCAGCGGGTGCTGGTCCTCGACGGCGTGCTCGACGACGACAACGGGACCGTGCTCGCCACTCAACTGCTGTCCCTCGCGAGCGAGGATCCTGGTAGGGACATCGCGCTGTGGATCCACTCGCCGGGCGGTTCGGTGCCCGCGATGCTGGCCATTCGCGACGTGATGCGGCTCGTGCCGTGCGACGTGGCGACGCTGGCACTGGGGCTGGCGTGCAGCGCCGGGCAGTTCCTGCTGTCCGCAGGTACTCCGGGCAAGCGCTTCGCCCTCCCGCACGCCCGCATCCTGATGCACCAGGGGTCGTCCGGGATCGGCGGTTCGGCGGTCGAGGTGGAGGTGCAGGCCGACGATCTGCGGCACACCCGGGACACGGTGCTCGGGATCATCGCGGAGGACACCGGTCAGCCGGTCGAGCGGATCTTCACCGACTCGCTGCACGACCGCTGGTTCACCACCGAGCAGGCGCGCGAGTACGGGTTCATCGACCACGTCGTGGACGATCTCGGCCAGGTCCTGCCCGTGCGCACGCACCGGATGGGTCTCGCCTCGGCGACGGGGGCGAGCGCATGAGCACCTACACCATCCCCAACGTCATCACGCGCAGCGCGGGCGGCGAGCGGATCATGGACGTCTACTCGCACCTGCTGTCGGAGCGGATCGTCTACCTCGGCACCGCGATCGACTCCGGGGTGGCGAACGCGTTGATCGCCCAGCTGCTGCACCTGGAGGCGGACAGCCCGGAACGCGAGATCAACTTCTACATCAACTGCGAGGGCGGCGACCCGTCGGCGATGCTCGCGCTGTACGACACGATCCGCTACATCAAGGCGCCGGTGGCGACGACGTGCGTGGGCCAGGCGGTCGCGACCGGTGCGGTGCTGCTGGCCGCGGGGGAGGCCGGTCGCCGGTCCGTGCTGCCGCACACCCGGGTGGTGCTGCACCAGCCCGCTGCGCAGGGCCGCGGCACCATCCCGGACCTCATCATCCAGGCCGACGAGGTGGTGCGGGTGCGCACTCAGCTGGAGGAGATCCTCTCCGAGCACACCGGCCGTGCCGTCGCGGATCTGCGGCACGACACCGACCGGGACCGCGTGTTCGACGCGGCGGGCGCCGTCGAGTACGGGCTCGCGGACCGGGTCCTCGACCAGCGGTCCTGAGGGCTCAGGCGGCCATGAGCACGGGGCCAGCGGGGCGGCGCACGGGTGCCGCGCCGCGGATCCGCTGGACGTCGCCCGCGATGCCGATGAGCAGTTCGGCCAGGTCGACGCCCAGCGCTCCCGTGACCGCGGCGATCATCTCGCTCGACGGTTCCTTGCGGCCGCGTTCGATCTCGGAGAGGTACTGCGGCGAGATTCCGGCCCGCTCCGCGATGTCGACGAGGCGGACACCTCGCTTCTCCCGGGTCGCGCGCAGGCTCCGGCCCAGCACCTCGCGCCACAGCGGGTCCGGTTCGCGATCCGGCGCGGGGGTGCGCTTCTGGTGGAAGGGAAGGATGTCCGCCATGACCGTCATCCTGGCACCTGTCCCGTGCCTGCGGGCCGCAGTTCTGCTCCAGGCGGAACGCACGCGCCTCTCGCCCGCCGGTTGAGCGGCGGGCGAGAGGCGCGCGTTCTCAGTCGTGGGCCTCATACGGTGCGGACGCAGGAGCACTGGCCCGCGATGAGGGTGCCTTCCTCTGCTTCCCGGGTTGCGGCCGAGACCGTGACGAGGTCGCCATCCTCGGCCGGGAGCGCCGCCGCTGTTCCAGCCTGTTCCTCGCTCGCAACCCGCTCGGTTCGCGGCCAGACGACCATCGCGGTGAGGGCTCCGAGCGCCGCCAAGGCCGCCAATACGACCCAGGTGGTGGTGAAGCCCGCGCGGGTCGCGACCCAGCCGGCGATGGGGTAGGTGACCAGCCAGGCGAGGTGGGACAGCGAGAACTGGGCGGCGAAGACCTCGGGGATGCCGCTCGGGTCGACCGCTCGGCGCAGCACCCGGCCGGTCGGTGTGATGATCAGCGCCATGCCGCCGCCGATCGCCACCCAGATCACGCCGGTCAGCAGCGATGCCGCGATGCTCGCCGCGGACATCGCGACCGCCGCGCCGACCGCGAGCAGCAGTACCGCGGCTCCGGTCAGCATCACCAGCCGGTCCGCCACCCGGTCCAGGACGCGGGGCAGGACGAGGGCCACCAGCAGCGTGCCGGTTCCGGATGCGGCGAGCATCCAGGCCACGTCGGACTGGGTTCCGCCGAGGACGTCGCGGACGTAGTTCACGGTGTTGACGACCACGATGGAACCGGCGGCGGCGACCACCAGGTTCAGCGCCATGACGCCGCGCAGGCTCGGCGTGGCCGCGAAGGTGCGGATCCCCGACACCGCGCGGTCCCAGGCGTTCGTGCGCGCGCTGGGGCGCGCGTCGGGAATCCGGGTGGACAGGACCAGCAGTGCCGACACCGCGAATCCGACCGAGGTGCCTAGGAACAGCAGGTTGAACGTCATGAAGGTGAGCGCCACCGCCGCCAGCACCGGGCTCAGCAGGCTCTCCATCGTGGAGGCCACCTGCGACGCGGACAGCGCGCGGGTGTAGTCGGCCTCCTTGGTCACGATGTCCGGGATCACCGCCTGGAACGTCGGGGTGAACGCCGCCGACGCGGTCTGCAGGACGCCGATCAGCACGTAGATCTGCCAGACCTCGGTGACGAACGGCAGCGCGAGCACCACCAGCGCCCGCACCACGTCGAGAGCGGTGAGGAACCAGCGCCTCGGCAGCCGGTCGACGTACGCGGCCGCCAGCGGTGCGACGACCACGTACGCCACCATCTTGATCGTCAGCGCGGTGGCGAGCACCGCGCCGGCGCGCGGTCCGGCGAGGTCGTACGCGAGCAGGCCCAGCGCGACCGTGGCCAGGCCGGTGCCGAACAGCGCGATGACCTGAGCGCCGAACAGCCTCCGGTAGTCGCGAATCGCGAACAGCCCCATGTCCCTCTCCTCCCGATCGATACCCCTAGGGGGTATCTGTACCGGAAGTGTGTATATACCCCTGAGGGGTATATGTCAACGTGGGGATCAGGTGGTGGGGGACCAGGCCGGGTCGCGGCCGAGGAACGCCATCAGCTCGCCCTGCGCCGAGGCTCCGGCCGCGACGGGCACGGCGGCGCCGAACTGCCCGCTGTCGCGCAACATCTGCTCCACCGGCCGCATGGCCGACAGCGCCGCGCGGCAGCGCTCCTCGCCGAGGTCGGGCTCGCGGCCGAGTGCCTTGGCGAGATCCCAGGTGTGCATCCAGACGTCGGCCGCGTAGAACTGGTCGATCGCTTCGTCGACCGGCTTGTCGCCGGTGTGCGGGTTGCTGAGCACCCGCCCCGCGGGGTTGTCGAGGATGGCCTGGATGTCGGTGACGTGCTGCTTCCAGGCGGCGACCGGGTCGGCCGCGACGTCCAGGGGCGGGAGCTCGATCCCCGCTCCCACCACGAAACCGCGGGACCACTCGACCAGGTGCTTCACGATGTCGAGCGCCGTCCACTCCGCGACCGGGCTCGGTCGCGACCAGTCGTCGGCCGCGGCGGACTCGACCAGCTCGGTGAACCGGGCGGCGTCCTGCGCGTGCTGCTGGGCCGTCACGTCAGGAGCCCTTCGCGAGCAGCTCGTCGAGCTTCTCGTAGCCCTCGCCGACTCCGGTGTCCATGCCGCTGGCGAGGATGCCGTCGCGGGTCTCGAAGTCCGCCACCACGCTCAGCGTCCGCAGCCGCGTCCGGCCGTCCGGGAGTTCCTCGAAGGTCAGCGTCTCCAGCGCGACTGCGTCGGGCACGCCCTCGAAGGTGAAGGTCCACACGATCCGCTCCCGCGGGCGTACCTCGTGGAAGCTGCCGTAGAAGGCGGCGATCTCCTCGCCGTCGCGGTCGTTGGCGAACGCCCAAGCGCCGCCGGTCCGGGCGTCCCAGGTGGTGATCCGCGTGGTCACCGAGCGCGGCCCGACCCACTGCGCGTAGAGCTCCGGGTCGACGTGGGCGCGGAACACCTGCTCGGGCGTCGCGTCGAACTCCCGGGTGATCTCGATGGTCGGGGTCTTCTCGCCCGCCGCGATCCTGGTCTCGTTGCTCATGACCTGTCCGCCTCTCCGTGCTTTTCAGTGGTGGTTGCGCTTGGAAGTGATCCCGCGTTTTGCGGCTTCTTGTGGCTGGGTTGCATCACGGTCCCCTGAGGTGCGGTCGAGCAGGACTCCGGTTGACGCAACGGGTGTCATGACGCGTCTTTCTTCCGGTTCGGCTGTTCTTCGTTCATCCGGCCGAGCAGGGCGTCGAGGCGCTGGTAGCGCTCCTCGGCTTCCCGGCGGTAGCGCTCGATCCACTTCGACATCAGGTCGAACACCTCCGCGTCCAGGTGGACCGGCCGGCGCTGGGCGTCCCTGCTGCGGGTCACCAATCCGGCGTCCTCGAGCACCTTCACGTGCTTGGAGATCGCCTGGAGGCTCATGTCGTAGGGCTCGGCGAGCTCGCCCACGGTCGCGTCCGCACCGGCCAGGCGGGCCACCAGTTCCCGCCGGGTCGGGTCGGCCAGCGCCGCGAACGCCCGGTTGAGCCGCTCGGTGCTCTCGTCCAACGCTTGTCCTCAACTAGTCGGTTGAATAACAAGGTAGGCCGGTGTCCCGGCTTAGTCAACCGGAAGGTTGAGAAAGGTGCGAGCAGTCGTCTGCGGTTGGCCGCGCAATGGTCTCGGCGCGGCAGACTCGCAGAGGGCGCTAGAACAGCTCTAAGCCAGCGGTAAGGGTTGCGGCGGATCACTCGTCGGGGGCGGGAAATCCGCCGGTCGAGGACATCGGTGCGGAGTCCGGGCGGCCGATGGAGAGGACGTGATCGTCCGGGAGGGGCCGGGCGGCAGCTTCTCGGAAAGGACCTCGGACGATGACTCTTCGACGTGCTCTGGCGTGGGCTTTCGCGCTGGTGTCCATCGCGGCGCTGGTCGCCTTCGCGCCCGCGGCGACGGCTGCTCAGCCGCGCGCGTACGTGCAGCCCGGCACCTACCAGATCGAGTTCGGCACGAGCTCCTTCGGCGAAGTGCTGACCGAGCCGTGGGACGCGACGCCCGGCACGCCCGTCGTGCTGCTGCCGCGCGGTGAGGGCGCCCAGGTCTGGGTGATCGCGCGGAAGGGCCGCGGCTACACCATCCAGAGCGCGCAGACCGGCCACTACCTGGGTGTCCGGGTGGAGCCGGGGCACCACCGGCTCGCGGTCATCACGCCGCAGCCCCACACGTGGACCCTCGACACCACGCCGCGGGCCGACCGGGTGCACATCGCGAGCGGTCAGTTCCGGCTGGACCGCTCGCCGCTGCTGATCTTCCCGCCGCGGGTCGACGTCCAGCAGGCCCGCGAGGGCATCAGCCAGGAGTGGCAGCTGACCCGGATCGGCGGCTGATCCTCTCGGAGAGCGCCCGGTCGGCATTCCGGCCGGGCGCTCTCGCATGTCCGGCTACGCCGGCTGGACCGCGGTCTTCCTGATCGCCGCGGCCAGCAGGGTGCCCATCGCGCACAGGGCCGCCGCGCTGATCCACACCGCGTCGTAGGTGCCCATGAGGTCGCGGGCCACACCGCCGCCGAGGGCGACCAGACCGGCGCCCAGCTGGTGGGCCGTGCTCACCCAGCCGAAGACGATCGCGCCGTCCGCGCCGAAGATCTCGCGGCACAGGGCGATCGTCGGCGGGACCGTCGCGACGTCGAGCAGCCCGAACAGGACCGCGAACGCGATCATCCCGGGCTGCACCGTCGGTGCCAGCAGCGACGGCAGGAACAGCAGGGACGTGCCGCGCAGGCCGTAGTAGGCGGCCAGCAGCAGCCGGGGGCTGAACCGGTCGGTGAGCCAACCGGAGGCGACCGTGCCCGCCACGTTGACCACTCCGATGATCGCCAGCACCGAGGCGGCGATCGTCGTCGGCATGCCGTGGTCGTGCGCGGCGGAGGCGAAGTGGGTCCACATGATCCCGTTGGTGGAGGCACCGCAGATCGCGAAAGTGCCTGCCAGCAGCCAGAACGGGCCGGTGCGCGCGGAGTCGAGCAGCACCCGGAGCGTTCGGCGGGCCGCGCCCGGTTCGGGTCGCGGCTTCGGTTCGAAGGCCGTCGCGCCGTAGGGGCGCAGGCCCAGGTCGGCCGGGTGGTCGCGGAAGGCCGACCAGGCCAGCGGTGTCGCGGCCAGTGCGATCAGCGCGAGCGCGATGGTGGCCGAGCGCCACGCGAAGCGGTCGATCACCCAGGACATCACCGGCAGGAACGCGAACTGGCCGACGACGGTCGCGGCGGTCAGGGCGCCGGTCACCAGGCCGCGCCGGGCGGCGAACCAGCGGTGCGCGACGGTCGCGGCGAAGGTCGTCGCGAGCCCGCCGCAGCCGATGCCGACCAGCACGCCCCAGCCCGCGATCAGCTGCCAGGGCGCGGAAACGGCTGTGGTGATGGCGGCTCCGGCGGCGATCAGCGACAGCGCTCCCGCCGCTGTGCGCCGGATGCCGAAGCGGTCCACCAGCGCGGCGGAGAACGGCGCGGTCAGCCCGTACAGCACCATGTTCACCGACACCGCGATCCCGATGGTGCCGTGCGACCAGCCGAACTCGCGGTGCATCGGGGTCACCAGCAGGCCCGCGGTGGTGGCGCAGGCACCTGCGGCGACGACGACCAGGGCGGTGACGGCGGCTACCCACCAGGCGCGGTGCACATCGGTTCTCATGCCCTCCGACCCTGCTCGGTGCGGCGCGCCGGAACGAGTGGCCCGATGGCCAACATGTGCAAGAATCGGGCCATGCATCGCATCGCGGTACTGGTCCGGCACGGAGTCATGCCGATGGAACTCGGGTTGGTGCACCAGCTGTTCGGCCGAGCGCGCACGCCCGCCGGGGAGCCGCTGTACGAGATCACGACCTGCGCGCTCGACCCGGGCGAAGTGCGCACCGACGCGGACTTCCCGATCCGCGTCGAACACGGCCCGGAGGCGCTGGGCGACGCCGACACGGTGATCGTGCTGGCGACCCACGAGTACGACGAGACCGAGACCGAGGGCCGGCTCGGCCCGGAGCTGGCCGCCGCGCTCGCCCGGATCCGGCCGGGCACGCGCATCGCCTCGATCTGCACCGGGGCCTTCGCGCTGGCCGCCGCAGGCCTGCTGGACGGTCGCCGGGCGACCACGCACTGGAACTCCAGCGACCGCTTCCGCGCGTTCTTCCCCGCGGTGCAGCTCGATCCCGACGTGCTCTACACCGATGACGGCGACGTGCTCACCTCCGCGGGCGAGGCGTCCGGGATCGACCTGTGCCTGCACATGATCCGGTGCGATCACGGCGCGGCGGTCGCCAACGAGGTCGCGCGCCTGACCGTCGTGCCGCCGCACCGCGACGGCGGCCAGGCCCAGTACATCCTGCGCCCGGTGCCGGAACCGCAGATCTCGTCCACCCGGCGGGCCCGCGCCTGGGCGCTGGAGCACCTGGACCGGCCGCTGTCGCTGCGCGAGCTGGCCGCTCAGGAGGCGATGAGCGTGCGGACCTTCACCCGGCGGTTCCGCGACGAGGTGGGGATCTCGCCGCTGCAGTGGCTCACCCAGCAGCGCATCGAGCGGGCGCGGCAACTGCTGGAGGAGACCGATCTGCCGGTGGAGCGGGTCGCGGCCGACGCCGGTTTCGGCACCGCGGCGTCGCTGCGCCAGCACCTGCAGGTGGTCCTCGGGGTGTCGCCGAGTGCTTATCGCAACACCTTCCGCGGCAGCGACGCCCTCGCCATCGGCTGAGGAGCGGAGTAGAGAACTGGGCATGGGACGAGAGCAGTGGGCAGCGGTCGACGAATACCTGGGTGAGCGATACGCGCCGGAGGACCCGGTGCTGATCGCCGCGCGGCGGGCCGCCGACGAAGCCGGGCTTCCGCCCGTCGCGGTCTCGCCGCTGCAGGGCCGGTTCCTGCAGGTCCTGGCCCGGACGGTGCAGGCCCGCCGGATCCTCGAAATCGGCACGCTCGCCGGGTACAGCACCATCTGGCTCGGCCGCGCGCTCCCGGCGGACGGCCGGCTGGTCACCCTTGAGCACGACCCGGCGCACGCGGAGATCGCGCGCGCCAACCTGGCCCGCGCCGGGCTCGACGAGGTCGCGGAGGTGCGCGTCGGGGCGGCGCTGGACACCCTGCCGGAGCTGGTCGGGGAGACCTTCGACCTGGTCTTCGTCGACGCCGACCGGCCCAGCGTCCCCGAGTACTTCCGGTGGGCGCTGGAGCTCACGCGGCCCGGCGGACTGGTGGTCGTGGACAACGTGGTGCGCCGCGGCGCGGTGGTCGACGAGGCGAACCTGGACGCGGAGCTGCGGGGCGTGCGCCGGTTCCACGAGCTGCTCGCCGCCGAACCCCGCGCGATGGCGACCTCGATCCAGACCGTCGGGGCCAAGGGGCACGACGGGTTCACCCTTGCCCTGGTGCTGTCCGAGGGGTGATGATCTGCCGATCGATCTGCACTTACGTCCCTTGTGGACGGTCGGGAGGTAGTTCATGGCGGCCGATCTCTTCCAGCTCGACGGGCGCAAGGCCGTGGTCGTCGGCGGTGGTAGCGGACTGGGGCGCGCCAGCGCGGTCGCCTTGGCCGAGTACGGGGCCCGGGTCGTCGTGGCGGACGTGGACGCCGCAGGCGCGGAGGAGACCGCGGAGTCGATCCGGCAGCTGGGGCGCGAGGCGATCCGGCGCGAGCTGGACGTGCGCGAGAGCGCGCAGATCCGCGAGCTCGCGGAGGCCGAGCCCGACGCGGACGTGCTTGTCGTGACGCCCGGCATCAACGTCCGGAAGCGGCTGGTGGACACCACCGACGAGGAGTTCGACCGCGTCGTCGACGTCAACCTGAAGGGCACCTACCGGCTGGTCCGCGAGTTCGGCGCGCGGATGGCCGAGCGCGGGCGCGGCAGCATCATCACCTTCGCCAGCTTCCGGGCGGAGGTGGTCGAGCCGGGCCAGGGCATCTACGCCGCGACGAAGGCCGGCGTGGTGCAGCTGTCCCGCGCTCTGGCCGCGGAGCTGGGGCCGCGGGGCGTGCGGGTCAACGCCATCGCGCCGGGCCCGTTCGAGACGCCGCTGACCGAGCAGATCAAGTCCGACGAGGCCTGGTACGGCGCTTACGCGCGCAAGACCGCGTTGCAGCGGTGGGCGAAGGCGGAGGAGATCGCGGGTGCCGTGGTGTACCTGGCCTCGGACGCCTCGTCCTACGTGACCGGCAGCCTGCAGCTGGTGGAGGGCGGCTGGACGGCGATCGACGGCCGCTTCGACCCGGGCGTCTGAGCCGCTGCTCCCGCGATGGGTGCACGGTTTCCTCTGGTGAAAGGCCGTGAGTACTTTGTGAGGCTATAGCACCCCGAAGTACTCACGGGTCCTGACCAGCGGAAACCGTGCGATCAGGGCTTCTCGACCTCGGCGGGGAGACCACCGGTGATCCGCACCAGCTCGTCGAAGGTCGTCGGGAACATCGCGTGCTTGGTCCCCGCGCCCGCCCACACCACCGGGTGGTCGGCGAGCATCCGGTCCACCACCGTGCGGATCGGCTGCGGGTGGCCCACCGGCCCGACGCCGCCGACCGGCTGACCGGTGGCGGCCTGCACGAACTCCGGGGTGGCGCGCCGGATCCTGCCGCTGCCGAGGAGTCGCGCGACGTGCTTGGTGTCCACCCGGTGCGCACCGCTGGCGATGATCAGCAGCGGCTCGTCGTCGCAGGTGAAGACGAGGCTGTTGGCGATCGCGCCGACCTCGCAGCCGAGCTGTTCGGCGGCCGCGGCGGCGGTCGGCACCTCGGTGCTGAACTCGACGACCTGACCGGGCACGTCCAGCCCGCGCAGGCAGGCGGAGAAGGTGTCGGTGGCATTGCTCATGCCGCGCAGAATCCCCCAGGCCGCGCCGCCGGAACAAGCGAATTGCCCACCGGTGTCACCTGACCGGGCCGCGGCGGGCCCGCAGGACCGTGTCGTGGGTGTGGTGCGTGCCCGCGGGCGGGGGAGTGGTGCGCGGGCGGGTCTCGTTGACCAGGACGGTCCAGTCGTCGTCGAGGAGCGTCGCGATGTCGGCGGGCTGGTAGTAGTCGTCGGGGTCGAAGTCCGCGTCCGAGGGCACGTCCGCGGGGTCGTGGCTGCCGAACACCAGCGTGCCGCCCGGTGCGACGGCGGCCAGCAAGCCCCGCAGCGCGGTGTGCTCGGGCTGGCGCCGGAGCGGGAAGTACTGGACGGAGACCAGGTCGAACGCGCGGGCCGGCGGTGGGGTGGTCATCGGGTCGCCGTGCTGCCACGAGATGCCGAGGTCCGCGCCGGTCGCGGCGGCGCGCTCCAGGGCCACCCGGGAGATGTCGATCGCGGTGACCCGCCAGCCGCGCCGCGCCAGCCAGATCGCGTCGGCGCCCTCGCCGCAGCCCACTTCGAGCGCCTGCCCGGGCGGCAGGTCGCTCGCCTCGGCGACGAGCACCGGGTTGGGCGCTCCGCTGAACAGCTGGTCGTGGCTGCGGTACCGGTCGTCCCAGAACTGCTGGTCCATGAATCCTCACCTCGATCGCGGGAGTTCGCTGCCACCAATCTGCCGGGGCCCGTGACAGAGCGGCAAAGTTCTTTGCGGAAACCGCAAACCCGCGGCGGCCGGTCGGTCGTGAGAAGTGCCCGCTTCCTCGAATCCTTTGCGGCACAGGCTGTTCCGCGCCGGGGAGGATGACGCAGCGTCACGTCACTTGTGATCCGGGTCACGCGTGTTAACACGCGCGGGGACTCGATCGAAATGCCGGGTGCGGCCGGAGTTGCGGTCGTTGTTCCACCCGACACCGAGAACGGGTCTGGCCTTCTTGGCCGTCCGCAGTTGCAGGGTCATCCCAACCGAACACTCCACCCGCTGACCGAGTCGTGCCCTGACGAGGTCGCGGTCCCTCAGCTCCACGCGATCGGCCCGCGGGTCGTCGCGCGATTCGTGCTGCCCTGCCCGCCCGCCATCCCGAGGGAAGCCAATGCAATTCCGGCTCCTGGTGCTCGCCGTCGGCACCTTCGTCATCAACACCGGCTCCTACCTGGTGGCCGGGGTGCTCCCGGCGATCGCCGAGCACGTCGGAGTGCCGGTCACCACCGCGGGCCAACTGGTCACCGTGCACGCCCTCACCTACGCGATCAGCGCGCCGGTGCTGTCCACTGTGGTCGGACGGTGGGAGCGCAGGAAGCTGCTGTGGCTGTCGCTGGCGCTGTTCGTGGTGGGCAACATCGCCACCGCGCTCGCGCCGGACTTCGGCACCCTCACCGCCGCGCGCGTGCTGGGCGCGCTGGGCGCGAGCCTGTTCACCCCGACCGCAGTCGTGATCGCCGCCGACCTGGTGCCGCTGGACCGCCGCGGTCGCGCGGTGTCGATGGTGCTCGGCGGGCTGACGCTGGCCACGGTGATCGGCGTTCCGCTGGGCGTCCTGCTGGAGGAATCCGTTGGCTACCAGGGATTGTTCTGGATGATCGCGGGCCTCGGCGTGCTCGCCTCGACGGCCCTGCTGGCGCTGCCGCCGGTCCCGGCGCCGCCGGCGATGCGGCTCGGCGAGCGGATCTCGGTGCTGCGCAACCGAGCCGTCGTGTGGGTCCTGGTGGTCTCGATGCTCGCCTCCCTCGCCGACTTCGCCGCCTACACCTACGCCTCGCCGATGCTCTCCGCGCTGACCGGCGCGGGCGCGGGCACGCTCGGCGTGCTGCTGTTCGTCTACGGCGTCGCGGGCGCGATGGGCAACGCGGTGGTCGGCCGGATCACCGACCGCTTCGGTTCGGGCGTCGGCATCGCGGGTTCGCTGCTGCTGCTCACCGCCGGCCTGATGTTCCTGCCGCTGGCCGGCGGTTCGCTGCCGGCCACCGGAGCGCTGCTGGTGCTGTGGGGGCTCGGCGGCTGGGGGATCATGCCCGCCGTCCAGCACCGGCTGATCTCGGCGACGCCCTCCGGCGCCGCGGTGGTGATCGCGTTCAACTCATCCGCGCTCTACCTGGGCATGGGCCTCGGCGGGATCACCGGAGGCGCGGTCGCCGCGCAGTGGGGCTGGTGGGCGCTGGGCCCGGCATCGGCCGTGGTCGCAGTGCTCGCCCTCGCCCTGTTCTGGCGGATGCCGACAACCGCGCCCGAGCGCGAGGCGGTGCCCGCGCAGCACGAGGTCGGTGGAGCGGACGGTCCCCGGGCCGCCCGCTCCACCGGTGGGTCCCCCGACCCCCGTCTCAGAGGAGCAGCGGAAGGCGCTTGACCCCGGTCATCGCCGGGCTCGGGAGGAACTCCGGGCCGTCGGCCGGGTCGGTCCGCAGGTTCGGGAACCGCTCCAGCAGGATGCTCAGCGCCACGCGTCCTTCCAGCCGCGCCAGCGGCGCGCCCAGGCAGAAGTGGATGCCGCGGCCGAACGCGATCTGCGAGTTCGGTTCGCGGGTGATGTCGAAGGCGTCCGGGTCGGTGAACTGCCGGGGATCCCGGTTGCCCGCCGCCACCCAGAGCAGCACCAGCTGGTCGGCCGGGATGACCTGCCCGCCCAGCTCGGTCTCGTGGCCGGTCGCCCGCGACACGGCTGCGAACGGGCTGAAGAAGCGCAGCGACTCCTCGATGGCGCTGGGCACCAGCGACCGGTCCGCGCGCAGCTTGGCGAACTGGTCGGGGTGGGCGTCCAGGCACAGCACCGTGTTGCCCAGCAGCATCGTGGTGGTGATGTGCCCGGCGACGAGCAGCACCATCCCGAAGTTGGCCACCTCGGCGTCGGTGAGCCGCGCCCCGTCCACCTCGGCCAGGACCAGCTTGGACAGCAAGTCCTCCCGAGGCTGCCGACGCCGATCCTGGGCGTGCGAGACCAGGTAGTCGGTCAGCTGCTGGACCTGCTCCATCGCCTTGGCGAAGTACTCCTCCTGCTCCTTGGTCCGCTCCTTGAGCGAGAACTGGTCGGAGCTCTCGAACATCGCGTCGACCCACTTCTTGAACAGCGCTCGGTCGCTGCTCGGCACGCCGAGCAGTTCGGCGATCACGATGACCGGCAGCGGGTAGGCGAGGTCGGCGACCAGCTCGGTGCGGTCGCCAGGGATCGCGTCGAGCAGCTCGTGGGTCAGCTTGGCGATGCGGGGCTCCAGGTCCGCGACGACCTTCGGGGTGAAGGCGTGGCTGACCAGCTTGCGCAGCTTGTGGTGGTCCGGCGGGTCCATCTGCACCAGGTTCCCCTCGGAGAACCTGTCGCCCGCGTCGGGGACCAAGCGCTGGGTGGCGGAGGAGAAGGCGGCGTGGTCGCTCAGCGCCTGCAGGATCTCGGGGTAGCCGTAGACGTTCCAGATGCCCGTCGCCTCGTCGTGCTCCACCGGCTCGTCCGGGCGAATGCCGCGCAGCCAGAACTGCGCCTCGTTGATTCCCCAGGTGTCGGCGAGGGTCGTCATGTGTTGCCCCTTCCGTGGTGGTCGAGCGGTGGGATCAACCCCGCTCGGTCCCGGGGGCGGCGTATATCCGCTCCCGGTACGTCTCGTTCAGTTCGTCGAACAGGTCGGCGATCTCGTTCGCGGCCGAGGTCAGCGAAGCGGGATCGGGATCGCCGTCCGGTTCGAAGGCGTGCCGGACGGTGTAGGCCAGGACGTCGGCCGCGGTCTCGTCGTCGATGTCCGGCGCGTCGTGCTGGATGGGTCCGATGGCGTAGAAGCCGGTGTTCGTCGCGTTCAGCGCGTAGATCAGGTGCGGGATGTCGTCGCGCACCAGGCCGTGCTTGATGATCAGCGTGTTGTACCGGTCGGCGATCTCCTGTTCCCTGGCCCGCACCGGGGAGTTCGTGAGGTTCCCGAGCAGCTCCGCGTCCGCGGTGGCCAGCGCCCGCAGCAGCGGGTGGCGCTGGGTGATGAGGTACGCGGCGCGCATGAAGCGGTGCGGCTGGATCTCCCTCGGATCGCGCCGCAGGCCCGCTGCCAGCTCGCCGAGCAGTGCCCGCGCCTCGCGCTGGATGAGCGACTCGAACAGCTGCTCCTTGGTGCGCCAGTGGAGGTAGACGGTGCCCTTCCCGACGCCCGCCTGACGAGCGACGTCTTCGATGGTCACCTTCCGGTAGCCCAGCCGGATCATGAGCTCGCCTGCCGCGTCGAGGATGCGGTCGGCACGTTCGGTGGGCTGCGACACGGGGTGCCTCCGGTGGTTCTGACTCCGTGACCGGATTTGAAATCTGGTCATCCGGTCATGAACGAACCGTAGCGCTGTCGCCACGCACGGGCAAGATCCCTCGAAGGTGTTAACGCGATCCTGACGGGGTGCACGCAGCGCGCACCGGGCTTACGTTCGCCGTGCGTAGCCCGAGGACTTATCCCGCGACGTGGAGGGGAGCACCATGGGACTCGGAGACTTCAAGGACCGGCTGCAGGACGCGGGCCGGGAGCACGGCGACAAGATCGAGCAGGGGCTGGACGCGGCCGCGGACAAGGCCAAGGAGAAGTTCGGCCACGAGGAGCAGATCGATCAGGCCGTGGCGAAGGGCAAGGAGTTCCTGGGTCAGGAGAAGCCCGAGCAGTAGACACCTGAACATCGCCGCCCGACCTACGCTGCGGCACGGGACCTGGTGAGGGCCGTCCCGGTGCGGCAGTGGTCGGAGCGGATCATGGAGAGGCCGCCCCACGCACAGGGCGGCCTCTCTTCGCGCTCAGCCGGATTCCAGCGGCTGATCTGCGTGGCAGAACCTCAGCGCCCACCTGGCTCCGGGATCTCCTCCCGATGTATGTCCGTCTACGGCGTTCCACCGCCTGCAGCGCCGACGGGGTGCGCGATTTCAATGGAAATTCGACGTCTGATTTCCATTGAAATCGCGGAGACCGTCGGTGTGTCGTGGGGTGACACGCCGACGATCCGCAACTTCCATTGAAATCGCGGCCCCGACTTCCATTGAAATCGCGTCAGGCCGCGGTCGGGATCTCGATCTCGGCGGTGTCGGCGGTGAGCGCGACGACCCGGCCGCCGATCTCGCCGATCTCGCGCAGGCGTTCCGGAGCGGTGGCGTCGAGGCGGACGGTCGTGCTCGTCCGGTCGGAGGTCACCAGGTCGTCGAGGTAGCGACGGGCGTCGTACCCGGCATCCACAGTGGACTTCAAGCCGCCGGTCGAGGCGAGCGAACCGCGGGCCGCGCCCAGCCGGCCGAGGGCGTCGTCGACCGCGTCGAGCAGGGCGCTGCGGTTGCCCTCCGTCATGGCCCGGACGAGATCGGGCGAGCTCCCCGCGACCCGCGTGCCGTCGCGGAACGAGCCCGCCGCCAGCGACAGCGCGAGCGGTCCGCCGTCGGCGCCGGTGGCCGCGAGCACCGCGGCGAACACGTGCGGCAGGTGCGAGATCCGGGCGACGGCGGAGTCGTGCGCCGCAGCGGAGGTGGGCACCACCTGCGCCCCGCAGTCCAGCGCCAGCTGGGCGGCCTCCCGCCACGCTTCGAGCGAGGTGTCCTCATCGAGGGTCACCGCCCAGGCCGCACCGGAGAACAGCTCGCCGGAACCGGCCGCCCAGCCGGAGCTGGACAGCCCGGCCATCGGGTGACCACCGGCGTAGCGGGCCCCGGGCAGCACGCTGCGCACCTCGGCCGCGACCGGGTCCTTGACGCTGACCACGTCGGTCAGCCACGCCTCCGGCGCGTGCTCGGCGATCTTCCGCAGCACGCCGCGGACCGCGGTCAGCGGCGTGGCCACGACGATCAGCGCGTCCTCGGCGGCGGCCCGGCGCAGCGCCTCGTCGATCTCGACGGCGTCGAAGCCGTCCGCCCGCGCTGCGGCGGCGTCGTCCTCGGAGGTGGTGCTGCCCCAGACGGGGCGTCCGGCGGCGGAGGCGGCCCGCAGCACCGAGCCGCCGATGAGTCCCAGTCCGATCACGCACACGGCACGCATTCACCCATCCTGCCCGACCCCGTCCGGTTAAGGCACACCCGGTTGAGCGGCATTCGGTGCTCGGAAGGTTACGAGCGCGCAATAGTGCTTTCGGGTGGCGTTCGCACGCTCTACGGTGTCCACATGACGGTGCAGGAGCCGGTCTCGGGCTTCGCCGTCGCCGTGGTGCGGGAAGACGGGCGGTGGCGGTGCAGCGCGATGGACAGAACCGCGTTGACCGGCCTGGACGCCTCGATCACGGCGTTGCGCGAGCTGCGTTCCACCGGCGCGGTGTTCGGCATGTGCAATGTGGACGACGAGTTCTTCGTGCTGATCCGCCCGGTGCCCGGCGGGGTTGACCTGCTGCTGTCGGACGCGGCTGCGGCGCTGGACTACGACATCGCCGCCGATGTCCTCGACCTGCTCCGCGTCGAACCGCCCGACGAGGACGACGAGGAGGTCTGGCCGGAGGGCAACCTGGCCGTCCTGGCCGACCTCGGGCTGCCCGAGGGCGAGCTGCTGGTGATCATCGAAGAGGTCGACCTCTACCCCGACGAGCAGCTGGTCATGATCGCCCAGCGCTGCGGCTTCGGGGACGACTTCGAGAAGCTGCTGGAGAAGTTGGAGCAGTGAGCGAGTCCGGTTTCCGCGCCGGTGACGTCGAGCTGGTGCGGGCCGCGCTGCGGGTCGCCGCCGAAGCGCCGTCGACCGGCGACGTCCCGATCGGTGCGGTGGTGGTCGGCCCGGACGGCCGCGTGCTGGCCGAGGCGCACAACCAGCGGGAGGCCCTCCGCGACCCCACCGCGCACGCCGAGGTCCTCGCGCTGCGCGCCGCGGCCGCCGCGCACGGCGACGGCTGGCGGCTGGAGGGCTGCACGATCGCGGTCACCGTCGAGCCCTGCACGATGTGCGCGGGTGCGCTGGTGCTGGCCAGGGTGGCCAGAGTGGTGTTCGGGGTGTGGGAGCCGCGCACCGGCGCCGTCGGCTCGCTGTGGGACGTGGTGCGCGATCGCAGGCAGAACCACCGGCCCGAGGTGGTCGGCGGCGTGCTGGCCGACGAGTGCGCGGCGCTGCTGGAGCAGTTCTTCACCACTCACCGGAGTGACGAGGGTCACTGAGCCGTGATGTTGAGCGCGGTCCGGGTACCCGACCGGGTGCACGTGTTCCCCGTAGGAACGGAGTGACCGATGGGTGTGTTCGACAAGGCCAAGCACCAGGCTGAGCAACTGGCCGGGCAGGCGAAGGAAGCCCTCGGCAAGGCCACCGGGAACGACGAGATGAAGCGCTCCGGCAAGGGCGACCAGGTGTCGGGCGAGGCCAAGGAGACCGGCCAGGACATCAAGGACCGCGCCGCCGGGGCCGTGGACGACGTGAAGGACCGCTTCCGCGACGACAAGAAGTAGGGAATATTCCACCGGTTCGGGTGGCCTGTCCGGGCCGCCGTCGGGACCGTGGCCTGTGACGATGGGTCCGCTCCGCTTCGCCGGGGCGGACCCATCGCGTTGCAGGGGAGTGACGTGGAGCCGACCGATGCGGTGCTGGCGGAGCGCATCGCCGCTGGTGACGACGAGGCGTTCGAACAACTGGTGCACCGCTGCTCGGCCCCGCTGCTGCGCCTGGCGCTGCGGATGCTGGGCGACCGCGCCGACGCCGAGGACGTGGTGCAGGAAGCGTTCGTCACGGTGTGGCGGCGAGCCGGGGAGCTGGTCGAGCCTGCGGCGCTGCGGACCTGGCTGTTCCAGATCGTGCGCCGCCGCTGCCTGATCGTCCTGCGCGCCAGGCGCACCCGCCGCACCGAGCCGGTGTGGTCGGTGCCGGAGCAGCGTTCGATGGCCGGCTGCGCGCCGCTGGCCGACCCGCAGCGAGCGGCCGAAGCGGCCGCGGGAGTGCTGGACCTGCTGCACGCGCTGGCCGCCCTGCCGCCCCCGCAGCGCGAGGTCTGGCTGCTCGCGGAGATCGACGGCCTGTCCTACCTGGAGATCGGCCGGCGCGTCGGCGCAGGTGAGCAAGCGGTGCGCGGCCGCCTGTTCCGGGCCAGGGTCGCCTTGGCGGACGCCCTCCGCGCCTGGCGCTGACCCCGCTGCGGGACGCGCGAACCCGGACATGTAGCCTAGTCGGCGGTAGCGTGTCCGAGCGGCCGAAGGAGCGCGCCTCGAAAGCGCGTGTGGTTAACAGCCACCGTGGGTTCGAATCCCACCGCTACCGCTCGCAAGGGCCGGTTCCCGCCAGGGGACCGGCCCTTTTGCTACTGGACGAAGGTCACGTAAAGCGCGAAGAGCCCGGCGGGCGCCAGGGCGAGCGCGGGAATGCCGCGCAGCAGCACCGATTTCGTCGTCCGGCCGCGAAGCGCCACGATCAGCTGGACCGCGGCCAGCACCAGGCCCAGGACGCCGAGCGCGATCGGGATGCTCATCGTCTCGGCGCAGTCGGAGCTGTCGAAGTCGTCGGTGCACATCGCGGAGAGACCGACCAGCACCGCGCAGAACAGCGACCAGGGCACCAGCACCGCGCAGGTGGCGAGGGCGACCAGGATCCGCGCGCCGATCGGTGCGGTGGTGTTCCCATCGGAGATCACGTCGCCCAGTCCAGCCGAGCCCCGCGCGCCCGGGAAGCGTGGAACTACTCAGTCGGCGATCGCGGCGATGTTCACCTGATCCTGTGTCGCTCGTCGCTTCGGGCGGGTAGCTTCTCGTCGATCATGTCGCTTGGCGAGGGGAAGCCGGAGTGCGCGTCACGTCACTGCTCGTCGCTACCGGGGTGCTGCTGTCGCTGGCGCCCGCGGCCGCTGCCGAACCGGTCGTTCGGATCCACGACATCCAGGGCACCGCGCGGGTGTCCCCGCTCGACGGCCAGCGGGTGACCGGCGTCGCCGGCGTCGTCACCGGGGTTCGCGGGTACGGCTCGGTGCGCGGCTTCTGGTTCCAGGACGCGGAGCCCGACGCCGATCCGCGCACCAGCGAGGGCCTGTTCGTCTTCACCGGGAAGCAGACGCCGGCGGTGGCCGTCGGAGACGCCGTGGTGGTCGGCGGGAAGGTCACCGAGTACTACCCGACCGCGAGCGGTGAAACGCCGGAGACCACGGCGAACCAGTCGGTCACCGAGCTGGTCGAGGCGAGCTGGCAGATCACCGGCAGGGGCGAGGTGCCCGCCGAGGTGGTCGGCCCGGACGCGGTGCCCGGCGAGTTCGCGCCGCTGGAGGGCAACATCGACAAGCGGGAGCTGGAACCGCGGCGCTTCGCGCTGGACTACTACGAGTCGCGCGAGGGCATGCTGCTGCGGGTCGACGACGCCCGGGTGGTCGGGCCGACCGATCCGTACCGGGCGCTGTGGATCACCAGCAAGCCGGAGCACAACGCCAACGGCCGCGGCGGCACCACCTACACCGACTACGCCGACCCCAACGCGGGTCGCCTCAAGGTCGAATCGCTGGCCGACGGCCCGTTCCCGGCGGCCAACGTCGGGGACAGCTTGCGCGGCAGCACCGAGGGCCCGCTGGACTACTCCCGCTTCGGCGGCTACGTGTTGGAGGCCACGAGCCTCGGCGAGCACCGGCCCGGCGACCTGCGGCCGGAATCCACCCGCCCGCAGCGCGATGACGAGCTGGCGATCGCCACCTACAACGTGGAGAACCTCGCGCCGGACAACGACCAGGCGAAGTTCGACCGGCTCGCGCAGGGCGTCGTCGGGCACCTGGCCGCGCCGGACGTCCTCGCGCTGGAAGAGGTCCAGGACAACAGCGGCCCGAACGACAACGGCGTGGTGGCCGCCGACGAGACGCTCCGCCGGTTCACCGACGCGATCGCGGCGGCGGGCGGCCCGCGCTACCTGTGGCGCCAGATCGACCCGCAGAACAACGCCGACGGCGGCCAGCCCGGCGGCAACATCCGGGTGGCGTTCCTCTACAACCCGGCGCGGGTGTCCTTCGTGGACCGGCCGGGCGGTGACGCGACCACCCCGGTCCACCCGGTCGAGCGCGGCAACCGGGTGGGGCTGAGCGCCTCGCCGGGCCGCATCGCCCCGGCCGACGACGCCTGGACGGCCAGCCGCAAGCCGCTGGCCGGCGAGTTCATCTTCCGCGGCCGCACCGTGCTCGTGGTGGCCAACCACTTCAACTCCAAGGGCGGTGACCAGCCGCTGCACGGCCGCTTGCAGCCGCCGGAGCGCGTTTCCGAGCTGCAGCGCGAGAAGCAGGCGCAGGCGGTGCGCGGTTTCGTCGACGAAGCGCTGGCCATCGACGACCAGGCCCACGTGGTCGTCCTCGGCGACCTCAACGACTACGGCTTCGCCCCGGCGGTCCAGCGCCTGACCGAGGGCGGCGCGCTCGTGCCGCTGGCCGACGCGCTGCCCCCGCTCGAGCGCTACAGCTACGTCTACGAGGGCAATTCCCAGCAGCTGGACCACATCCTGGCCACGCCGTCGCTCCGGGCCGACTACGACCTGGTGCACATCAACGCGGAGTTCGCCGACCAGGCCAGCGACCACGACCCCCAGATCGCCCGCTTCACCGTCCGCTGACCACGACCCCGAAGGCGACCCGGCCCCGGCCGGGGCGCCTTTTCGCACGCGAAACGACGGATGCCCCCGCGAACATCTCGCGGGGGCATCCGTCTCAGCGCGGAGGATACGGGATTCGAACCCGTGAGGGCTATTAACCCAACACGATTTCCAATCGTGCGCCTTAGGCCGCTCGGCCAATCCTCCGTGCGGAAGCCTAGCAGAGGGCATCCTGAGCAGCGGATAAGGGTCATGACCTGGGCGGACGCCCTGGCGGCGGTCGGCGTCGTGATCTTGCACAGCGCTCGGTGACAACACTATTCGAGGGCCTGTGACATGGGGAGAGCACGACGGCAGCGGTCTGGCGGAGCGCTGGCACAAGACGATCAAGGCCAAAGCCCGAACCCGGAGCGTGGGTGCCGCTGCGCCGCCGAGGGGCGGTTCATTGAAAGATCAACGCCGGGGGCGGTCTGATCGTCCGGATCAGCTGCGACTCGGGATTGCCCGGCGGTAGCCTCGCCGGCCCATGGGATCTGATCAAAAGGTGAGCGCCAACGTGCACGACGGCGACGACTTCGCCTGGATGGACACGTCTCCGGGAGAAGGCGACAACATCGGCGAGATCTACTGCCTGACCTTCGTCAAGGGGATCGGCGTCTCCGAGGCGCTGGAACGAATTGGCGGTGTGCCCAGCACTTTCGCCACGCGCACCTTTTCGGATATCGAGGAAACGCGATCGAACACCTCTTGGGCGCCGCGCCAATGCCGGTTCGGCACGTACGCCGCCGTGAGGCGCACCTGATCAGACTTGGGTGGGCGATCTGGCGGGATGTGCGCGATCGGGCCACGGGAGGGCGTGCTGGATGTCAGGCTCGCCTCCATGTCGATCAACGATTCCCGCGGCGATCCGGCAGCTGGATTCGGAGCCGTCCTCGGCGAGGCCGCTCGTGCCTACCTCAATGCCCGTCGCTGGATGTGGGTTGGCATGAGCGCGGCGATCCTCAACGCGGCAGCGTGGCTCACCGTGACGATCGCGTGGACGACGGGACTGCTGGCACCGGAGGTGGCTCAGGACTGGCAGCAGATCTCCTACATCCTGATCGTCCCGCTGGTGATGTTTGCCGCCAGCTTCGGAGGTAGTCGCCAGACGGCGGCAGCTTGGATGCGCAGTGTGCAGCTCCGCCTCGCCCCGGGCTCGTACACCAGTTCGCTGGTGGCCGATGCGCGGCGGTTCGTCCACCAGCGCTAGGCGGGCAGAGAACGCGCAGGTCGGTCGCGGGGGCGTCCGGGCGAGGAGGCATGCGGCGGCTGGTCGGTGATCAGTGAGCGAGGCCTCCTCGCGGAGTGCCCGGGGAGTCGGGTTACACTGTCCGTGGACCTCGTGCGACGTCCATCCTGTGAACTCCCCCAGGGCCGGAAGGCAGCAAGGGTAAGCGGGCTCTGGCGGGTGCACGGGGTCCCCTTACTTTTCCCGGGCCGTTCGGGTCCTGTCAGCCGTACCGCGTAGGGTTCTGGTCGTGGCGCTCGCCCTCTACCGCAAGTACCGGCCGGCGACCTTCGCTGAGGTCGTCGGGCAGGAACACGTCACCGAGCCGCTGCGGACCGCGCTGTCCTCCGGCCGGATCAACCACGCCTACCTGTTCTCCGGGCCGCGCGGCTGCGGCAAGACCTCCAGCGCGCGCATCCTCGCGCGCTCGCTGAACTGCGCGCAGGGCCCGACGGCCGACCCGTGCGGCGAGTGCGACTCCTGCGTCGCGCTGGCCCCGGAGGGCGGCGGCAGCGTCGACGTCGTGGAGCTCGACGCGGCCAGCCACGGTGGCGTCGACGACACCCGCGAACTGCGCGACCGGGCCTTCTTCGCGCCCGCCCAGTCGCGGTACCGGATCTTCATCATCGACGAGGCCCACATGGTCACCACGCAGGGCTTCAACGCCCTGCTGAAGATCGTCGAAGAGCCGCCGGAACACCTGATCTTCGTCTTCGCCACCACCGAGCCGGACAAGGTGCTCACCACCATCCGGTCCCGGACCCACCACTACCCGTTCCGGCTGATGCCGCCGGGCGTGATGCGCGAGCTGGTCGAGCGGATCTGCGCCGACGAGGGCGTGCAGGTGGAGCCCGCGGTCTTCCCGCTGGTCATCCGGGCCGGTGGCGGCTCGGCGCGCGACACGCTGAGCGTGCTCGACCAGCTGCTGGCGGGCGCGACCGACCAGGGCGTCACCTACGAGCGGGCGATCGCGCTGCTCGGCGTCACCGACGTGGCCATGATCGACGACATGGTCGACGCGCTCGCGAGCGGCGACGCCGCGGCCGTCTACGCCACCGTCGACCGGCTGGTGGAAGCCGGTCACGACCCGCGCCGCTTCGGCTCCGACCTGCTCGACCGGCTCCGCGACCTGGTGCTGCTCTGCTCGGTGCCGGACGCGGCCGACCGCGGCCTGGTGGAAGCGGCGGGCGACGAGCTGGAGCGGATGCGGCGCCAGGCCGAGCAGCTCGGCCCGGCCACCCTGTCCCGCTTCGCCGATATCGTCCACACTGGACTTTCCGAGATGCGGGGCGCCACCGCGCCCCGCCTCCTGCTGGAGCTCCTCTGCGCCCGGATGATGCTCCCGGCGGTCTCGGACTCGGAAACCGCACTGCTGCAACGACTCGAGTCGATCGAACGCCGAGGCGTCATCGCGCCGAGCGGTGGCGGAGCGCCCGCACCCCAGCCGGAAGCCGCGGCAGCGGCGGACGGCGACTCCCGGCCGCGCCGGGTCTTCCAGCGCCCGCACGAGCGCGCAGCGGCGGAAGCCGCCGAGCGCATTGACGGAGCGGCGCAGTCGCAAGGCGGAGCCGCGGTGCCGAGCGCAGCTGCGGAGCAGCGGAGCGTCGGTGCGGCGCAAGGTGAGGCCGTTGCGGCGCAGCCGCAAGGCGCTGGGCGTGCGGAGCAAGGCGCAGCTGCGGAGCAGCGGAGCGTTGCGGCGGCACAGCCGAACGGAGCTGCGGAGCAGCGGAGTGCTGCGGCGGCTCAGCCGAACGGAGCTGCGGAGCAGCGGAGTGCTGTCGGTGCGGAGCCGCAGCGCGGCGCAGCGCAGGCGGAGCCGCCGGGCGGCGGGGCGGCGGGAGCCGCGCCCGCGGCGTTCGACGCGGCGAAGACGCGGCAGGTGTGGAACGACGTGCTGCAGGCCGTCGCGAAGCTGAACCGGCCGACGCAGGCTCTGCTGCTCAACGCCACCGTGCAGGAGATCCGGGTCGACGACGGCGTGGTCGTGCTGTCGATGCCCACCTCCGGGCTGGTCAAGCAATTCGCCCAGCAGCGGCGGCTGGACTTCGTGCGGCAAGCACTGGGCCAGATCATCAGCCACCCCGGCGAGTGGGAGATCCAGTGCGTCGAGGCCGGTGCGGCTCCGCCGCCCGCTCCGGCGCGCCCGGCTGCGCCCAAGCAGCCTCTGCAGCGCCGGTCGACCGCGGCCGCCGAGGCGGCGAGCGAGCAGCCGAACAGCCAGGCCCCCGGCGGCCGTCCGAGCGCTCAGCCGACGCGTCCGTCGCAGGCCCGTGCGCAGGCGCCCCGGCAGGGCACGGTGCCGCGTCCGCCGGAACCCGACGACATCCCGCCGCCACCTGAGCCGCCGGACGAGGAGCCTCCGCCGCCGGACTACGTCCCGCCGCCGGAGCCGGTCAAGCCGCCGGAACCCGAGCCCACGCCGAAGCCGTCGCCCAGCGACGACGAGGAAGACCCGGAGGCGATGCTCGCCGAGTCCTCCCCGTACGACGCCAACACGCCGATCGGCCCGGACCCGGAAGCAGCCGCGGTCGAGCTCTTCGAGCGGGAGCTCGGCGCTCGCCGAATCGACAACTGACCACCCGCACGGCGATCACCGGTCCCACGACCGCCCGGCCCGCCGTCCCGCCCGCGGGTTCCGCGATTTCAATGGAAATCGGACGTCTGATTTCCATTGAAATTGCATCAGGTTCTCCACAGGGACCAGGTGGTTGTCCACAGGCACCGGTGTGTCGGGCGCCAACACACCGGTGATCCGCAAGTTCCATTGAAGTTGGATGTCTGATTTCAATGGAAATTCGATACCTGATTTCCATTGAAATTGCGTCTGACCGGACGCAGCCGGCCGGGGGGTCAGGGCCTCGTGAGGTGGCGTGCCAGGAAGGCGAGGGCTTTGGGATAGGCGTCCAGGCGGTTCGGGCGCTTCGCCAGGCCGTGGCCTTCGTCCGGGTAGACCAGCAGCTCGCACTCCAGGCCCTTCGCGCGGACCGCGGCCGCGATCTGCTCCGCTTCCGACAGCGGGACCCTCGGGTCGTTCGCGCCGTGCAGGACGAACAGCGGTGCCGCGATCGCCGCGACCTCGGTCAGCGGCGAGGCCTCGTGCAGGAAGTCCGCGTCGGTGGCCAGCGAGCCGTACTCGCGCTCGCGGTGCGCTCGCCGGTAGGGCGCGGTGTTCTGCAGGAACGTGACCAGCGACGAGATGCCGACGATGTCGACACCCGCCGCCCAGCGCTTCGGCTGGAACGCCAGCCCCGCCAGCACCATGTAGCCGCCGTACGAGCCGCCCCACAGGGCCGCGCGGCGCGGGTCCAGGCCGATCGCGGGCAGCCAGTCGTGCAGGTCGGCGAGGTCGGCCACCGCTTCCAGCCGGTTGCGCCCGTCGTCGGCGGAGTACCAGCGCTTGCCGTAGCCGGTGGAGCCGCGCACGTTCGGCACCAGCACCTCGTGGCCCTGCGCGACGAGCGCTTGGACGATCGGGTTGAAGCCGCGCACCGACTGGCTCTCCGGTCCACCGTGGACGATCAGCACGGCGGATCCGGCCAGCTGCGGATCGGGTTCCGCCGGCGAGTAGCGGAAGCACGGCAGCCGTTCGCCGTCGCGGGTCGGCACCCGGTGGGTGGTCGGCTGCACCGGCAGTTCGCCGGCGAGCTGCGCGGCGGAGTCGGTCAGCGCGCGGCATTCGCCGGTGGTCGCGTCCACCAGGAGCACGTCGCCGGGAATCGCCGGTGCGGTGAAGGTCAGCGCGACGAACCGCGAGTCCGGTGACCACACCGGTTGCGGCAGCGGGAACGCGCACCAGCCGTCCGCGGGCAGGTGCACCTCGTGCCGCCGCTCGCCGGTCGCCGCGTCGTGCAGCGCCAGTCGGCCGGCTCCGTCGTCGTTGGCCTGCACCAGCAGCGTCGAGCCGTCCGGTGACGGCCAGCCGGTCAGGTCGTGCTCGTCGGAGGTCACCAGCCAGGTCCGGGTTCCGGTGTCCGGGTCGATGCGGGCCACGCCGGTGCGGTCGCGCTCGAAGTTCGTGGTGGTGATCAGCCCGGAACCATCGGGCAGCCAGTGGATGTCGGTGTGCCGGGCGGCCACTTCGCGGCCGGTCAGCGTCCGCACCCGGCCCGCCTCGACCATCACCAGCTGGTCGGACATGGGCGGCCCGCCGGGCACGGTGAGCGCGGTGCGGTCGCCGTCGGCGGCCACCTCCAGCACCATGCCGCCCTGGTCGTAGACGACGTGCTCCTCGCCGGTGGCCACCTCGCGGACGATCACGTCGAAGTCGACGCCGTTGCGGCGGTTGGTGCTGTAGACGATCCGGCCCGGCAGCACGTCCAGCAGCCGGTGCACGTGCTCGGGATCGCGGACCAGCGGGTACAGCTCGGGCAGCCGCACCGGCCCCGGTCGCGGCTGGTCCAGGCGCAGCAGCGACAGCTGGCCGCGCTCGTCGCCGTCGGTGTCGTGCTGCACCACCACCGCGCGCTCGCCCGGTAAGTAGCGGCCGGTCACGGCACCGGACAGCGCGGTCAGCCGGGTGCTCGCGCCGTCGGCGAGCTCGACCAGCTGCGTCGAGCCGGACTCGTCGGAGCCGGCCAGCACCCGGCCGGTGCCGGTCACGTCGAATGCCCGCCAGCTGGTGAGCTCCAGCAACCGCACGATGTCCAGCGCCATGCCGACACCCTGTCACGCGCGACCCGCTGAGCCCAGGGGCCGACCGGGCGCGCGTTCCCGAGGCGACCACGCACGCAGACCGGGCACCAGCACGCTCTAGGCTGGGTGGTGTACCCCGTGCTCGTGCCGCCCGATCGGGCGCGGGTCCCGCGAGACGAGGAGGAGCACCGTGCAGCCAGGTGGCCAGCCGAACATGCAGCAGATCATGGAACAGGCGCAGAAGATGCAGCAGCAGCTGATGACCGCGCAGCAGGAGCTCGCCGACGCGGAGGTCACCGGTAGCGCCGGTGGCGGCCTGGTGACCGCGACGGTCACCGGCGCCGGTGAGCTGAAGGGCCTCACCATCGACCCGAAGGCGGCCGACCCGGAGGACACCGAGACGTTGGCGGACCTGGTGGTCGCCGCGGTGCGCGACGCCAACCGCGCGGCGCAGGAGCTGCAGGCGGCGAAGATGGGCCCGCTGACCAGCGGCCTCGGCGGTGGTCTGTCCCTGCCGGGCATGTGACACGGGGGTTCCAGCCTCGTTCTGCGTGACGGTGCGGGTGGCGGAACCTGAGAGCTTCCCTGGACTGCGGGTGCCCAGCCTGATGTATGCCAATACACGGCGGCTGGGCCGTCCTCGCCAGGAAACCTCTCAGAACCCGCGGCGGTGCGAGTTGCGAGGGTGGGCCCGAAAGCGCCTTCGGCGCTTGCGACAGCCCGCGGAACCGCGGCATGTCAGGCGTCGCGGCTGCGGTGGCCGATCAAGATGAAAGAACTCCAGTCGGAGCTGCGCGGTTGAGCCGGCTTCGAGCGCGGTTCCGCCTGGGACCGCGCAGGCCCCGGAAACGAGCGAGAAGTGTACGAAGGTCCGGTACAGGATTTGATCGACGAGCTCGGCAGGTTGCCGGGCATCGGTCCGAAGAGCGCGCAGCGCATCGCCTTCCACCTGCTCGCGGCCGAGCCCGCGGACGTGACCCGGCTGCAGGAAGTGCTGCAGAAGGTCAAGGAAGGCGTGGTGTTCTGCGACGTCTGCGGCAACGTCTCCGAGGAGACCACCTGCCGCATCTGCCGGGACGTCCGCCGCGACAAGGCGCTGGTGTGCGTCGTCGAGGAGCCCAAGGACGTGTTGGCCGTCGAGCGCACCCGCGAGTTCAAGGGGCGCTACCACGTCCTGGGCGGGGCGCTGGACCCGTTGTCCGGGGTGGGTCCGGACCAGCTGCGGGTGCGCGAGCTGCTGGCCCGCATCGGCAAGGACGACATCACCGAGGTGATCATCGCGACCGACCCGAACACCGAGGGCGAGGCGACCGCGACCTACCTGGTCCGGATGCTGCGGGACTTCCCCGGTCTGACGGTCACCCGGCTCGCCTCGGGCCTCCCGATGGGCGGCGACCTGGAGTTCGCCGACGAGCTCACCCTCGGCAGGGCGCTCTCCGGCCGCAGGGCGCTCTAGCCCCGAACCTCTGAAGCCGCCCGGTGACGCACGCCGTCGCCGGGCGGCTTCTGCGTATCCGCGTTCGCCGGGTGTTTACGTTTTTCCCGTATTTGCCGGAACTCCGCACCGGAGTTGCTCTCACGGCAAGTAGTCGAATTAGCTGGTCCGGGCGGGTGATCGACGGATACCGATTGGGTTCATTAGGTAGCCCTAAGTAGTCGGATCGTAACCTCTGGGACTCCATCGAGCGCGTGGTGCGGGTTAGTCTCACGGCACTCTGAGACCTGAGACACACTGAGGTGCTTCCATGAGTAGAGCTCCATCGGCGCCACGCCGCGCGTTCACCACGCGGCGCCGTGTCGCCACTGTCGGCGTCGCGCTCGTCGCGGCCACTTCGCTGGCCGCGTGCGCGCAGTCGCAGCGCGAGGCCGGGGGCGGAGAGGGCGGCACGCTCACCTTCGGCGCGGCCGGTGCTCCTGACGGCTTCGACCCCTTCTACGCCTCCGACGGCGAGACCTTCCGGATCAGCCGGCAGATCATGGAGGGCCTGGTCGGGTTCAAGCCCGGATCCGCCGACGTCGAACCGGAGCTCGCGGAGAGCTGGGAGCACAGCCCGGACGGCAAGGCCTGGACGTTCAAGCTGCGCACCGGCGTGAAGTTCCACGACGGCACCGACTTCAACGCCGAAGCGGTGTGCAAGAACTTCCAGCGCATGTTCGACCAGACCGGCGCCGGGCAGAACCAGGCGCTGTCCTACTACTGGATCGAGAACTTCGGCGGGTTCTCCGACGGCAAGACCCCGTCGCTGTACCAGTCCTGCGAGTCGCCCGACCCGACGACCGCGGTGGTGCACCTGACCCGCGCCAGCTCGAAGTTCCCGGACATCCTCGGGCTCCCGTCGTTCAGCATGCAGTCGCCGACGGCGATGGAGAAGTACAAGGCCAACGACGTGCAGGCCCAGGGCGACAGCTTCGTCTACCCGGAGTACTCGCGTTCGCAGCCGACCGGCACCGGGCCGTTCAAGTTCGCCTCCTACGACGAGGGCAACGGCACCATCAAGCTGGTCCGCAACGAGGAGTACTGGGGCGAGAAGACCAAGCTCAACGAGCTGATCTTCCGCATCATCCCGGACGAGACGGTGCGCAAGCAGGAGCTGGAGTCGGGCGCCATCGACGGCTACGACTTCCCGAACGCCGCCGACCTCAAGGCCCTGCGCGACGCCGGGCACAACGTCCAGGTCCGCGACCCGTTCAACATCATGTACCTGGGCATCACCCAGAAGAACAACCCGGCGCTGAAGGACGTGAAGGTGCGCCAGGCGCTGGCCTACGCGCTGGACCGCGAGACGCTGGTCAAGGCGAACCTGCCGGAGGGCGCCTCGGTCGCCACCCAGTTCTACCCGGACACAGTGGACGGTTACGCCGACGACGTGCAGAAGTACCCGCACGACCCGGCGAAGGCCAAGCAGCTGCTCGCCGAGGCGGGCGTGCCGAACCTGACCGTGAACTTCTACTGGCCCACCGAGGTGACCCGGCCGTACATGCCGGACCCGCAGGGCATCTACAACGCGCTCGCCGAGAACCTGCGCGCCGCGGGCATCACCGTGAACCCGGTCAGCAAGCCGTGGAACGGCGGCTACATCGACGACGTCGACAACGCCAGGGCGGACATCTTCCTGCTCGGCTGGACCGGTGACTACAACACGCCGGACAACTTCATCGGCACCTTCTTCGGCACCACGGAGAACCGCTTCTACACGGCGGGCTCGCCGTGGGGCGCGGACCTGGCCGACCAGCTGAAGGCCGCCGACGCCGAGCCGGACGAGGCCAAGCGCGAGCAGATGTACCAGGACATCAACCGCAAGCTGATGTCCGAGTACCTGCCCGCCATCCCGCTGTCGCACTCCCCGCCGGCGATCGTCACGAGCGCCGAGGTGGAGGGCCTGCAGACCTCGCCGCTGACCGCCGAAGAGTTCGCCTCGGTGAGCATCTCGGGCCAGTGAGTTGACGATTTCGCGCGAAATCGGCGCGGCTCCCGCACGGGGTCCGTCGGTTTCGCGCGAAGTCGCGCTCGCTGCCGAACTGAGCAACGGGGGTTTGCGTGCTCCGCTACACGATCCGGCGACTGGCGCAGCTGGTGCTGGTCGTCTTCGTCCTGTCGATCCTGCTGTTCGCCTGGCTGCGCTCGCTGCCCGGCGGGCCGGTGTCGGCGATGCTGGGCGACCGCGCCACGCCGGAGGCGCGGGCGCAGCTCGAAGCAGATCTCGGCATGGACCAGCCGCTCTTCGTGCAGTACCTGCGGTTCCTGGGCCGCGCCGCCACCGGTGACTTCGGCACCTCCACCGGCGTGCAGCCCGGCACGCCCGCGATGGAGGTGTTCCTGACCCGCTTCCCGGCGACGCTGGAGCTGTCCGTCCTGGCGCTGCTGCTGGCCGTGGCGATCGGCATCCCGCTGGGCTACCTGGCCGCCCGCAAGCGCGGCAGCTGGCTGGACAACCTGAGCATCACCTGGTCGCTGGTCGGCGTCGCGGTGCCGGTGTTCTTCCTGGCGTTCCTGCTGAAGTTCGTGTTCGCCGTCCAGCTGGGCGTGCTGCCCGCCTCCGGCCGCCAGGACGCCGGGCTGGACGCCACCAGGGTCACCGGCTTCTACATCCTCGACGGGCTGCTGACCCGCGAGTGGGATGCCGCGTGGAACTCCTTCGTGCACCTGATCCTGCCCGCCATCGCGCTGTCCACCATCCCGTTCGCGGTGATCTTCCGGATCACCCGGGCCGCGGTGCTGGACGTGATGGACGAGGACTACGTGCGCACCGCGCGGGCGAAGGGCCTGGCCTCGATGGTCATCCGCCGCAGGCACATCCTGCACAACGCGATGCTGCCGGTGGTCACCACGATCGGCCTGCAGACCGGTGCGCTGCTGGCCGGTGCGGTGCTGACCGAGCGGGTGTTCAACATCGCGGGCATCGGGCAGGCGGTCGCGCTGGGCTTCGAGCGCAAGGACTTCCCGGTGCTCCAGGTGGTGATCCTGGCTTCGGCGATGATGTACGTGCTGGTCAACCTGCTGGTGGACCTCTCGTACGCGTTGATCGACCCACGACTGCGGACACGGTGAGGTCATGGCTCTGAAATCGCAGCGCAAGGAGCGCATCGACGCGCTGGCGGAGGCATCGGCGGACGCCGGGGTTAGCCTGGCGGCGTCGGCGTGGCGGCGGCTCAAGCGCAATCCGGTGTTCGTGGTCGGCGCGGTGATCATCGCGGTGTTCGTGCTGGTGGCGCTGCTCGCGCCGCTGCTGGCGCCGCACGACCCGGCGTTGCGGGTCCTGGTCGACCAGGTGTCCCGCGCGGAGAACACCATCCCGCCGCCGCAGGAGGGCTTCCCGCTGGGCGGCGACCAGTACGGCCGGGACCTGTTCTCCCGGCTGCTGCTGGGTTCTCAGCAGACGCTGCTGGTCGCCGTGCTGGCCACCGTGATCGGTCTCGGCGGCGGCCTGGTGCTGGGTGTGGTGGCCGGTGCGTTCGGCGGCTGGGTGGACTCGCTGGTCATGCGGGTCGTGGACGTGATGCTGTCGGTGCCGTCGCTGCTGCTGGCGGTGTCGATCGGCGCGTTGTTCGCGCAGCAGAGCCAGTTCACCGTGATCCTGGCGGTGGCGATCGTGCAGGTGCCGATCTTCGGCCGACTGCTGCGCGGCACGATGCTCGCGCAGCGCGCCAGCGATCACGTGCTGGCGGCGCGGGCGCTGGGCGTGAAGGAGAGCTCGATCGTGTTCCGGCACATGCTGCCGAACGCGCTCGGCCCGGTGATCGTGCAGGCCACGCTGGTGCTGGCGGTGGCGATCATCGACGCGGCGGCGCTGTCCTTCCTCGGCCTCGGCGCGGCCGACGACTCGGTCCCGGAGTGGGGCCAGATGCTCGGCGGCGCGCAGAACATCATCGACTCGCACCCGCAGCTGGCGTTCTGGCCGGCGAGCTGCATCATCCTGGTCGCCCTCGGCTTCACCCTGGTCGGCGAGTCCCTGCGGGACGCGCTGGACCCGAAGCGCCGGCGCTGACGGAGGAAAATCATGGCACTGCTGGAAGTCCGCGACCTCTCGGTCGTCTTCGCCCGCAAGGGCGAGCCGCCGGTGACCGCCGTGGACGGCATCTCCTTCGACGTCGAACCAGGCCGCACCGTCGGCCTGGTCGGCGAGTCCGGTTGCGGGAAGTCGGTCACCTCGCTGGCGATCATGGGCCTGCTGCCGACGCGCGGTGCGGAGGTCTCCGGTTCGGTGCGCTTCGACGGCACCGACCTGCTGGCGCTGTCCCGCCGCGAGCTGGACCAGCGCCGCGGCAGCGACCTGAGCATGGTGTTCCAGGACCCGCTGACCTCGCTGAACCCGGTGGTGTCGATCGGGCTGCAGGTCTCGGAGGTGATCGAGCGGCACCGCGGTCTCTCGCGCAAGGAAGCGATGCCGGAGGCCGAGGACCTGCTGCGCCGGGTGGGCATCCCGGACCCGCGGCGGCGCCTCAGCGAGTACCCGCACCAGCTCTCCGGCGGGATGCGCCAGCGCGCGCTGATCGCGATGGCGCTGGCCTGCAAGCCGCGGCTGCTGATCGCCGACGAACCCACCACCGCGCTGGACGTGACGATCCAGGCGCAGATCCTGCGGCTGCTGTCGGAGCTGGTCGCCGAGACCGAGACCGCGCTGATCATGATCACCCACGACCTGGGCGTGGTGGCCGGCCTCTGCGACGAGGTGAACGTGCTCTACGCGGGCCGGGTGGTGGAACGCGCCGCGCGGCACGAGCTGTTCGCGCGCCCGCGGCACCCGTACACCGCCGGGCTGCTGGCCTCGATCCCGCGCCTGGACGCCCCGCGCGGCCAGCGGCTGTCGCCGATCAAGGGCTCGGTCAGCGACAACATCCCGTGGGACGCCGGGTGCGCGTTCTGCCCGCGCTGCCCGAACGCCCTGGAGGTCTGCGAGCAGCAGACCCCGGACGTGAGCATCGACGTCGGCGCGCGCCTGCTGCGCTGCCACAACCCGGTGCGGGAAGCGCAAACTCCGGTGGAGGCGTCATGACTTCCGCGATTTCAATGGAAATCAGGTCTCCGATTTCAATGGAAATCGGATGTCTGATTTCAATGGAACTTGCGGACCGTCGGTGTGTCGGTGCCCGACACGCCGGTGACTGTGGACAACGAGCCGGTTCCTGTGGAGAACCTGACGCGATTTCAATGGAAATTGGACGTCTGATTTCAATGGAACTTGCGGCGGGAACTAGCGCGGCGGAGGCGTCATGACCGAAACCCTGGACACCGCCGGGGATTCCCAGGACGTGCTGGTCGACGTCGAGGACGTCGCGGTGCACTTCCCGATCAAGCGCGGTGTGGTGCTGGACCGCACGGTCGGGTACGTCTACGCCGTGGACGGGGTGTCGCTGCGCATCCGGCGCGGTGAGACCTACGGCCTGGTCGGGGAGTCCGGCTGCGGCAAGTCGACGCTCGGGCGCGCGGTGCTGCGGCTGGAGAAGCCGACCGGCGGCAAGGTGGTGTTCGACGGCGTCGACCTGTCCGCGATGAAGGGCGAGCCGCTGCGCCGGATGCGCCGCCGGATGCAGATGGTCTTCCAGGACCCGCTGTCCTCGCTGGATCCCCGGCAGTCGGTGCAGTCGCTGCTGGTCGAGGGCATGCGCGCGCACGGCATGGGCGCCGACCGGGAGGCCACCGACAAGAAGCTGCGCGAGCTGCTCTCCGCGGTGGGCCTGCCGACGACCTCGCTGCGCAAGTACCCGCACGAGTTCTCCGGCGGTCAGCGGCAGCGCATCGGCATCGCCCGCGCGCTGTCGGTGGGGCCGGAGCTGGTGGTGGCCGACGAGCCGGTGTCCGCGCTGGACGTCTCGGTGCAGGCGCAGGTGGTGAACCTGCTGGAGGACCTGCAGGCCGAGTTCGGCCTGACCTACCTGGTCATCGCGCACGACCTGGCGGTGGTGCGGCACATCGCCGACCGGGTCGGCGTGATGTACCTGGGCGGCATCGTGGAGGAGTCCACATCGGACGATCTCTACGCGGAGCCGCTGCACCCGTACTCGAAGGCGCTGCTGTCGGCGGTCCCGGTGCCGGACCCGACGGTGGAGGACGAGCGCGAGCAGATCCTGCTCTCCGGCGATCTGCCGTCGCCCGCCAACCCGCCCGCGGGCTGCCGCTTCCACACCCGCTGCCCGTGGCGCCAGCCGGACCGCTGCGACACCGAGCGCCCCGCGCTGCGCGAGCTGAAGCCCGGCCACCGGGTGGCGTGCCACTACGCCGAGGAGATCCGCGACGGCAGCTTGCAGCCGCACGAGGTGGTCGCCGAGGCGGTCGACCCGACGGACTTCGGCGACCTGGACATCAGCCCGGCGAGTTGACCGGTTCCGTCCCCGCGTCCGATCGCGTCCACATAGGATCCTCGGTCAGGCGTGAACGGGAGGTTACGGGTGAGGTACAGCAGCGCGCAGCGGTGCACGGCTTGCGACCATCGGGCGATCTTGGTGGCCGCGACAGCGGATCGCCTGGTGGCCGAGTCGGGTCGCGCACTGGTGTCCTACGACTGCCCGGAGGGCAACGGCATCCACGTCTGCAACCCGGACTTCGAGCGCAGCGGCTCCCGCCGGGGCTGACTCACACCTGTTCCAGGGCCAGTTCTGGAGCTCGGCGTTTTTTCAGGTTGAGGCTGCCGAGCAGGACGCCGGTGACCACCACCGCGCCCGCGGCGAGCTCGACCGGGTCCGGGTGCTCGCCCAGGACCAGCCACGCGGTGGTGAAGCCGACGACCGGCACCAGCAGCGAGAACGGTGCCACCCGGCTCGCCGGGTAGCGGCCCATCAGGGTCGTCCACAGCCCGGAGCCGATGACCGACGCCAGCAGCGAGGTGTAGGCGAGGCCGGCGAGCGCGTACCAGCCGGTGGTCGAGTCGAAGACCGTCGTCAGCGCCTGCAACCCGGCGGTCGGCCCTTCGAAGGCGGCGGACATCGCGAACATCGGCAGCGGCGGCACGATCGCGATCCACAGCGTCAGGTGCAGCGGGTTCGGCGGGTTGGCCTTCCGCGCGCACAGGTTGCCCAGCGCCCACGAGAAGGCGCCGCACACGGTGATCAGCATCGGCAGCAGGGCGGCGCTCTGCGCGCGGTTCCAGCCGATCACCACCATCCCGAGCACCGCGGTGAGGATGCCGACGATCTGCACCGGGGTGATCCGCTCCCGCAGCAGCAGCGCCCCGAGCGCCACGGTGAACGGCGCGGAGGCCTGCTGCACCAGCGAGGCCAGGCCGGTCGGCATCCCGATGTTCATCGCCACGAACAGGAACGCGAACTGCATGGCGCCGAAGAAGAACCCGTAGCCGAGCAGCCACTTCCACGGCACGTCCGGCCGGGGCACGAAGAACAGCACCGGCAGCAGCACGGCGAAGCGCAGCGCGGCGAAGAAGAACGGCGGGAAGTGGCCGAGGCCGAAGTCGAGGGCGATGAAGTTGGCGCCCCACAGCACGGCGACGAGCACGGCCAGCGAACGATCCCGGGGATTCACGCACCAAGCTTGCGCCGCCCAACTGTGTAGATCAAGCAACACTAATTGCATGAAGCGTGTAGCAGTCCTTCATGGACATCCAGCATCCGGGACGACGAGACCCTGGTCACGCGACCAGCAACGGCCCAGCTGATCAGGCCCGAAGCCCTGACCAGGGCTGATCCGGCACAGCTGTGCCGCACCACGTGGGCGGTGCGTAACCTCCCTGCATGGACGTTCGCAGGTTGCGGCTCTTGCGCGAGCTGGCCGACCGGGGGACCGTCACCGCTGTCGCCAAGGCCCTCTCCTACACGCCGTCCGCCGTCTCGCAGCAGATCCGGGCGCTGCAGGCCGAGGTCGGTGTCCAGCTGACCGAGCCCGCCGGCCGCGGCCTGCGGCTCACCGATGCCGGCTGGAGCCTGGCCGCGCGGGCGGACGAGGTGCTGGCCGCGCTGGACCGCGCCGAGGCGGAGCTGGACAGCTACCGGTCGACGCCGCGCGGCGTGGTGCGGGTGGCGATCTTCCCGTCCGGTGCGTTCCTGCTGCTCTCCGGCCTGCTGCAGCGGATGCGGGCGCACCCCAAGGTGCGGGTGGAGTGCCGCGACGTGGACATGACTCCGGTGGAGGTCCCGGAGCTGACCGCGGACTTCGACCTGGTGGTCGCGCACCGGGACGACCAGGCGCCGCCGTTCGACAGCGAGCGCACGACGATCACGCCGCTGCTGCGCGAACCGCTGGACGTCGCGCTCCCGCTCGGCCATCCGCTGGCCGCGAAGGAGCGCGTCGAACCCGCCGAGCTGGTGGGCGAGCCGTGGCTGAGCGTGGACGTCGGGTTCCCGGTGGACGACGTGCTGCGCTCGCTGGCCGTCCGCACCGGCGTGCGGCCGGAGGTCGTGCAGCGGATCAACGACTTCAGGATCACCGAAGTGCTGGTCGCCGACGGCTTCGGCGTCGCGCTGCTGCCCCGGTACTCGGCGAACCTCCGCACGGTGGCGCTGCGCCCGCTCAGCGGAGTCCGAGCGGGCCGCAACATCGAGGTCGTCTCCCGGCGAGGAGCCACGGAACGCCCGGCGGTCCAGCTCGTCCTCGACGCCCTGGTGGCCGAAGCCGAGACCGTCGCCGGCCGGTAGCTATTCGATGACCGCGGTGGCCTCGACCTCGACCAGCAGGTCCGGTTCGCCCAGCGCCGCAACGCCGAGCAGGGTGATCGGCTTGACCGGGTCGATGCCGAGCTTCGCGGCCGCCCGGTTCACGCCCTCGCCCAGCAGCGGCATCTTCTCGGGCGTCCAGTCGACGACGTAGACGGTCAGCTTCGCGACGTCGTCGAAGGAGCCGCCGATCTCGGTCAGGGCCCGGCCGATGTTGAGGTAGCACTGCTCGACCTGCGCGGCGAAGTCGCCGCCGCCGACCGGTGTGCCGTCGGCGTCGCGGGCGACCTGCCCGGCGAGGAACACGAGCTTCGACCCGCTGGCGATGGACAGCTGGCGGTACGCGTCGGGCTTGGGCAGGCAGTCGGGGTTGACCAGTTCCACGGCCACGGTTTCCTCCTCGGGGGATGCGAACGGCGGAAGCATAGCGGTGCTATGTAATCTGGCGCCATGGCGAGGGCGAAGGATCCCGAGGTTCGCGCCCGGCTGCTGGAACGGGCCGCGCACATGCTCCGGACCCGGCAGCCGGTCACGCTCCGCGCGCTGGTCGAGGGCACCGGTGTGTCGACGATGGCCGTCTACACCTACTTCGGCGGCATGGACGGCCTGTGGAAGTCGTTGCGGCAGGAGGGCTTCACCCGCCTCGCGGCCAAGCTCTCCGAAGTGCCGACGACCTCGGACCCGGTGCGCGACCTCGCCGCGCTGGGCGCCGCCTACGCGGCCAACGCCGTCGAGAACCCCGACCTCTACCGAGTCATGTTCGACGCGGGCTACGAGCTCGAAGACGCCGCCGCCGCGGACGAAACCCTGCACAGCCTCGTGCGCGCCGCTGACCGGGCGAAGGAGATCGGCCGCTTCCGGGCCGACGTCGATTCGGCGCGGTTGGCGAGGCAGGGCTGGGTGATCGGCCACGGGCTCGCCTCGCTGGTCACCACCGGCCCGCTGCCGCAGCAGGTGCTGGCCGATGCGGTGCCCATGCTGACCGCGCTGTTCGTCAGCGCGGGCGACGACCCGGACGCCTGCCGCCGGTCGGTGGAGGCGGGCTGGGCTTAGCGGGACGCGACGCCTCGGCCGGTGCTCGACCGGGGCAGGTCGAAGATCCACTCGGGGGGCAGGATCCGGTGGACGAACAGGCAGAGCGCCACGACGACGGCGGTCAGCACGGCGGGCTCCGCGGCGGCCAGCACCGCCTGCGCGGCGGGGCCGGACTGCGAGATCACGTTGACGAGGGCCGGGTGGAGCAGGGCGAGCAGCGGCATGTGCACGACGTAGATCGGCAGCGTCCGCCGACCGATGCCGGCGAGCGCCCTGGCCAGCGCCGACCAGCGCGTGACGAGATGTGCCAGTCGATCTGCAGGTAGTGCTTCACGATGACGTGCCACAGCACGACGAGAACGATGCAGCCGCCCTTGGCGACGTCCGCCCACGCGTGCCGTTGCGGGAGGCTGGCGTGGTCGCGGAGGTCGCCGGCGAAGCTGACCGTCCTAGGCAACGGACACCGCCACGTCGACGAGCGGTTCGCCGTTGTCGGCGGAGGGGAGGGCGGCGATCCGGGGATCGGACAGCAGGATCACGCGGTGCTCCGTGCGGAAAGCGGGGAAGGAAGACCAGGCTGCAGTGCCGTCTCGATCAGCGTGTCCAGGAGCTCGGCGTACTCCAGCCCGACGGCCTGCCACATCCGCGGGTACTGCGAGCTCGACGTGAAGCCCGGGAACGTGTTGACCTCGTTGACGGTCGCCGTGCCGTCGTCGTCCACGAAGAAGTCGACGCGCAGCAGCCCGGAGCACTCCAGCGCGGCGAACGCGCGCAGCGACAGGACGCGGAGGTGCTCGGTGGTCTGCGGGTCCAGCCGGGCGGGCACTTCGAAGGTGGTGCCGGAGTCGGTGTACTTGGCCTCGTGGTCGAACAACCGCTGGTGCGGGGCGAGCCGGATCTCGAGCGGCGGGCTCACCTCGACCGACCCGTCCGGCCGCTCCAGCACCCCGACGTCGATCTCCCGGCCGGTCAGGGCGGCCTCGACGAGCACCTTCCGGTCGCTGCGCTTCGCGGCCGCGATGGCAGTGGGCAATGCTTCCCAGGCGTCCACGCGCGAGACTCCGACGCTGGATCCCGAGCGCGCCGGTTTGACGTACACCGGCAGGCCGAGGCGTTCCTTCTCCGCGGTCGAAAGGGCATCCCGGTCATCCCGCAGGACGACACCGTCGGCCACCGCCAGCCCGGCGGCCGCCAGCAGCTTCTTCGCGTACTCCTTGTCCATCCCGACGGCGCTGGCCAGCACGCCGTTGCCGACGAAGGGAATGCCGCACATGTCCAGCATCGCCTGCAGCGTCCCGTCCTCCCCGTACGGACCGTGCAGCGCGGGGAAGAGCACGTCGGCGTCCTGGATCTGCTCGAGAGCGCGCGGAATTCCGCTGAGCGCCTGCTCTTCGCTGCCGTGCACCCGCGCGAAGTCGTCGGTGAGGAACGGGCGCGCGCGCTGATCGGCCGCCGTGAACAGGTCGGGATCGTCCTTGCCCACGATCCACGTACCGTCGGGTTCGATCTTGACCGGGACGACGTCGTAGCGCCGCCGGTCCAGGTGGGCCAGCACGCTCGCGGCCGACCCGCAGGACACGTCGTGCTCGTCGCTCCTGCCGCCGAACACGACAGCTACCCGGAGATTTCCCTCATGCGACACAAGTTTCCCCAAACAGCAGGTGAGCGGTGCGGTGGCCGGTGTACCGGCGCGTGACCCGGCTGCCGATGCCGGTGTAGATCTCGTGCGGGAGGGTGCCCGCCCACCGGGCCCACTCGGTGACCGCGGGCCCGTCCCCGCCGATCACCACCACTTCCGCTCCGACGTGCGCGGCGTGCTGACCGAGGTCGACCACGAACTGGTCCATGGCGATGCGGCCGGCGATGGGATGCCGGCGTCCGCCGATCAGCACCTCGCCCCGGCCGCTGGCCGACCGCGGCACGCCGTCGGCGTAACCGAGCGGCACGAGCGCCAGCCGACCGTCCTGAACCGTCGTGTGGTCGTGCCCGTACGAGACGCCGGTACCGGCGGGAACGTCCTTGACCAGGATCGTCCGCGCGCGGAGGGTGAGCGCGGTCCGGAGGCCGAACACCTTGCCCGCCACCGGTTCCACCCCGTACAGGCCGATACCGGGCCGGACGAGGTCGTAGTGGGTGCGCGGAGCGTCCAGAGCCGCCGCGGAGTTGGCCAGGTGGCACAGCTCGGGATCGAGCCCGGCGGCGCGGGCGGCGGCAACGGCGAGGTCGAAGCGCTCGATCTGATCGGCGGTGTGAGCGCCACCAGGATCGTCCGCGCTGATCAGGTGCGACCAAACGCCCCGGACGCGCACCAGCGAGTCGCGCTCCAGCTGCCTGGCGCGACGCACCAGCGCAGGCCAGTCCGACTCCGCAGCTCCGCTGCGGCTCAGCCCGGTATCGATCTTGAGCTGGATCGTCGCGCGCACGCCGAGCTCCGCAGCGCAGGAGGAGATCGCGTCCAGCACCTCCGGCGAGGACACCGAGAGGTCGACATCGGCCAGGATCGCGGCCCGGAAATCCTCGTGCGGGCTGTGCACCCAGCTCAGCAAGGGCGCACCAATACCGGCTGCGCGCAGCTGCAGCGCCTCCGCGGAGGTCGCGACGCCCAACCAGCTCGCGCCGTGCGCCAGCGCTGCGCGGGCCACGGGCACCATGCCGTGCCCGAAGGCATCGGCCTTCACCACCGCCATGACAGCGGCAGTGGGAGCCGCGCGAGCGATCAGCTCGGTGTTGTGCGCTATGGCGTCGAGGTCGACGACGGCCTCGGCGAGCGCGTTTTCCCGCACTGCGCAAGCGGTTGTCGGTCTCGCGCCGATGACCCGCACCGGAGGTGCGACGCTCCCACTGCGGCGTGCGGTGGAGTCTCTTCTGGCATTCTTCATGTGACTCGTTGCTCGATCCCGTTGGAATCAGGTCGATTCGATGCCGACCGGCGCACTTCTGATGATGGCAACGTTCGTTTCCGACGCGTGCGCGAAAGTCCGGCAGTCGGTCCGAATAGGACGATCAGGACGTCACTTCAAGGTCGCGGATGTGTCCCGCTCGATGGTGTTGCGCTTCACGCGCGACCGCCTCCGATCGTTCGCTCGGCGTCCTCGTGGACTGCTTCGATGCTCGCGAGCGGATGTCTTGGCGGCGTTGGGACGATGTCCGGATCTCGTAACACGCTTGGTGCGCCGACGACGCCGGGCGCTACTTCGGGGCGTGGTCGGCGGCCCAGCGGCAGATCGCGGCGACCTCGTCGGCCTGGGCGGGCAGCGTCGTGTCCACGATGCCGACCACCGGGATGTGGCCCTCGTGGAAGATGTCGGCCGGGCGGTGCAGGAAGCCCTTCTCGTGCACGCCCGTGCTGCCCGGGCCGGGAGTGCCCTCCGCGAGGTGGGCGGTGGTGCGGGCGTAGCGGGTGAGCACGCGGGGTGCGCGCAGGCCGCGGTCCATGCCGTACCACTGCTGGCTCAGCGGGAAGACCGCCGACAGGGCGTCCCACCAGCCCTCCACCGCCAGCATCAGCTCGGGGTGGCGGTCGCGCAGCTCGCCGACCAGCTGCCGGTAGCCCTCGACCACGTCGTGGCGCGGATCGTTGAACCAGAAGCCGAGGGTGTCCAGGAACGCCGCGTCGACGCCGAAGTCGCGCACCGTCGCGGAGATCGACTCCACCAGGTGCTCGCGGAACCGCGGTTCACCGGGGTTGAGGAACACCTGGTCGCCCTCGCCGACCCGGTCGCCGTCCCAGTCCGGCCGGTTCAGCAGCTCCACGTACCGGTCGGTGTCGTTGCGCAGCACGGCCTGCTCCCACGGCGGGTACTGGACGACGTTCGCGCCGTGCCCGCCGTACATCGGCATCAGCCGCACGCCCAGCTGCCGCGCGGTGCGGGTGAGCGCGGCGAATCCCTCGGCGCCGCCCATGTCCTCGCCGGGGCGGTACTGCGGGTAGGCGTAGTAGTAGCGGCCTTCCCAGCCCGGCAGGTAGGCCAGCACGCGGTGCGGTTCGATGTGCTGTGCGACGAAGCCCAGCGCCTCGGCCATCTGCGTGAACGTGTTGAACACGTAGCCCGTCCAGTGCTGGCCGTGCAGCGTCACCACCAGCGCGATGTCGCGCATCCACGCCGGCACGTCCGGCCGGGTGTCCCAGGGCCGCAGGTCGTGGACGCGCTCCACGAAGGCCATGTGCTCGTCGAGGTCGGCGTCCGCGGTGCGCGCGTCGGTGCCGAGCCGGAGGCGGATCGGCGGGACCTGGTAGCTGCTCCGGCGCGCGCTGGCCATCGGCAGGTGCACCAGCTCCGCGATCGGCCCCGGCGCGTAGCGCGGCTGGTGGACGTGCAGGATCTGCCGCCGCACCAGCGGATCCCGGACGCTGAGGACGAATCCGCTCTGCTCGGTGCCCGCGGCCACCCACGGCGTCGCCCAGTCCGGGCCCGGGTATTCGAGCTGGAACCGCTGGCCGTTGACGCCGTGCGCCCAGCCGCGACCGGTGTTCGGCGCCCACCACCCGGCGCGCAGCTGCTCGGGAGGCAGACCGCGCAGCAGCAGCTTGACGGACTTGATCGGCTCCGCGTGGCGGGCCGTGATCGACCACTGGAGCACGCCGCCGCTGTCGTTCACCTCGACGTCGACCGAACCGGCCTCCACCGGCTGCTGCTGGCCGAGCCGCGAGTACCGGTCGGCGTGCAGCTGCCGCCGGTCATCGCTGAGCCGGGCACCGGCGTCGAGGCCGTATCCGTTGGTGGTGGTGAACACCTGCAGGGCCCACTCGACGCCGGTCGCGCCGGGAGCGGGGAAGTAGGGGTCGCGCGGATCGAAGCTGAGATCGGTGTCGATCAGTCCCACGCGGCACCCTCCTACCGGTTCGTCGCGAACCCGACGGCCTTGTCCAGCAGCGCGGCGAGCCCGTCGGCCTCGTCCGCGGTGAACACCAGCGTTTCCCCGGGCGGCAGCACGACGGCGACCCGATCACCCACCACCAGCACGGACACGTGCCCGGTCTTGGGCGGTCGGCACGGGATGCGCCACCGCAACTGCTCGCACGGGTCTTCGATCGGCCACATGTTCACCTCGGCACTGCTGTCTTCCGGTGCCTGACTGAACCCCGTGCGCAACCCATCATCAAGTTCGGTACACCGATCGGGTGGTCCGAGCAACGGCGACCACCGCAACTTCACACGCCTCGCCCAGCACAACAACCCGAACGCCGCGCGCGGGTCAGAGCTCCCGGATCACCCGAGCCGGGTCGCCCGCGGCGAAAACGCTCCCCGCCCCGACGCTGATCTGCGCGCCGCAGCTCCGTCCCGGTCGCGTCGAACTGTCGCACTCGCCAGCAGCCCTTTCGTCCCGCGATCAACTCCGGGTCGTCGAGGAGCCCTCAGGGGCGAGATCCGCCCAAGACATCGGTACCGAACCTCCGCGATTTCACTTGAAATCGGCTACTCCACACCGCAGCCTCCGTCGAAAACGCGACCAAGCCGATTTCAATTGAAATTGCTACACCCCCAAACCAGCCACCCGCCGCTTTGAACCTGCCCCGGCCCCCGCCTCGCGGCACTGCACCTCGTGACGTTCGAGCGGTATCACCGCTGAACGATTCGGTGGTGATACCAAGGAGGCCTGGCTGTCAGTGGTGCGGTGGGGTGGGGGCTGGGTCAGGTTCAAGGCGGCGGTTGGTCGCCTTCATGGGTGTAGCGATTTCAATTGAAATTGGATCTGTCGCGTTTTCGGCGGAATCCTCGGTGGCGAGAATCCGATTTCAAGTGAAATCGCGGAGGTTCACCGCCGTTCGATCAGTGGTGACCGGTCCCGTGGGCGGCGAGGCGGATGCAGAGGGAGGGCCGGTCCCCGACGTTGTTCCCCCGCCCCTCCGGCCCGTCCCCCTGACCCCGTTCCCCAGGGGCGTCGCTCGGCATCCCGCGACGTAACGACATGCTGCCGAACGGACGGCGCGCGCAGTACCGTCTTTGGTCGAGTGTGTTGGCCGGTCTGGACGCTGATTCCGGAGGTCACCGACTACGACCGCAGTATGACCCGGCTGCTCAGGGCCCGGGTTCGAACTCCTCGCCCGCCGTCTGGTGCAGTTCCGCGTAGCGGGCCAGGCGGTCGCGGTCCAGCTCGACGCCGATGCCCGGCGCGTCCGGGATCCGCAGCCTGCCGTTGCGGTACGGCAGCGGGCCGCCGTCGAGCACGTCGTCGGACAGCAGCGCGCGGTAGGACTGGTTGGCGTGGTCGAAGCCCGGCGTGGCCGCGATCAGGTGCGCCGCCGCGCAGGTGGCCACGCCGAGCTCACCGAGGCTGTGCTTGACGACCGGGAGGCCCGCCGCCTGGCAGATGCCCGCCGAGCGCTTCAGGTTCAGCAGGCCGCCGTCCAGCGCGTTGTCCGCCGAGATCGCGTCGGCCGCGCCGTGCCGGATCACCTCGAGCTGCTGGGCGCGGCACAGCGGGCCGGCGAGCAGCGGAGTGCCCGTGTGCGCGCGGAGGCGGGCCATCTCCGGGATGTTGCGGGCGGACACCGGTTGCCCGGCGAACTCGATGCCGTAGGGCGCCAAGGCGCGCAACGACCGCAACGCCGTCGCGGGCGACCAGGCTTCGCCTGCGTCGACGCGGATCGACCGGCCGGGCCCGATGCCGTCCCGGACGGCCGCGACCCGCTCCACGTCGGTGTCGAGGTCGGCGCCGACCTGCACGTGGAAGCTCTCGGAGCCGGCAGCGGCGCCCAGCGCGGCCAGGTCCCGCATCCGGTCGGGCGGGCCGGGCGGGATCTGGTGCAGGTATTCGACATCCTCGCGCAGCGCGCCGCCGAAGAGGTTGACCAGCGGTTGGCCGCAGGCCTTGCCGACGATGTCCCAGCAGGCCATGTCGATGGCGGCCAGCGCCGTGCTGGTCGTGCCCACCGCGTGCCAGGTGCCGACCACCTCGCCGAGCCGCGCGATGCGCTCGGTGCGGAACGGGTCCTCGCCGATGGCGAAGCGCTCGACCGAGCGCAGCACGGCGAGCACGATGTCCGCCGACGGGTGCGCGGGAGCCTCGCCGATGCCGGTGATCCCCTCGTCGGTGTCGATCTCGATCAGCACGCTGACCAGACCGCGCCGTCCCGGCGGCCACTGCTCCGCGTCGCGGAACGGCACGACGACCGGTATGTGCCGAATGCCGATGATGCGCAAAATGCCCTCCCCCTGCGGACATTCGCGAGCGGGTGCTCTATGTGGTTACGGTCACACCCGATGCGCGACCGCGCCAGACGTGTGCGCGGTACCCGGGTTCCCGGCGACGGTGCTTGCTGCGGATACGTACTCTGGCCGGTGGCCGGTCGCAGCCTCGACGACCGCGCGGAACCCGACCCGGAACGGACCTCGATGATCGAACTGCTGGACTCGATCCCGCCAGGGGTGATCTACCTGGTGGTGGGGTTGATCATCGGCCTGGAGAGCGTGGGGATCCCACTGCCCGGCGAGATCATGCTGGTCAGCGCGGGAGTCGCCGCCTCGCAGGGCATCGTCAACCCGATCGCGCTCGGCATCGTCGCGGCGAGCGGGGCGATCATCGGCGATTCGATCGGCTACGCGGTCGGCAAGCGCTACGGGCGGAACCTGCTGGGCTGGCTCGGGCGCAAGCTGCCGAAGCACTTCGGGCCGAAGCCGGTGCGGCAGGCCGAGCGGATGTTCGACCGCTGGGGCGCCTGGGCGGTGTTCGGCGGGCGGTTCGTCGCGCTGCTGCGCATCCTGGCCGGTCCGCTGGCCGGCATCCTCGGCATGCAGTACCGCAAGTTCCTGATCGCGAACGCGACCGGCGGCATCGCCTGGGCGGGCACGGTGACCACCCTGTCGTACGTGTTCGGCCTGGTCGCGGGGCAGTGGTTCCACCGGTTCTCCTGGATCGCCCTGCTGGTCACGGTGGTGATCGGCTGGCTGATCGTGCGCGTGGTGCGCCGCCGCGCGGAGAAGGCGGACGAAGCCGACGAGCAGGAGCAGACCGACACCGACGCGAAGGTTCCGTGACCGCCCACGGCATCACCGCTGGTAGCGAGTGGTGCCGAACGCCTGGCCGGGCGATCCGTCCCCAACTTTCCCCAAGTTGTCCACAGGCTGTGCACAGTTCTCCACAGGCCTGTGGATAAAACGAACGGCCTGCTCACCACGAGGCGAGCAGGCCGTTCGCTTTGTCGTCGGTCAGCGGTTCGCGCGGTTCACCGCGGATACCACCGCGCGCAGCATCGCGGTGATCGTCGAGGTGTCCACGCCGACGCCCCAGAAGATCTTGTCGTCCACCGCGCACTCCAGGTACGCCGCGGCCCGGGCGTCGTCGCCGGCGGTCAGCGCGTGCTCGTTGTAGTCCATGACCCGCACGTCGTAGCCGATGCTGCTCAGCGCGTCCACGAAGGCCGACACCGGGCCGTTGCCCGCGCCGGTGATCTCCTGCTCCTCACCGTCCACGACCACGGTCGCGGTGATGGTCTCGTTGCCGTCCTCCCCGGCGACCCGCTGCCGCACCAGCTTCACCGGCGCGGTGGCGTCCAGGTACTCCGCGGCGAACGCGTCCCACATCTCGGTCGGACTGACCTCGCCGCCCGCGGAGTCGGTGCGCGCCTGCACCACCTTGGAGAACTCGATCTGCAGCTTGCGCGGCAGGTCCAGCTGGTGCTCGGTCTTCATGATGTAGGCGACGCCGCCCTTGCCGGACTGCGAGTTGACCCGGATGACCGCCTCGTAGGTGCGGCCCACGTCCTTCGGGTCGATCGGCAGGTACGGGACCTCCCACGGGTGGTCGTCCACCGGGACACCGGCTTTGCTCGCCTCGTCGCGCAGCGCGTCCAGGCCCTTGTTGATGGCGTCCTGGTGGCTGCCGGAGAAGGCGGTGTACACCAGCTCGCCGCCCCACGGGTGCCGCTCGTGCACCGGCAGCTGGTTGCAGTGCTCGACGGTGCGCTTGATGTAGTCGATGTCGGAGAAGTCGATCTGCGGGTCGATGCCCTGGCTGAACAGGTTCATGCCCAGCGCCACCAGGTCGACGTTGCCGGTGCGCTCGCCGTTGCCGAACAGGCAGCCCTCGATCCGGTCCGCCCCGGCCTGGTAGCCCAGCTCGGCAGCGGCGATGCCGGTGCCGCGGTCGTTGTGCGGGTGCAGCGACAGGATCACCGAGTCACGGCGGGCCAGGTTGCGGTGCATCCACTCGATGGAGTCGGCGTAGACGTTCGGCGTGGCCATCTCGACGGTGGCGGGCAGGTTCAGGATCACCGGCCGCTCCGGGGTGGGCTGCCAGATCTCGGTGACCGCGTCGCACACCTCGGCGGCGTAGGACAGCTCGGTGCCGGTGTAGGACTCCGGCGAGTACTGGAAGCGGAAGTCGGTGTCGGAGTACTTGCCCGCCAGCTCCAGCGTCATCTCAGCGGCCGAGGTGGCGATCTTCTTGATGCCCTCGCGCTCCTCCCGGAACACCACGCGGCGCTGCAGGATCGAGGTCGAGTTGTAGATGTGCACGATCGCCTGCGGCGCGCCCTCCAGGGACTGGAAGGTGCGCTCGATCAGCTCCGGGCGGCACTGGGTGAGCACCTGGATGCGCACGTCCTCGGGGATCGCGCCGTCCTCGATGATCTCCCGGACGAAGTCGAAGTCGGTCTGGCTGGCCGCCGGGAAGCCGACCTCGATCTCCTTGAAGCCCATCTGCACCAGCAGGTCGAACATGCGGCGCTTGCGGGCGGGCGACATCGGGTCGATCAGCGCCTGGTTGCCGTCGCGCAGGTCGACGGCGCACCACAGCGGCGCCCGGGTGATCCGGTTGTCCGGCCAGGTCCGGTCCGGCAGCGAGACGTTCTCGACCAGCTCGTGGAACGGGCGGTAGCGGTGGTGCGGCATCGAGCTGCCCTGCTGCGGGTTCCACGGCTGCTGATCAGCGGGCGCGGGGCGGGACGGCTTGCGCACCCGGTCGGCGAACGAGGCCTGCGGTTCGGGGGAAGTGTTGCTCATGCGAGTGGATCTCCTGCACGGTTTCCGGGTCTGGACCGACGACCGGCGCGTTCGAACCCCGCGACGAGGGGCCGGTCGGTCAGACCCCGTCGCGGCGGCGAAGCAGGAGAACGCGAGCCACGGACCCAGGCTAAACCCAATCACCGCCCAACATGCAACCACCCTTTCCACATCGTGGGAGCGGTGGTGTCGGCCCGCTGCGCGGGAGCTGGCAGAGTGAGAGCGGACTCACGCGAAGGGAGCGGGTTGATGGCGGCGAAGAAGGGCAGCGGCGGGATCGCCGTTTTGTTCCAAGGCGCGGGCTTCCTGTTCGCCGCGGTGCTGGTGATGCACCTGCTGTTCATCCTGACCGGGTTCGCCGGCGACGGGAAGTTCGTCGGATCGGTGGCGCAGGCCGCCGAGCCGCTGGCGCTGTTCTTCCCCGGGCTGCTGTCGGTGGACTTCCCGGTGCTCCAGGTGTTGCTCGACTACGGCCTGGCCGCGTGTTTCTGGGTGCTGGTGGGTGGACTGCTCGGTCGGGTCTTCGGCTGATCGCGTTCTCCGTGCCACACTGGGTTCGTGGCGGAAGAAGTCGGATCCGGGACGCACGAGGGCGGTGTGCGGCGCGCTGACGTCCGCCGGGCCTGGCACCGGGGGCTCCGGGTGCTCATCAAGGTCGTCCGGTGGGTCGGCACGGCGGCCGCCGCGCTGCTGGCGGTGCACGTGGTCCTGACGATCGGCAACGCCAACCCGGACAACGGCATCACGCGCTTCGTGGCGTCCTGGGCGGACTGGCTGGCACTGGGCTTCCAGGACCTGTTCATGCCCGCGGACCCGAAGGCCGAGGTGCTCCTCAACTACGGCGCAGCGGCGCTTTTCTGGCTGATCATCACCTCTCTCGCGACGAGAATCCTGAGCACCCTGAACGGAAGGTCCATTTAGGACTTACCGGTGCCTTGCCGCTGCCCGGCCTGCTCCTGGCGACCTCCGTCCTGCGGTGTGGGTGCGGCTTCTGCTTCGGGTGGATCTCACTCGGACGGGTGTGATCGAACCCGCGGTGTGATGCGGGCGTCGATCGGCGGTGCGCCGGTCCGCACCGCGTGACAATCGAACGCAGATCCCAGCCGCTCGGCGTGGAGCGCGTGTCCCCTCCTCCTGAAGGACGGTGCGTGTTGACGAGCCGAGCACTGCGCCACCCCCTCCTACCGGACTGGTTGCTGCGGCAGCTGCGACCGATGTCCATTCCGGCCGACTGGACGCGCGTTTGCGCCGTCGGCCTGGGCATCGGCATGCCGCAGCTGGTCGGACTGCTCACCGGCCGCATCGAGGAAGCGGTGCTCGCCTCGATCGGCGCGCTGTGCGCGAGCTTCTCGGACCTGACCGGCTCGTACCGCTACCGGCTGCGCCGGGTCGGGGTGGCCGCGGTCCTCGGCGTGCTCGGGTTCGCCGCCGGTGCCGCCGCACCCGGCCCGTGGTGGGCGGCAGCCGTCGTGCTCGCGGTGGCGGTGCCGTCGGTCCTGTCCAGCCGGATGGGCGACCTGTGGTCCTCGGGCGGCGCACACATGCTGACGTTCTGCATCGTCGCGACCGGCGAGCAGTCGGCGAGCCTGCCGGTCGGCGAGCAGATCGCCTGGTTCGCGGCCGGCGAGCTGCTGCTGTTCGCACTGGTCATGGCGACGTGGCCGTTCCGCGGCACGGCACCGGCGCGCAGCGCGGTCGCCAGGATCTTCGACGCGACGCTGCGCATGCTCGACGCCGAGACACCGGTGACCGCGCGCCAGGAGCTGACCAAGGCGCTGAACACCGCGCACGACGTGCTGGTCGGCGGCGGGTCGATGTCCCGCAGCCGCGTGCGCGACCGCCTCTACCTCGTCTACACCCACGCCACGCCGATCGTGGAGGCCTCGGTCTCCCTGGCCCACGCAGGAGAACGCCCTCCGCCGCGCGCCCGTGAAGCCCTGCGCTCGCTGGCCCGCTGCATGCGCACCGGCGAGGTACCGCCGCCCTACCAGCCGGGCACCGTCGATTCGCCGCTGGCGCGCGCCCTCGACCAAGGCATCGCCGAGCTGGTCAGCGCGTTCCGGATCGCCAAGCGCGCCGAGGTCTCCCGCGAGCGCGAGCGCGTGCGTCTGACCTTCGGTCGCTCGACCTGGGCCCAGGTGCTGCGGATGGTGCTGTGCCTGGCGCTGGCCGAGGGGGTCGGCCTGCTCGCAGGCCTCGACCAGCCGTACTGGATCGCACTGACCGCTGCGCTGGTGCTCAAGCCGAACTCCGGCTCGGTCTTCGCCCGCACCGTGCTGCGCGCCATCGGCACCGTCGCCGGTGTCCTGATCGCCTTCTTGCTGCTCTCCCTAGTACCTCCCGGTTGGTGGTCGTTGCCGTTCATCGTCGTGCTGGCCGCCAAGCTGCCGATCGCGGTCGACCGCCACTACGGCCTGTTCAGCGCGGTCGTGACGGCCCTGGTCCTGCTGCAGCTGAACCAGGGCGCGGAGTTCCACGCGGTGGCTCGCCTGATCGACACCCTCGTCGGGTGCGCGATCGTGCTGGCCGTGGGTTTCCTGCTCCGCCCGTTGCACCGCGGGCCGGAGCTGGAGACCAGGTTCGCCGACGCCGTCGCGGCGGTGGCGGAGTACGTCTCCCAGTCGCTGGCCGGAGTGCGGCACGGTCGCCCCGCACTGCGCCGCCGCACCTACCGCCAGCTCGCCGACCTCCGCGGGGCTCTCCAGCAGCAGCTGATGAACCCCGCGACAGCACCGCAGGCCGAACGCTGGTGGCCGACGATCAGCGTGCTGGAGCGGGTGGTTGACGCGGCCACCGAGAAGGCGGTCCGCGACAACCCCCAGGACCTCCAGCAGGCCCAGCGCCTGGTGTCGACCATGCGCACCACCACCCGCCAGCTCCGCTCCACCGAAGTGCGCCCGGCCCGACTGCACGACGAGCTGGAGCGGATCTACGCGGGCGTGGCCGCCCCGTGCGCACCCGGCGCGCCGGGTGGGGGATAGGTCCTGCACGCCGGGTGCGATTTCGAGAATGCCGGGCGGGGGCGACCGCGCGGATCGGCCATTCGGCCAGCCTTCATGCCGCTCGGATCGTCTTGCAGGCCAAGATGTTCCGGCCTTTCGGCTTAGCTCTCCCGGCTGAAATGGAAGGGGCAGCGCGTCCCGCCGAGCGCTATCGTGGTGGCACGTTCGAAGCGGAAGCCGTGCACCGCTGGATCGACGGCCCCGATCCAGCTCTCGTCGAAGGCGCAGAGCACCGGCCCCAGTTCGGACGCGGAGTTCTCGGCGAGAACTTCCTTGGTAGAAGCACCGGTGCACGTCCTGGTGGAAGTGCCGGTCGTCGTCCGCGGAGCGCCGGAACTCGAAAGCGCCGCCGTAGTACTGCCTTTCGCGGGCGCGTGCCACGTCGACCATGGCCCGGAACGGGTCTTGTTCCTCAGCCCGCGGGCGCCGAGGACCGCTACCTATGCAGGAGGAGGTTGAAAACCCTTGTGATGAAGAGCTGTCACGACTTGGAGGCGATGTCGTGGAGGGCTGCGTGGAGCTGCTCGGCTGCTTCCCAGGCGTCGACGTAGCGGAGCCAGGACGGCGCGAAGTGCAGGCGTAGCAGGTCGGAGGCCGGGTTCTCCACGACGATGTCGCGGTCGAAGAGGGCGTTCGCGATCTGCTGGGCACGCTCGTGGCGGAGCACGACCTGGGCACCGGGCGGGCCAGGCGGCCGGAGCACCTCGATCCTGGTGTCCGCGCAGTTGCTGTCGAGGCGGTCCAGGAACAGCTGCGCCAGGCTCGCGGTCTTCGCGGCCAGCTCCTCCACGGCGATGCCCGCCAGCAGGGACAGGCCGGTGCGCAGTTCGGACACCGACAACGTCGACGCCGAGCCGGTGAAGCCGTCCGCCAGCGGGTGCAGCACTCCGGCGGTCGTGCACACCGGGAAGGTGCCGCGGTGGCGGCTGGCGACGTACGAGTAGGCCGGTGCTCCAGCACCGCCGCCGAGGTACTTGTGGCCGCAACCGATGGCGAAGTCGGCCTGCCAGCCGTGCAGGTCCACGTGCAGCGCACCGGCCGAGTGGCTCAGGTCCCACAGCGCCAGCGCGCCGCGGCGGTGGATTTCGGCGGTGATGGCCGCGGCATCGCGCACCGCGCCGGTCCGCAGGTCGGTGTGCGACAGCGCCACGACGGCCACGTCGTCGGACGGGAGCGCGGCGAGCTCGGACACGTCGTTGAACAGGTGCAGGCGGCCACCGATGAAGTCGGCGGCGGACTGCGCCAGGAAGCGGTCCGCGGCGAAGCAATCCCGGCCCACGGCCAGGATCGGACGGCCGGGGCGCAGCCG